>CAZSNL010000160.1:0-5601 GCA_964608275.1 uncultured Hyphomicrobiales bacterium | reverse complement strand
GTAGGGGACGAGCTGCTTGTCCTTCTCGACCGTCGGGTCGCCGTAGCGGCGGCCGATCAGGCGCTTGAGGGCAAAGAACGTGTTCTCGGGATTGGTGACCGCCTGGCGCTTGGCCGGCTGGCCGACCAGGATCTCACCGTCCTCGGTGAACGCCACCATCGACGGCGTGGTGCGCGCGCCCTCGGCGTTCTCGATGACCTTGGGGTCCTTCCCCTCCATGACGGCGACGCATGAATTGGTCGTCCCGAGATCGATTCCGATGATTTTTGACATGTCGTCTCACCTCTTGTTTCGGCAGACCGTCCGCGGGCCCCCTGCTGGAGCACCCGCTTCCCCGATCCGGTTCCCGTGATCAGGAACAGCCTCCTTGGGTTCGAAAAAATGGCTACGCGTTTGCCGCGATATATAAGGAGCGGGTATTGGTGCTGCAAGCGCGCGCGGACGCCCGCGCCCGGTCCGACCGGCACCGCCTGACCGGGCCTGGCGACGGCGCGGCGGAAGGCTTTGCGAATGACTGCGGACGGCTTTCGACTGATCCCCGGCTATCTCGACCGGGCGGCCCAGGAGCGGCTGCTCGACTGCGTGCGCGCGATCGTCGCGGAGGCACCGCTCTACCGGCCGGTGATGCCGCGTACCGGGCGGCCGTTCTCGGTCCGCATGACCAATGCCGGCCGGCTCGGCTGGTATTCCGACCGCGCCGGCTACCGCTACCGGCCAGACCACCCCGCCACCGGCCGTCCGTGGCCGCCGATCCCGGAGCCGGTCCTCGCCGCCTGGCGGGAGCTTGCCGGCTACCCGGCGGAGCCGGAATGCTGCCTCGTCAACGTCTACGACCCCGCCGCCCGCATGGGCCTGCACCGCGACGAGGACGAACAGGATCTCGCCGCGCCGGTGGTGTCGCTGTCGCTGGGCGACACGGCGGTGTTCCGGATCGGCGGCCTCGACCGCCGCGACCCGACGCGGTCGGTGCGGCTCGCCTCCGGCGATGCGGTGGTGCTCGGCGGCCCCGCGCGGCTGATCTACCACGGTGTCGACCGGATCATCGGCGGCACCTCGACCCTCCTCGCGGAGGGCGGGCGCATGAACCTGACTCTCAGGCGGGTGACGCGGGAGGCCGGTGACGCAGCCTAGGCGCTGCGGTCGACGTTCTGGCCGACGGTCTCCGACGGTGCACGGTCGGGCGCTGTCTGCTGGCCGCCGCCACTGCCGCCGGAAGCAGCCGCCGAGGGCGCTTTGGCGACGCCGACCATGGCCGGGCGCAGCACCCGCTCGTGGATGACGTAGCCCGGCTGGACCACCTCGACCACGGTGCCCGGCGCCGCATCGGCGCGTTCGACCTCGAACATCGCCTGGTGCAGGTTGGGGTCGAACCGGTCGCCCCTGGGATCGATGCGGCGGATGCCGTGCCGTTCGAACACGTTCAGCATCTCGCGCTCGGTCATCTCGATGCCGACGATCAGGTTGCGTACCGCCTCGTCGACCGAGTTGCGGGTGGCGTCGTCGACGGCGCCGATCGCGCGGGCGAGATTGTCGCCGATCGACAGTACGTCGCGGGCGAACGCCGCGATGCCGTAGCGCGCGGCGTCCTCGCGCTCGCGCTCGGCGCGCTTGCGCGCATTGTCGAGGTCGGCGAGCGCGCGCAGCAGCCGGTCCCTGAGCTCGGCATTCTCGGCGGCGAGCGTCTCGATGGTCGGCTCGGCCGCCGGTGCCGCCTCGTCGGAGCGGCCGCCGTCGCCGTCGTTGGCGGCGTCGTTGGCGGCGGTGTCGGCCGCCGCCGGTTCGCCCGGCGCCTGCGCGGTCTGCTGCTCGGTGGTTGGTTCCCTGCCGTCGTCTGCGATCATCGTCTATCCATGCGAATGGGCGGCCTGCGGGTGGTCATGTCCGCCCGATATCAGCCCGCATGGCCGGAAATTCAAGTCAGGAGCCGTCCGATGACCCTGGCGGTGTAGTCGACCATCGGGATGATGCGGGCGTAATTGAGCCGCGTCGGCCCGATGACGCCGATGACGCCGACGATTCGCTTCTCGGTATCGCGGTACGGCGACACGATCAGCGACGAGCCGGACAGCGAGAACAGCTTGTTCTCGGAGCCGATGAATATGCGCACCCCTTCCGCCGATTCGGCGAGACCGAGAAGATGGATCAGGTCCTTCTTGGTCTCCAGGTCGTCGAACAGCTGGCGGATCCGCTCGAGGTCCTCGAGCGCGGCGATGTTCTCGAGGAGGTTGGAGCGGCCGCGCACGATGAGGGTCTTGGATTCCGCCTCGTCCTCCGCCTCGCCGGCCCACGTGGCAAGCCCCATCTCGACCACCTTGGCCGCCAGCCGGTCGAGGTGCGCCCGCTGGGTCTCGATCTCCTCCTGCACCAGCCGCGAGATCTCCTGCAGCGTCTTGCCCTGGATGCGCGCGTTGAGGTAGTTCGAGGCCTCCATCAGCGTCGACGGTGGCAGCCCGGGCGCGATCTCGATCACCCGGTTCTCGACCGAGCCGTCCTCGCCGACCAGCACGACCAGGGCCCGGGTCGGCTCGAGCGGCACGAACTCCAGGTGCTTGAGCCGCATGTTGCGCTTCGGCGTCACCACCACGCCGGCGCACTGGCTCAGCCCGGACAGCAGGTTGGTGGCCTTGGTCAGCAGCTCCTCGATCGACTGCTGGCGGTTGGAGGCGGCAATCTGGGTCTCGATCTGCAGCCGCTCGGATTCGGCGAGATCGCCGATTTCCAGCAAGCCGTCGACGAACAGCCTGAGCCCCATCTCGGTCGGCAGCCGGCCGGCGCTGGTGTGCGGCGAATAGATGAGCCCGACAGCCTCGAGGTCCTGCATGACGTTGCGGATCGAGGCCGGCGACAGCGAGATCGGCAGGCCGCGGCTGAGCGTGCGCGACCCGACCGGCTCGCCGGTCTCCAGGTAGGTCTCGACGATCTGCTTGAAGATGTCGCGGGACCGTTGGTCGAGCTCAAGCAATCCGGTGAGTGTGCCTGACATGTTCACGTTGAGCGACTGGCCTCTGCCTCTGCAATGCTGACGAGCGGGCCCTGTACACCGCCGAAAATCTATGTACCGTGTTCGGCCGCGTCAACGTGTGCGGCAAGGTCGGGGTTTGCGCCGCGCGGGGCCTCGGGCTAGAAAGCCGCACCCGCAACCCAGGCCGCAAGCAGCAAGGCACGAACGCCCGTGATACGACCGTCTAAGCGAGACCCGGACGAGATCCGGGCGGTTTCCCTCGAACGCAACGTCTCCAAGCACGCCGAAGGCTCCTGCTTCATCAGGTTCGGCGACACCCATGTCCTGTGCACGGCCACGGTCGAGGACAAGGTCCCGTCGTGGCTGCGCGGCGGCGGCCGCGGCTGGATCACCGCCGAGTACGGCATGCTGCCGCGCTCGACCGGCGAGCGCATGCGCCGCGAGGCGGCGGCCGGCCGGCTGTCCGGCCGCACCCAGGAGATCCAGCGCCTGATCGGCCGGAGCCTGCGTGCCGTCGTCGACCTCGACCGGCTGGGCGAGCGGCAGATCACCGTCGACTGCGACGTGATCCAGGCCGACGGCGGCACCCGCACCGCCGCCATCACCGGCGGCTTCGCCGCGCTGGCCCTGGGTCGCGCTGCACGACGCCATCCGCTGGATGCGGATGCGCGACATGCTGCAGCACGATCCCCTGAAGGACCGGGTGGCGGCCATTTCGTGCGGCATCTGGCGCGGCATCACCGTGTGCGACCTGGACTACGCCGAGGACTCCGAAGCCGAGACCGACGCCAATTTCGTGATGACCGGAAGCGGCGGCCTGGTCGAGGTGCAGGCGACCGCGGAGGGCGCCCCGTTCGACGAGGGCACGTTCGCCCAGATGATGACCTTGGCGCGGCGGGCGATCGGCGAACTGGTCGCCCTGCAGAACACCGCCGTCGCGTGACGGGAGGCGCCGCCGCCATGAAGGTGGAGAGAATACTCGAGACCGTCCTCTACGCCGGCGACCTCGACGCCGCCGAGCGGTTCTACGGCGGCGTGCTCGGGCTCGAGTGCTTCGCCCGCGAGGCCGGCCGCCACGTGTTCTTCCGCTGCGGCAACCAGGTTTTCCTCGTCTTCGATCCGGCGGTGACGCGGGTGCCGCCGTCGGGCGGCCTTGCCATCCCGCCGCACGGTGCCACCGGCGCCGGCCACGTCTGCTTTGCCTGCACCGGCGCCGACATCGACCGCTGGCGGGCCAGGCTGGTCGAGCACGGGGTCGCCATCGAGTCGGAGTTCGAATGGCCGCAGGGCGGCCGGTCGCTCTACTTCCGCGACCCGGCCGGCAATTGCCTCGAGTTCGCCGAGCCGCGCATCTGGGGGCTCGCATGAGGCGGCGGCTCGCCCCAGGCACCAGGCTGGTGGTCGCCAGCCACAACGCCGGCAAGGTGCGCGAGATCGCCGATCTGGTGCGCCCCCACGCCATCGATGTGGTGTCGGCGGCCGAGCTCGGGCTCGCCGAGCCGGAGGAGACCGGGTCGACGTTCGCCGAGAATGCCGCGCTCAAGGCGCATGCCGCCGCCAAGGCGGCCGGGCTGCCGGCGCTTGCCGACGATTCGGGTCTCGCGGTCGACGCCCTCGACGGCGCGCCCGGCATCTACTCGGCGCGCTGGGCAGGCAACGGCCGCGACTTCACCGCCGCCATGCAGCGGGTCGAGGACGAACTCGCCAGGGCGGCGCGCGAGACCGGCGAACCGGACCGGCGGGCACGTTTCGTCTGCGCGCTCGCGCTGGCCTGGCCCGACGGCCACATCGAGGAATTTTTCGGCCAGGTGCGCGGCACGCTGGTGTGGCCGCCGCGCGGCACCAGGGGCTTCGGCTACGACCCGATGTTCGTCGCCGACGGCTGCACCATGACCTTCGGCGAGCTGGAACCGGCGCGGAAGCACGAGATTTCCCACCGCGCACGGGCATTCCGCAAGCTCGCCGAGGCCTGCCTTGGCTGACACCGCGCCAGGCTCCACACCCGCAGCCGGCGACGACCCGGGCTTCGGCGTCTACGTGCACTGGCCGTTCTGCCGCGCCAAATGCCCGTACTGCGACTTCAATTCCCATGTCCGCCACGCCGGCGTCGACCAGGGACGCTACGCCGACGCACTTGTGCGCGAGCTCGCCCTGCTGGCGGCGCGGACGCCCGGGCGCACCGTGTCGACGGTCTTCTTCGGCGGCGGCACGCCGTCGCTGATGCAGCCGCGCACCGTCGCCACGGTGCTCGACGCCATCGGCCGCTGCTGGACGGTGGCCGCGGACGTGGAAGTCACGCTCGAATGCAACCCGACCAGCGCCGAGGCCGCCGCCTTCGCCGGCTACCGGGCGGCGGGCGTCAACCGGCTGTCGGTCGGCGTCCAGGCGCTCGATGATCGGGCGCTCGCACGGCTGGGGCGGCAGCACACCGTCGCCGAGGCGCTCGCCGCCTACGCCGAGGCGGCGCGCCGGTTCGAGCGCACGTCGTTCGACCTGATCTATGCCCGCCCCGGCCAGGCGCCCGGGGAGTGGCGGGACGAACTGGGGCGCGCGCTCGCGGTCGCCGGTGGCCACCTGTCGCTCTACCAGCTGACCATCGAGCCGGGCACCGCCTATGCCGAGCTCGCCCGGGCCGGGCG
>CAZSNL010000159.1:0-5608 GCA_964608275.1 uncultured Hyphomicrobiales bacterium | reverse complement strand
GTGATGGCGGCGATCGTCGGCGCCGCCGGCCTCGAACCGACCTTGGCCGCTGTACGGTCCGGGACGCCGGTGGCGCTTGCCAACAAGGAATGCCTCGTCTGCGCGGGCGGCCTCTTCACACGGGAAGTGGAGCGTTCCGGTTCCACCCTTCTGCCGGTCGATTCCGAACACAGCGCGGTCTTCCAGGTGCTCAACCCCGACCATGCGGAACAGATCGATCGCATCATCCTGACTGCCTCCGGCGGGCCATTCCGTACCTGGACTGCGGAACAGATAGCTGCCGCGACGCCGGCCCGTGCCCTGATGCACCCCAACTGGAGCATGGGACCGAAGATCACGATCGACTCCGCGACCATGATGAACAAGGGGCTGGAACTGATCGAGGCCTTCCATCTTTTTCCGGTATCGGCGGATCAGCTGACCGTGCTGGTCCACCCGCAGTCGATCATCCACAGTATGGTGGAATACTGTGACGGTTCCGTACTTGCCCAGCTCGGCGCCCCGGACATGCGTACGCCCATCGCATATGCGCTAGCATGGCCGGAGCGGATGCCGGGGCCGGCTGCGCGCCTCAGGCTCGAGGAGCTCGCGCAACTGACGTTCGAGCCGGTGGACGAGGCGCGCTTCCCCGCCGTGACACTCTGCCGCGACGCGCTGGCGACGGCGGGAGCGGCACCAACCGTGTTGAACGCGGCCAACGAGGTCGCCGTGCACGGGTTCCTGAACGGGCAGCTGGGGTTCACCGACATTGTCAGGGTGGTTGCGCAAACGCTGGAACGCGCCGCGGGCGAGTCGATGACGGCGGAACCGGCGGACCTGGATGAGGTATTGGCCGCAGACCGGTACGGGCGCAGGGTCGCGGCGGAGATCGCGGCCATAACAATACCGTAAACCCATGTCATCAATTCGCGAGCAAAGGTGTCTGTCCCTTGCGCCGGAACTTGCGGGACGGTATGAGCGGCGGGCGGCCGCGTCGCCGATCAGGGAACGAAAGCGGATATGGATCTGATTGCGGATTTTTCCGGCGGTATCGGTGCGTTCCTGTCCTACGCAGTGCCGTTCCTGTTCGTGCTCACCGTCATCGTGTTCTTCCACGAACTCGGCCATTTCCTGGTCGCGCGCTGGTGCGGCGTTCGGGTCGAGGTGTTTTCGGTTGGCTTCGGCCCGGAGATCTTCGGCTACACCGACCGTCGTGGCACCCGCTGGAAGTTCTCGTGGGTCCCGCTCGGCGGTTATGTAAAGTTTTTCGGCGACGAGGGGGTCGCCAGCACCCCCGATCGCGACGGGCTCCGGGAGCTCGATTCCCGCAGCATCGAGGAGAGCTTCCACCACAAACCGGTCGGCAAGCGCGCCGCCGTGGTCGCCGCCGGGCCGATCGCGAATTTCATCCTCGCCATCGTCATATTCGCCCTGATCTTCATGTTCGTCGGCCGGCACGTGACGACCGCGAGGGTCGACGACATCCAGGCCGGAAGCGCGGCCGAGGCCGCCGGCTTCATGATCGGCGACGTGGTCAAGCGGATTGACGGGGAGGCGATTGAGTCCTTTTCAGAGATGCAGCGGATCGTCAGCATCAGCGCCGGCGAGACGCTGCAAATCGAGGTCGAGCGCGACGGCAAGCTGGTCACGCTCACCGCCGTCCCCAAGGAGCAGGAGATTACCGACCGGTTCGGCAATACACACCGTGTCGGCCTGCTCGGCATTACCAGGAACTTCGAGGGTGATGTCACGGTCGAGCGCTACGGACCGCTGACCGCACTGTGGATGGGGGTGGAGGAGACCTGGTTCGTGGTCGACCGCACCATGGTCTATCTCTACGGCGTCGTCATGGGCTACCAGGCGGCCGACCAGCTGGGAGGTCCGTTGCGAATCGCCCAGGTTTCGGGTCAGGTGGCCACTGTCAGTCTGACGGCGCTGGTGAATCTGGCCGCGGTCCTGTCGGTCAGTATCGGGCTTATTAATCTCTTTCCGATACCGATGCTGGATGGTGGCCATCTGTTGTACTACCTGATCGAGGCGATCAGGGGAAAGCCGCTGAGCGAGACCGTTCAGGACATCGGGTTCAGGCTGGGGCTGGCCCTGGTGTTGATGCTGACGCTGTTCGCCACATGGAACGATCTGGTCCATCTGGAAATCTTCTGAGGCCAAGCTGCGGTTGTTTCAGGCAAATTCGGTTTTCAACCGGTCCGAAACATCGTAAGTAGGAATCGGTTGACGTCGTAGGGGCGGCGTAACGAGCGGGTGACGTCTTGATGAGTTTTCGCGTAGGGAACGCCACACTTCTCTTCGTGCTTTTCCTGTCGGCGGCAACGATCCTGTCGACAGTCGAAACCGGGCGGGCGCAGTCGGGGAGCGTCGCCCAGGTGCTGGTGCGTGGCAACCAGCGCATCGAGGCCGAGACGGTACGGTCCTATCTGCAGATCCAGCCGGGCGATCCGTTTTCGCCGTCCAAGATCGACGATTCCCTGAAGGCGCTGTTCCGCACCGGCCTGTTCGCCGACGTGCAGATCATCCGCCAGGGCTCCAACCTCGTCGTCCAGGTCGAGGAGAACCCGATCATCAACCGGGTGAACTTCGAGGGCAACTCCGAGCTCACCGACGAGGCGTTGCTGAAGGAGATCGAGCTTCGGCCGCGTACCGTGTTCACCCGCGCCAGGGTGCAGAGCGATGTCCAGCGGGTGGTGTCGCTGTACCGGCGGTCCGGCCACTTCACCGCCCGCGTCGAGCCGAAGATCATCCGCCTGCCGCAGAACCGCGTTGACCTCGTGTTCGAGATCGACGAAGGCGATGTCACCCGGATCGAGCGGATCAACTTCATCGGCAACCGGGCGTTCAGCGATTCCCAGTTGCGCAGTGTGGTTGCCACCGCCGAAAGCCGGTGGTGGAAGATCCTGACCGCGAGCGACAACTATGATCCGGATCGCCTGAACTTCGACCGCGAGCTCCTGCGCCGCCACTATCTTGAACACGGCTATGCCGACTTCCGCGTCCTGTCGGCGACGGCCGAACTCGCCCGCGACGGCGAGAGCTTCTTCGTCACCTTCACGGTGGACGAGGGCGAGCAGTACCGGTTCGGCACCATCACCGTTGATGCGAGCCAGACCTCGCTCGATCCGAGCCGGCTGATGGCGGTCGTCCGCACCGAGGAAGGCGACGTCTACGATGCCACCAAGGTCGACAAGTCGGTCGAGCAGATCACCCTCGAAGCCGGCAAGCTGGGCTATGCGTTCGCCCAGGTGCGGCCGCGCGCCGAACGCGATGCCGAGAACCGCACGATCTCGATCACCTACGAGATCCAGGAAGGCCCGCGCGTCTACATCGAACGGATCGACATCGTCGGCAACGTCCGCACGCTTGACCGGGTGATCCGCCGTGAGATCCGGCTGTCGGAGGGCGATGCCTACAATCGCGTCCTCGTCGACCGGGCACGGCGGCGCATCACCGCGCTCGACTTCTTCCACAAGGTGGAGATCGATGAACAGCGTGGCTCCGCCCCCGACCGGGTCAACCTGATCGTCAGGGTCGAGGAGAAGTCCACCGGCCAGCTCTCGTTCGGCGCCGGCTACTCGACGTCTGAAGCCCTCATCGGCAGCATCACGCTCACCGAGCGCAACCTGCTCGGGCGCGGCCAGATGGTCCGGCTGCAGACGGCAGCGAGCTTCCGCCGCCAGCTCATCGATTTCAGCTTCACCGAGCCGTACTTCCTCGGCCGGCGGATCCAGTTCGGCATCGACGCGTTTGCGACCGAGACCGACTTCCAGGACGAGGCATCGTTCGACAGCCGCCAGGCCGGTGCCGGCGTCCGCTTCGGCTTTCCGCTGTCCGAGAACCTCAGCCTCATAACCAAGACCAGCTTCACGCATCGCGACATCAAGAACATCGACTCCAAGGCGTCGCCGGTCATTCGCTCCGCCGAGGGAGCCTCCAATATCCCGCTGGTCGGCTTCACGCTGATCTACGATACGCTCGACAATCCGCTCAGCCCGACCCAGGGCTTCCGGTTCACCTTGGATGACGAGATCGCAGTCGGCGGCGACGACCAGTTCTGGCGGGTGCAGGCGGTCGCGACCTACTTCCACACCATCTGGGAGGGGATCGTTTTCATGGGCCGCGGCACGGCCGGCTACGTCGGCTCGCTGGTGCCCGACGAGAAGGTTTCGGTGCTCGACCGGTTCTTCAAGGGCGGCGATACCTTCCGCGGCTTCGCCCGCGCCGGCGTCGGTCCGCGCGACGTGCGCAACAACGATGACGCCATCGGCGGTCAGGCCTATGCCATCGGCACGGTCGAGCTCAGCTTCCCGCTCGGCCTGCCCGAGGACTTCGGCATCCGCGGCGCCATCTTCTCGGATTTCGGTACCGTCTTCGATGCGCCGGAAGAGACCCGGGTCGGACCCGGAGTGGCGCCAGGGCTTCGTCGCCGCATCAAGGACACGGCCGACCTGCGGCTGTCGGCTGGCGCAAGCCTGCTCTGGGATTCCCCGCTTGGTCCGCTGCGTTTCGATTTCGCCTATGCAGTCCTGAAGGAAGATTACGACGAAACCCAGATCTTCCACTTCAGCGCGGGAGCCCGGTTCTGATCGTCGACTGGTGCGCCGCCGCGCCGGCAGCGGCGGCCTTTACGGGCTTTCTACTTTGAGGTGGTCAGCGGACTATGTTAGACGGAAGTACTCGCCCGCAGAAAGGTACTCCGGAACCAGGCGAAATGGCTGAACTCGTGCATACACGGCAACTCGAGACAGCCGACATTTCCCGGATAATGGAACTTCTGCCGCACCGTTATCCGTTCCTGATGATCGACAGGATCGTCGAGATGAATGCCGACATTTCTGCCGTCGGCATCAAGAACGTCACCATAAACGAGCCGTTCTTCGCCGGGCACTTTCCCGGCAACCCGGTGATGCCCGGCGTCCTGATGATCGAGGCCATGGCCCAGACCGCCGGCGGCCTGGTCATTCATCACCGCGGCACCGCCCGGGGCGGCAAGCTCGTCTACTTCATGACCATCGACAAGGCCCGCTTCCGCCGTCCGGTGGTGCCGGGCGATACCGTGCGGTTTCCGGTGCAACTCTTGCGCAAGCGCGCCAACGTCTGGAAGTACAAGGGCGAGGCGCGGGTCGATGGGACGCTGGTCGCGGAGGCCGAGATCAGCGCCATGATCGCCGACGCATAGGTCGGATCGCGCGTAGGTAGCGTTGCCGGCGAGCCGGCGTGCCGACACCTATCGCTGGTGCATCGGCACGTAATCGCGCTGGACCGGGCCCGTGTAGAGCTGCCGCGGCCGGCCGATCTTCTGGTTGGGATCCTCGATCATCTCCTTCCACTGGGCGATCCAGCCAACGGTACGCGCCAGCGCGAACAGCACCGTGAACATGGTGGTCGGGAAGCCGAGCGCCTTGAGGGTGATGCCCGAATAGAAGTCGATGTTCGGATACAGCTTCTTCTCGATGAAGTACTCGTCCTGCAGCGCAATCCGCTCCAGCTCCATGGCCACGTCGAGCAACGGGTCGTCGTTGACCCCGAGTTCGGCCAGCACCTCATGGCAGGTCTTCTGCATGACCTTGGCGCGCGGATCGTAGTTCTTGTAGACGCGGTGCCCGAAGCCCATCAG
>CAZSNL010000158.1:0-5676 GCA_964608275.1 uncultured Hyphomicrobiales bacterium | reverse complement strand
GGCTATGCCTCCGGGCGCTTCGAGACACAGGTCGAGGTGAAGCGCTTCCTGGAGCGCCAGCCCTCTTTCCCGAAAGATTTGCCGAACGGCGAAATCCGCAATCAGCGCATCACCGACATGCTGACGCGCGTCGTCTATGCCGGGTATATTGAATCCCCCGGATGGGGCGTGTCGCTCCGCAAGGGCAAGCATGAGGGGCTTATCAGCTTCGAGACCTTCGAGAAGATACAGGCGCGCCTCAAAGGCACGGCCAAGGCTCCGGCGCGCAAGGATATCAACGCAGACTTCCCGCTGCGCGGCTTCATCCTCTGCGATGATTGCCAGAAGCCGCTGACGGCCTGCTGGTCGCAGGGCAAGAATCAGAAATACCCGTATTATCTCTGCCCGACCAAGGGCTGCGAGAGCTACCGCAAGTCGATCAAGCGCGAAGAGCTGGAAAGCTCGTTCGAGGGGCTTCTGGAGCGTCTGGAACCGTCGGAGAACCTGTTCAAGCTGGCAAAGGCCATGTTCAAGGATGCCTGGGATATGCGCCTTGCGCAGGCGAAGCAGGCGACGAAGCATCTCAAGGCGAACGTCATCGAGATCGAAAAGAAGATCGAGACGGCGCTCGACCGCATGGTTGAGACCGATAGCTCTGCGGTGATTGCCGCGTTTGAGAAGCGCATCACGAAGCTGGAGCGGGAAAAGGCTCTAGCCGAGGAAAAGCTCGCCGCAAACGGCAAACCGCGCCTGACCTGGGAGGAGTCGTTCGAACACGCACTCCATTTTCTATCAAGTCCTTGGAAAATCTGGAAAAACGCCGATTTGATCGGCAAGAAAACCGTCCTCAGACTGGCTTTTCTGGAGCCTTTGGCATACAGCCGGATCGAAGGACTTCGAACACCTAATTTATCCTTTCCATTCAGGATATTAGGTGATTTTCCACCCCCCAAAAGCGAGATGGCGCGCCCGGGAGGACTCGAACCCCCAACCTCCTGATCCGTAGTCAGACGCTCTATCCAATTGAGCTACGGGCGCTCAGGTGGCGGATATGGGTGACCGGGTGCAATTGCGCAAGCGCCCGACGCCGCCACCGGGAGGCCTGCAACTACTAAAGCCGAAGCCGGGACATGGCAAGCGGTGCGTCGGCCTGCCGTGCGGCGGCAGGAAAACGGCTTCCGTCCCGGGCTTCGGGCCTGGTTGCGGGCGGCCCTCTTCCCGGTCGCGCGGCCACCACATGCCGAACAGTCATGGCGCATGTGGCCGTGGCGCGTGGCCGCGGCCTGGGATGATCCGTCGAGCGGCGACCGCGCCAGCGGATGGACAGCCTTGTCCATGACCGGAGTTCCGGGCTAGCTTCGCGCGCGAACCCGCGAGCTTCAACGATTGCCGGAACGGTTCATGACCTCTTCTGATGCAGACCGGCGGCGACCGAGGATCGGTGTCGACATCGGCGGAACGTTCACCGACGTGGTGCTGGAAGTCGGCGAGCGCCTGCACTCGAGCAAGGTGCTGACCACCCACGCCGCCCCCGAGGAAGCCATCATCGAAGGCATCAGGACCGTGTGTGCCGGTGCCGGCACGGCACCAGGCGAGATCGCCATGGTGATCCATGGCACCACGCTTGCCACCAATGCCCTGATCGAACGACGCGGCGCGAAGACCGCCTTCATCACGACCAGGGGCTTCCGCGACGTGATCGAGATGCGGACCGAGAGCCGGTTCGAGCAGTACGATCTCGACCTGGTGCTGCCGGAGCCGCTGATCGCCCGCCGCGACCGGTTCGTCGTCACCGAGCGGGTGAACGCGCAAGGCAAGGTGCTGATCGGCCTTAACCGCGCGGAGGCCGAGCGGCTGGCCGAGCGGATCGGCGCCGGCGGCTACCAGAGCGTCGCCGTCGGCCTCCTCCATTCCTACGCCAACGGCGCACACGAACGCCTCCTCCGCGACGTTCTCCTCGCCGCGAGGCCGGACCTGTCGATCTCGCTGTCCTGCGAGGTGTCGCCGCAAATGCGGGAGTACGAACGCTTCACCACCGTCTGCGCCAACGCCTACGTCAAGCCGCTGATGAGCGCCTATCTCGCACGCCTCGGACAGCGACTCGCCGAGGCGGGCCTCGATTGCCCGGTATTCCTCATGCACTCGGGCGGCGGCCTCATATCGCTCGACAGCGCCCGGGAGTTTCCGGTTCGGCTGGTGGAATCGGGGCCGGCGGGAGGTGCCATCTTCGCCGCCCATATCGCCCGTAGCTACGGCCTCGACCGCGTGGTGTCGTTCGACATGGGCGGCACGACGGCCAAGATCTGCCTGATACGCGATCATACGCCGCGCACGGCGCAGGTATTCGAGGTCGCCCGTAGCTATCGCTTCAAGAAGGGCTCCGGCATGCCGATCTCCATCCCGGTCATCGACATGGTGGAGATCGGCGCCGGTGGCGGGTCGCTCGCCCGCGTCGACGCCCTGAACCAGATCCGGGTGGGGCCGGAAAGTGCCGGCTCAGAACCCGGCCCCGCCTGCTACCAGCGCGGCGGCGCGAGGCCAGCGGTGACCGACGCCGACCTGATCCTCGGCCGGCTGGACCCGGACGCGTTTGCCGGCGGCTCCATCCGGCTGTCGATCACCGCCGCCGAACAGGCGCTCGACGCCGCCGTCGGCGCACCGCTCGGCCTCGATTTGACCACCGCCGCCCATGGCATCTCGGAAGTTGTCGACGAGAACATGGCCAACGCGGCGCGGGTCCACGCCGTCGAAAGCGGTGAGGATCTCTCCACCTACACCATGATCGCGTTCGGCGGGGCGGCGCCGCTGCACGCCGGCCGGTTGTGCGAGAAGCTCGGCATCACCCGGCTGCTGGTTCCGGAAGGCGCCGGCGTCGGCTCGGCGATCGGCTTCCTCAAGGCGCCGTTCAGCTTCGAGGCGACGCGCAGCGTCTACATGCGCCTATCCGCGTTCGACCCGGCAGAGGCCGCCCGCGTCTTCGCGGAACTGAAGCAGGAGGCGACCGACTTCGTGCGCACCTGCGATCCGAACGCGGATATCCGCCACGAGTACAAGATCTTCGTGCGCTACACCGGGCAGGGGTGGGAAGTTCCCGTCGACCTCGACCCGAGCGACGCCGACGCACCGGAGGCAGGCCGGTACCGGGACCTGTTCGAGGCGGCCTACCGCACGCTGTTCCGCCGCGTAGTGGAGGGACTGGACATCGAGGTCGCGAGCTGGTCGGTGAAAGCCACCACGCCGCAGCCGCCGGCCGAACGGATCGAACCGCTGCAGGCAGGACGGGACGCTGTAACCGAGGGGACCCGCAGCATGTTCGATGCCGCGACCTCGTCTATGGTCGAGGCCAGGGTGAGCGCACGCGACCGCCTGGCGGCAGGCGACAGCCTCGCCGGACCGGCGGTGATCACCGAGCGCGAGACGTCGACCATCCTGCCGACCGGTTTCCGCGTGACACTGCAGCCGGACGGCACCCTGGACGTGACGCGGGAGCGGCCGGCGGCATCGCTCCGCGATCCACGGGAGGAGGCGGCACAGTGAGCAAGCGCATCGACCCGATTGCCCGCCAGATCATGTGGAACCGGCTGATCTCGGTGGTCGAGGAACAGGCCAAGGCGCTGGTCCGAACCGCGTTCTCGACCTCGGTGCGCGAAGCAGGCGATCTGTCGGCGGGAGTCTACGACGTCGAAGGGCGGATGCTGGCGCAGGCCGTCACCGGAACCCCCGGGCACGTGAATGCGATGGCGGAATCGGTCGCCCACTTCATCCGCGAGATCGGCGTCGCCAACATGTACGACGGCGACATCTACATCACCAACGACCCATGGATGGGGACCGGACACCTGCATGACGTGACGGTGGTGAAGCCGTCGTTCCACAATGGCCAGCTGGTCGGATACTTCGCCTGCACGGCCCACGTGGTCGACATCGGCGGCCGCGGGTTCAGCGCCGATGCGGATTCGGTCTACGAGGAAGGCCTGCGGATCCCGATCATGAAGTTCGCCGAGCGCGGCGAGGTCGACCGCGGGCTGATCCGGATCGTTCGCAACAATGTCCGCGAGGCCGACCAGGTGGTGGGCGACATGTATGCGCTCGCCGCCTGCAACGAGACCGGCCATCGCAGGCTCGTGGACATGCTCGACGAATTCGGGCTGGACGACCTCGAGGACATTTCCACCTTCATCCTCGACCACAGCTATCGGGCGACGGTGGAGCGGATCGCGGCGTTGCCGCGTACCAGCGCGGTCAACGACATGACCATCGACGGCTACGACGAACCGATCCGGCTCGCCGTCCGGCTCGATGTCGAGGAGGATTGCATCCGGGCCGACTTCGCCGGCACCTCGCCGGTCGCCCGCAAGGGAATCAACGTCCCGCTGGTCTATACCAAGGCCTATGCCTGTTACGGGCTCAAATGCGCGATCGCGCCGGACATCCCGAACAATGCCGCCTCGCTGGCACCGTTCAGGATTACCGCTCCCGAAGGTTCGATCCTCAATGCCACCCATCCGGCGCCGGTGGCGCTGCGCCACGTCATCGGCCACATGATCCCGGACGTCGTGCTGGGTGCACTCGACCAGATCCTGCCGGACGGCGTGCCGGCGGAGGGCGCCGGCGCCCTCTGCAACTTCCAGCTCAGCATTCGTCCGCGCTCCGACCGCAACGATCCGGGCGGCCAGCGGGCCGAAGTCCTCATGTTCAACAGCGGTGGCTCCGGCGCGCGCCCGCGGTTCGACGGAATGAACGCCACCGCGTTCCCCTCCGGCGTCATGACGATGCCGGTCGAAGCGACCGAACACACCGGGCCGGTTATCGTGTGGCGAAAGGAACTGAGACCCGATTCCGGCGGCGCGGGGGAATATCGCGGCGGCCTCGGTCAGTACATGGATATCGGCGTCGCAGACGGGCACGAGTTCGACTTCAGCGCCATGTTCGACAGGGTGCATCACCCCGCCCGCGGCCGCAATGGCGGCAAGCCTGGAGGTGCGACCGAGATCGCACTGGACGACGGCACCCCGCTGCGCGGCAAGGGCAAACAGGCGATACCGGCCGGCAGGAGGGTGAGGCTGTCGCTGCCAGGCGGTGCCGGTTACGGCAATCCCTTGAGGCGCGACCGCGAACAGGTGCTCCGCGACGTCGAGAACGGCTATGTCTCGCGACAGGCGGCGGTGCGCGACTACGGCATTGCCGAGGACGAGCTGCCGGGGACCGACGCGGACTGACGCGCCGCCCGAAGGATCTGCCGCAATCCGGCAGCGTCCTCCATCACATGGCCGGCGGCCCGGAAGATGGCGGGATATTCCCGCCGCTCAGTAGCGATAGTAGTCGGGCTTGAAGGGACCTTCGGGCGAGATGCCCAGGTACTCGGCCTGGTCGTCGCTGAGCTTCGTCAGCTTGGCTCCCAATCGCGCCAGATGCAGCGCGGCAACCTTCTCGTCGAGGTGCTTGGGCAGCACGTAGACCTTGCGTTCGTAGTTGCGGTGATTGGTCCACAGCTCGATCTGGGCCAGCACCTGGTTGGTGAACGACGCACTCATCACGAAGCTCGGGTGGCCGGTTGCGCAGCCGAGGTTCACCAGCCGGCCCTCGGCGAGGACGATGAGGCGCTTGCCGTCGGGGAAGACGACCTCGTCGACCTGCGGCTTGACGTTCTCCCACTTGAAGTTGCGCAGCGCCGAGATCTGGATCTCGGAATCAAAG
>CAZSNL010000157.1:0-5713 GCA_964608275.1 uncultured Hyphomicrobiales bacterium | reverse complement strand
AGACACGGGATCGCGCGGCATACCGTGCCTCCCGCGTCCTCGCGATCCTCGGGCGCTTCGCCCCGAAGGCCGGATATGGACGCCGGCCTCTCCACGCCCCGGCGTCACGGAGCGCGAGGACGCCAACGCAAGGATGTGCCCGCCGGCGAGGCGATCGGCCGGTCCCGGCGGGAAGTTTCACTTGAACATCGCCGCCGGTCGCCATACCTTCCCGCGGCAACGGCGGGATTCGTAGAGGCCGCCGGCGCCGTGACGGCGACTGGATGGCCTGATCCGGCCGATGCACTTCGGGGCCATAGCTCAGTTGGGAGAGCGCTTGAATGGCATTCAAGAGGTCGGGGGTTCGACTCCCCCTGGCTCCACCAATCCCCCGATGACCCGTCCGGCCGCGTGACGGTCTTTCCCTGCAGGGCAGAGCGATATTCTCCTGGCGAGGCGCAGGATCTCGTCGTCGCCATGCCAGCCCACCGTCGGCGCGTGGCTCGTGTCGTGGTACCAGTTTCGCACCACGACCGCGTCGCTGCCATCTTCGAATATGAACAGGCGTGAACGGGGAACCTGATGGGCGGCCCTGCCGTGGTGCTTCGTCAGTCCGGCACAGTTCACGAAGTGGCAGCCGTGCAGGTGCGCTCTCAGCGTGCGGCCGTTGATCACCGTGCCGGGTCGGGCGTGCGTGTGGGCGCCCAGCCACAGGGCCACATCGCCGGGGTTTGACGCTATATGATCGATGAAGTCGGTCGCGTCGGCCTGCTCGCCCTTCCAGTGCAGGCGGCCCGAGCCTTTCGGGTCGCGTCCGGCGCCATGATAGATGCCATCATATATGCCGTGGGAGTCGAGTTGCCCGCCCTCGAAGTCTCCGGTGCAGATCGTCGTGTTCCTGGGCAGGTAATGATGGCAGGTGACGACGATTTCCGGCCCGCCCCGGTACGTCTCCACCTGCTCTCTCCACCAGTCGAACGTCTCCTGGGTGTAGACGCCGCCGGGGTCGCCTCCGAGCGCCCCGCGCAGGTTGGTTTCGGGCCGCGTCACGTCGCTGATCATGAGAAAGACGATGTTGCCCGCCTGCCACTTGTACCGCTCCCATGTGCCCGAGACAGGGTAGGGACGATTGTTGGCATTGACGCCTGACGTGTGCGGGTTCTCGCCCATCGGGTCCACGTACATGCGGAACCACCAGCCGGGCGGTTCGCCGGGGCCTTGCCTGTCGTGGTTGCCCTGGACGGAATAGATGGCCTCTCTGGGGTGGCTCGTGAGCGCGCCGAACTGGCGGACGACTTCATGCCCGTCGCGGTTCGTCGGCGTGTTGTTGACGCCGCCGTGATGGTCTCCGAGGTCGATCGCTGCGTCCCAGCCGCCGAACGCGGCCGACTTGGAATGGCGGATGGCGTCGGCCAATGATTCGCGCCCCTTCCTGATGTCCTTGGTGAGATGGGAACAACCGAAGACCCAGAGCCGGAACGCCGTCATGGTGCTGCCAAATCGGATTGACGCCGATCGTGGGGTTCGTGGTGCTGCCTGCGCCCTGCGGGCAGGCAGTTGCGAACTCGATCGTTATCCTGCGATTTGTGCTGGCATTATCCTGTATGCCGCTATCAATACGGGTACACCCAGTCGGCGTGCGGGGTCACGCCGAAACGCGATATCGAAGACAAACCATATGGAAGAGTCCTTCCGTCGGTGGAATCGGCGCCCTCGGATGAGAGCAGTCGCCGGCGCGGTTGCCGTTCCCCGGATTTCCGCGGCTCTACGGTGCCTGATGTCATCATGGAGTGGGCCCCTCCATCCCCTCCGGCCCCGCCCGCAAACTTGATTTGCCGCCTGAACGGCCCATATCTGGGACACTGAAACGCGCGTGTGGTGCCGCCTTCGCGGGCCACCCGGCGGACGGCAGCCGGACACCGGTGCCCGTCGTCGGCGCGAGGAGAAGCTGCTTTGCGAGAAAGGGCTTTGGTCCATGTCACGATTTCCTGCATTCGGCAGCCCCCTGCTGCTGGGCTTCGATGAGATCGAGCGGATGCTCGAGCGCGCAGCAAAGTCATCGGGCGACGGTTATCCTCCCTACAACATAGAGAAGATGGCAGGCGCCGACGGCCACGGCGAACGGTTCCGTATCACCCTTGCGGTGGCCGGGTTCGACCGCGACGACCTCCAGGTCACGATCGAGGACAACCAGCTCGTGGTCCGCGGTCGTCGCGCCGAGGAGGAAGGGCGCACCTACCTTCATCGCGGCATCGCCGCGAGGCAGTTCCAGCGCGCTTTCGTGTTGGCCGACGGGCTGGAGGTGAGCCAGGCTTCGCTGGAGAACGGGCTGCTGTCGATAGACCTGCAGCGCCAGGAGCCGGAGAAGGTCACCCGCACCATCGAGATCCGCGACGTCGGCTGAAAGGTCGTCTAGAGAGAGGAAGAGCGAAATGGACCGGACGCAGTCTGCACCCAGGGCTCGGATGAGCGATGCCGAATTCGCCATGCTCGGCGGCGGCGAGGTCGGCTATATCCGTGAGATGCCGGGCGAGAAGGCTGCCGAGATGTTTGGCATCCGCAGCGAGATTGTGGCGGGTCGCACCGTCTACACGCTGCACGCGGCCGATGGCACCTGCATGGCCATCGGCGACAGCCGGGCAGCCGTCTTCGCCGACGCGCTGGAGAAGGATCTCCACCCGGTAAGCGTCCACTAAGCGGACGCGCCGGCGCGCGCCGCCGGGCGTGTCAGGCGGCGTGCGAGGCGGCGGGTTCGGTAAGGATCGAGTACAGCGCTTCCGCGTTGTCGGAGCCCCTCAGCTTGGTGACGACCACCTGGTCGCGCAGCAGCCGCGAAATGCGGGCCAGCGCCTTGAGGTGGTCGGCGCCGGCGCTCTCCGGCGCCAGCAGCAGGAAAATCAGGTCGACCGGCTGGTCGTCGAGCGAGTCGAACTCGATCGGCGTCTCGGCGCGGGCGAACACCGCGTAGAGCCGGTCGAGGTCCGGCATCTTGCCGTGCGGGATGGCGATGCCCTGGCCGAGGCCGGTCGAGCCCAGCTTCTCCCGCTGCAGCAGGGTCTCGAAGATGTCGCGCGCAGGCAGGCCGGTGATCCTGGCCGCCACCTGGGAAAGCTCCTGCAGGGCCTGCTTCTTGCTGCCGGCCTTCAGCGACGGCACGACAGCCTCGATGGTTAGCAAATCCGTGAGCTGCATGGATTGACATTCCTCGTTGGCCCGTACCTGCGACTGCAACGGGCTTACCGACATGGCTCAGCTCCGCCGGCCGGCGGAACCTGGGCCGCCATCCCTGTCGTCGTCCCGCCGCGATGCGGCATGCAATCTGCCGCGGGCGGCGACCGATCGATGGGTCTCGCCAAAATCCTCGTATCTGTCCGAGAGCTTTACCTGCATGAACCGGCCCTGAGCCAACTTGTGGCCGTGTGGGCGGACTAGGCCGCCGAAGCTTCCGGTAGTTCCTGCGATATCATGCTAGAGCGGTAGCTGGTTGCCGAAAGCGCCGGCTTCAATCACATCGGCGCGGATGCCGCACCACCTCTGTTTGTGCGGTCCGGCGGAACCTAGTCACGCCTATCCCGGAAGTCAACCGCCGCGCCGGCGGCCTGTTGATATCGTCCGTGCCGCGACGGCGGCCCGTCCGCGGCCGGCACGGGACGCTGGTCAGGCGCAGGCCCTGGCCTTGCGCCGCCTTTCGACCGATGACGGGATGCCGAGCGCCTCGCGGTATTTCGCCACGGTGCGGCGGGCGATCTCGATTCCCGCGTCGCGCAGCAGTTCGACGATGCGGTCGTCCGACAGCACGTTGGCGGGGCTCTCGCCGTCGATGAGCTGCTTGATCCGGTGGCGGACCGCTTCGGCGGAATGCGATTCGCCGTTCTCGCCGCCGACGGCGGACGAGAAGAAGTATTTCAGCTCGAAGATGCCGCGCGGCGTCGAGATGTACTTGTTGGCGGTCACCCGGCTGACCGTCGATTCGTGCATGCCGATGGCGTCGGCCACGGTGCGCAGGTTGAGCGGCCGCAGGTGCTCGATGCCGTAGGCGAGGAACCCGTCCTGCTGGCGCACGATCTCGCGCGCCACCTTGAGGATGGTGCGGGCGCGCTGGTCGAGGCTCCTCACCAGCCAGTTGGCGTTGGCGAGCGCCTCGGCGAGGTAGACCCGGTCCTCCTCGCGGGTCGTCGCGGCATCGACCTCGGCATAGTAGCGGTTGTCCACCAGCACCCGCGGCAGGGTGTCGTTGTTGAGCTCGATCGCCCAGCCGCCGTCGGCCCGCTGCCGCACCACCACGTCGGGGATGACGGTCTGCACCGTGACCGCGCCGAACGCGTTGCCGGGCTTCGGGTTGAGCTCCCGGATCTCGGCGATCATGTCCCTGAGGTCGTCCTGGTCGACCCCGCACTTGCGCTGCAGGGCGGCAAGGTCGTGCCGGGCCAGCAGTTCCAGGTTGTCGAGCAGGCAGCCCATCGCCGGATCGAGGCGGTTGCGTTCCTTGAGCTGCAGGGCGAGGCATTCCGCCACCGTGCGCGCGCATATTCCGGGCGGGTCGAACGCCTGCAGCCGGGTCAGCACGGCGACGACGGCCGCTTCGCTGGTGCCGAGCTGTTCGGCCACCTGGGCCGTGTCGGCGGTGAGGTAGCCGGCCTCGTTGACGAGGCCGATGAGGTGCGAACCGATCAGCCGCTCGGCCGGATCGGTGATGGCGATGTTGAGCTGCTCGGTCAGGTGGTCCCACAGCGACGTTTCGGACGCGATCATCGCCTCGAGGTCGAAGCCCTCGCCGTCGAAGCCGCCGGGGCCGGCGCGCACCGACGACCAGCCCGAATCGGGCGTGCCCACGGCGCCGGCCGCGCCGCCGGCCGGCGCCGGCCGGCGCGCGCCGCCGTCTACGAAAACGGGGTCGATCGGGTCGGCGCCGGTGTCGAATGCGTCGGCGGCATCGGCGCCGTCGCGGGCCGACTCGTCCCGCGGCTCGATCTCCGGCGCGGCGTCGGCGACGGCGTCGCCGTCTTCGCGTTCGAGCAGCGGGTTGCGTTCGAGTTCGGCCTCGACGTAGGCGGCGAGTTCGAGGTTCGACATCTGCAGCAGCTTGATCGCCTGCTGCAGCTGCGGCGTCATCACCAGGCCCTGGCTCTGCCGCAGTTCGAGCTTGGGCGTCAGCGCCATGGTGGGCTCCGCCGGACGGGCCGCTCCGGCCTTGGGGATGTGGACGGAAGGCGGTCGGCAGCCATCGGCCTACATGCTGAAGCTGTCGCCGAGATACAGGCGCCGCACGTCGCGGTTGCCGACGATCTCGTCGGGGGTGCCTTCCATCAGCACCCGGCCGTCGTGGATGATCAGAGCGCGATCGATGAGTTCGAGTGTTTCTCGCACGTTATGATCCGTAATAAGCACCCCGATTCCCCGATCGGTGAGGTGTCGCACCATGTTGCGGATATCGCCGATCGCAATTGGGTCAATCCCGGCGAACGGCTCGTCGAGGAGCATGAAAGAGGGTCGGGCAGCGAGGGCCCGTGCAATCTCCACCCGCCGGCGCTCTCCCCCAGACAGCGCAACAGCCGGCGTACGCCTGAGATGGGTGATTCCAAACTCCTCGAGTAGACCATTCAACACACCCTCACGCCGCGCTCGGTTCCCATCCACCACCTCGAGAACCGCGCGAATGTTGTCCTCGACCGTGAGGCCCCGGAAAATCGAGGCCTCCTGCGGCAGGTAGCCGATGCCGAGCCGGGCACGCTGG
>CAZSNL010000156.1:0-5734 GCA_964608275.1 uncultured Hyphomicrobiales bacterium | reverse complement strand
CCGAGGAGAAGGAAGCGGTGGCCCAGTACGGCTCGACCGACTCCGGCGCCTCGCTGGGCGATATCCTGGGCGCGGCGCTGAACCGGGCGCAGAAGGACGCGCAGGCCGCCGCCGAGAGTGACGACAGCGATGCCGGCGAGGGCGACGACGGCGACGCCGCCGAGGACGAGCCGGCGGCATCCGACGACAAGACGGAGTAGCGCCCGGCCCTGCCGGCGGGGCCGCCGCCGACGGCCGGATATGCAACCGGTGAACGGCGCGCGGGAGTGACCATGCCGATGCCGCGACCACGAGCACTGCATGCCGGCTGCCGCATTGCGGCGGCCGGCTGCATCGCGCCGGCCGGCGGCTGACGCGCATGTCGCTCGACGCCGATCTCCTGACCGACCGCCGGCGCCTGAAGCGGCGCCTCGGGCTGTGGCGGGTGCTCGGCATCGCCGCCATCGCGGTGGCGGTGGTGCTGGGGGTCGCGATCGCCCGCGGCGGCGACGCCGGGTTCGGGTTCCGCGACCACATCGCGCGGGTCACCATCGATGGCATCATCACCGACGACCGCCGCCAGCAGGAGCTGCTGGACCGGATCGCCCGCGCCGACCGGGCGAAGGCGCTGATCCTCAGGATCGACAGCCCCGGCGGCACCACCGCCGGCGCCGAGGCGCTGTACGAGGCGATCCGCGAGGTCGCCGCCGAGAAGCCGGTGGTTGCCGTGATGGGGACGGTGGCGGCATCCGGTGGCTACATCGCGGCACTCGCCGCCGACCACATCGTGGCGCGCGGCAACACCATCACCGGCTCGATCGGCGTGGTGTTCCAGTGGGCGGAGTTCTCCGAACTGATCGAGCGGCTGGGCGTCAGCGTCGGCGAGGTGAAGAGCGGCCCGCTGAAGGCCGAGCCGTCGCCGTTCTCCAAGGCGTCACCGGAGGCGGTGCGGGTGACCGAGCAGATGGTGCGCGACTCCTACGAATGGTTCGTCGGGCTGGTCGCCGACCGGCGGCCGCTGGCCGATGCCGAGGCGCGCGCGGTCTCCGACGGCCGGGTCTACACCGGACGCCAGGCGCTCGCCGCGAAGCTGGTCGATGCGATCGGCGGCGAGGAAGCGGCGGTCGAGTGGCTGGCGACGCAGGGGGTCGACGGCGACCTCAAGGTCGTCGACTGGGTGCCCGAGCAGACGTCCGACTGGTCGGTGGTCGAACTGGCGGTGACGAGGGTGCTCGACGCGGTCGGCCTCGACGGCGTCGTCCAATTTGTCACTATGGGGCAAAAAGCGCTTAGGGCAGAGAGACTTAGTCTTGACGGACTGGTTTCGGTTTGGCAGCCTGACCGCTAGATAATCCCTGACCCGCACCGCGGACGGGGAATGAGGCGGGGTGGGCACCATGATCAAGTCGGAACTCATCCAGCGTATCGCGCAGGAGAACCCGCATCTCTACCAGCGCGACGTCGAGCGCATCATCAATACCATCTTCGACGAGATCGGCCATGCGCTCGCACGCGGCGACCGGGTGGAACTGCGCGGCTTCGGAGCCTTCTCGGTCAAGGAACGCCCGGCCCGGATCGGCCGCAACCCGCGCACCGGCGACCCGGTGAAGGTGTCGGCCAAGCGGGTGCCGTTCTTCAAGACCGGCAAGGAACTGCGCGAGCGACTGAACCCCGAATCCGGAACCAGCTAGGCGGCGCCGTCCCGCGGGCGCGGAGCGCAACGGGTGAAGAGGATCGTTTCGTGGCTCATCGGCCTGCCGGTCGCCGTCGTGGTGGTCGGCCTGGCGGTGGCCAACCGGCATTCCGTGCGGTTCTCGCTCGACCCGTTCTCCGCCGACGCGCCGCTGCTCGCATTCGACGTGCCGCTCTACGCGCTGCTGCTGGCGGCAGCCTTTGCCGGCATGCTCGCCGGCGGCATCGCCTCGTGGCTGAGCCAGGGACGGTGGCGCAAGGCGGCGCGCTCGGCGCGGGCGGAGAATGCCCGCCTCAGGTTCGAGCGCGACCGGGCGCGGCGCGAGGCAGAGCGCCGGTCCGGCCTGCTTCCCGCTTCGGCCCGCCAGGATCCTTCGGCCACCTACAAGGAGATGACAGGTCGGGAATGATTACCATCGACGCCAACGACATGAACCGCACGGCCGGTTATCCGGATCTCGTGGACAGCATCGAGGCCGCGTTCCGCGGGGACTTCGAGGTGCCGCTGCGGCACCACCACCCGATCGCCCGGCCGGGCCAGCCGGACGCCACGCTGCTGCTGATGCCGGCGTGGACCCGGATGACCGACGCCGTCGACCCGGCGTCGCGGTACATCGGCCTCAAGCAGGTGACGATCTTTCCCGGCAACGAGGCGGCCGGCGAGCCGACTATCCTCGGCGTCTACATCCTGATGTCCGGCACGACCGGGCGGCCGCTCGCAATGATCGACGCGCCGGAGCTGACCGTCCGCCGCACGGCGTCGGCCTCGGCTCTGGCGGCGCGGTACCTCGCCCGCGAGGACGCCTCGACGCTGCTCTGCGTCGGCGCAGGCGCACTCGCGCCGTGCCTCGTCCGCGCCCACGCCTCGGTGCGGCCGATCCGCGACGTGATGGTGTGGAACCGCAACGGCGACAAGGCGAGGGCGCTTGCCGAAACGCTGCGCGGCGAGGGAATGGAGGCGAAGGCGGTCGACGATCTCGATGCCGCGGTCGGCCAGGCCGACATCGTCACCTGTTCCACCATGTCCGACCGGCCGCTGGTCAAGGGGGCGCTGCTCAGGCCCGGAACCCACGTCGACCTTGTCGGCGCCTACCGGCCGGACCTGCGCGAGAGCGACGATGAGGTGATGCGCCGGGCGCGCATTTTTGTCGACACCCGGGAGGGTGCGCTGAGCGAGGGTGGCGACGTGGTGCAGCCGCTGAAGTCGGGCGCCATCGCCGAGGGTGACATCGTGGGCGACCTGTTCGACCTGACGGCGGGACGGGTGCGGGGGCGCACCGCGGCCGACGAGATCACCGCCTTCAAGTCGGTCGGCACCGCCATCGAGGACCTCGCGGTGGCGATCCTGCTCTACGAACGCTGTCGATGACCCGCATCGCGACCCTGCTGACGGCAGCCGCGGCGTCCCTGGCCGCGGCAACGGCCGCCGCGCAGGAGCCGCAGATGTCGGTGCGGGCGGCGATCGGCGTCACCCCGGAAGGACTCACCTGCGTGCTGGGCGGGATCAGCGACGGCCGGCTCGTCGCCGCCGAGGCGGTCGCCACCCGCATGCGTCCCGGCGAGGCCTATGCGCTGGTGGCACTGGATGAGGTCCGTGGCGGCGCGGTGTCGGTCGGCGAGCCGGTTCCCGAACCGGCCGGCGAGGAATGCGCCGATGCCTACCAGCAGGACCTCGCGGGGGCGGCGAACCTGATGGACCGCCTGCAGGTGGCGGTCGCAGGCAGCGCCGTCGACGTGCAGCGGATGCTGCCGAACCATCTGGAGGTGCTGCCGCTCGACGACGGTGAGGCGGCGGACGTGGTGCGGCGCTTCGTGGCCGGGCTCGGCATCGACGAGCCGGAGGTGGTGCTGAAGCAGGTCGTGCGCACCGACCTCGATGGCGACGGCACGGCCGAGCGCCTGATCAATGCCGTCAACACCCGCTACGAGAACGCCCGCAAGGGCGAATACTCGGTGCTGCTGGTGACCGGCGACGACGCGATACGGCAGCCGCTGGCGATACGGGCGGAGGTCACCGCCGAGGACAGCGACGGGCCGAGCCTATTGTGGGAGAACACCGTGGTGGCGGTGCTCGACCTCGACCGCGACGGGGTGATGGGGATCGTGCTGCACGGCGCGTACGCATTCGGCGACGGCTGGGACGTGATCCACGCCGAGCTCGGCGAGGTCCAACGCTTGCTCTCCTGCGGCTGCGGGGGGTAAAGGTCTTGCGCTGCCGTTTCCGGCGAACACCGCAGTCCGGCGCGGGGAGATCCGCCCGCGGGCCGGATCATCGTCCCGCGACGGACGCCGGAACGACCGCATCCGCAGTCTCAGCCCGTGCGCCATGTCTCGTTTCGAAAATCCGATCTTCTGCGCGCTGGACACCACCGACCTCGAACGGGCGGCGGCACTTGCGCACGACCTGCGCGGCGCGATCGGCGGCATCAAGATCGGGATGGAGCTGTTCCACACCCACGGCGCCGACGGCTACCGGCGGATAGCGCAGTCCGGCCTGCCGGTCTTCCTCGACCTCAAGCTGCACGACATTCCCAACACCGTCGCCGCGGCCATCCGCGCCGTGCTGCCGCTGCGGCCGGCAATCATCGACCTGCACGCGACCGGCGGGCCGGCGATGATGCGGGCGGCCCGCACGGCGGCCGACGAGGCGGGGAAGGACGCGCCGCGCGTGGTCGCGGTTACGGTGCTCACCAGCCTCGAGGAGCTTGATCTCGAGGCCATTGGCTTCCACATGGGCGGGGGACGGACGGCGAGCGACCTGGCGCTCAGGCTGGCCGCACTGGCGGCGGAGGCGGGGCTCGACGGCGCGGTATGCGCCACGGGCGACACGGCGGCGATCAGGCAGCGGCTGGGAACCGACTTCCTCACGGTCGTGCCGGGGATCCGGCCGGCGAGCGCGGCGGCCGGCGACCAGAAGCGGATTGCCGACCCGCGCTCGGCAATCGACAGCGGCGCCGACATCCTGGTGGTCGGCCGGCCAATAACCGCGGCGGCCGATCCGGTCGCCGCAGCGAATGCCATCCTGGCCGAATGCCGCGCCGCGGAACGGATGCGCGTGAACGAGGAGCCATGACGGGCGTACGGGTCAAGATCTGCGGATTGAACGATGCCGAGACACTCGGCGCCGCCATCGATGCGGGCACCGACATGGTCGGCTTCGTCTTTTATGCGCCGAGCCCGCGACACCTCTCCCATGACGCCGCGCGCGCACTGGCGCGCCGGGTACCGGCGGGTATCGACAAAGTGGCTCTCACCGTCGATGCCACCGACGAGGAACTCGCCGCGATCGTCGACGCCGTCGCACCGGATTACATCCAGGCGCACGGAAGCGAGACACCGGAGCGGATCGCGCATGTCGCCCGCCATTTCGGCGTACCGGTGATCAAGGCGATCAAGGTCAGCGATGCGGCCGACATCGAGGCAGCCGCGGCATACGACGGCATCGCGCACATGCTGCTCTTCGATGCGCGGGCTCCGGAGCACCTCGACCGGTCGCTGCCGGGCGGCAACGGCGTCGCGTTTGACTGGTCGCTGATGAACCGCGTCCCGCGGCGAACGGTGTTCATGCTGTCCGGCGGCCTCGACGAAAGAAACGTTCGCGAGGCGATCCGCATCGCACGACCGCCGATCGTCGACGTGTCGTCGGGCGTCGAACGGGCGCCGGGGCGGAAGGACCCGGCGGCGATCAGGCGTTTCATTGCCGTCGCGAAGGGACTAGAACTTGCCGGCGACAACGCGGGCATCGAAGCGGAGCGTCCGACATCATCGTGAAAGAAACCACACCCAACACCTACCGGGCGGGCCCCGACGAGGGCGGCCACTTCGGGACCTACGGCGGGCGGTTCGTCGCCGAGACGCTGATGCCGCTCATCCTAGACCTTGAACAGGCCTACACAGAGGCCAAGTCCGACCCGAATTTCGCGCGCGAACTCGACGCGCTCAACCGCCACTACGCCGGCCGGCCAAGCCCGCTCTACTTTGCCGAACGCCTGACGCGGCACTTCGGCGGCGCGAAGATCTACTTCAAGCGCGACGAGCTCAACCACACCGGCTCGCACAAGAT
>CAZSNL010000155.1:852-5793 GCA_964608275.1 uncultured Hyphomicrobiales bacterium | reverse complement strand
CTACGCGGAGTTCGCCCGCAACCGGGCGCGGCTGGAGGCGGCGCGCGCGGAGATCGCGACCTGCGCCATCTCCGGCCCGGTCGGCACCTTCGCCAGCATCGATCCGTTCGTGGAACGGCATGTCGCCGAGAAGATGGGGCTGGCGGTCGAGCCGGTCTCGACCCAGGTGATCCCGCGCGACCGGCACGCGATGTTTTTCGCCGTGCTGGCCGTGATCGCCAGCGGCGTGGAGCGGCTGGCCGTCGAGATCCGGCATCTGCAGCGGACCGAGGTGCTGGAGGCGGAGGAGCCGTTCGAGGCCGGCCAGAAGGGCTCGTCGGCGATGCCACACAAGCGCAATCCGATCCTGAGCGAGAACCTGACCGGGCTTGCGCGCGTCGTCCGCAGCGCCGTGATTCCGGCGCTCGAGAACGTGGCGCTGTGGCACGAGCGCGACATCTCGCACTCCTCGGTCGAGCGGATGATCGCGCCCGACGCCACCGTGACGCTGGATTTCGCGCTCAACCGGCTGGTCGGCCTCATCGACCGGCTCGTCGTTTATCCGGAGAACATGCGCCGCAATCTGGACCGGCTCGGCGGACTGGTCTTCTCGCAGCAGGTCCTGCTGGCGTTGACCCAGGCCGGTATGAGCCGTGAGGACGCCTATCGCACCGTCCAGTCCTGTGCGATGCGCGTCTGGCGCGAGGGCGGCAGCTTCGCCGACCTTCTGAAACAGGACCCGCAAGTCGCGGCTCGGCTGCCGGCGGCAGAGCTCGACGGCCTGTTCGATCTTGGCCGGCAGCTACGGCACGTCGACACGATCTTCGCGCGCGTATTCGGCAGCGCCTGACCCGCTGCCACCTCTCAGGCGGCGGCGCGGCGCCAAACCACGGTCAGCACCCCTGCGCCTACCAGCGCCGAGCCACCGAGCCGGTTGACCGCGCGCTGAAGCGACGGCCGGCGGATCGCCCGGCGGGCGCCGGAGGCCAGCAGCGCATAGGCGAGCGCGTTGAGCGTCGCGAGTACGAGGAAGGTCGCCTCGAACACGACCATCTGCGGCAGGACCGGCGCGGATGCGACCAGGAACTGCGGCAGGAACGCGACGAAGAAGACGATGCTCTTCGGATTCAGCGCTGTGACGGCGAAGGCGTGCAGGAAAACGCGACGACCGGCCGCGGACGCCGGGAGCGCGGCACCGTCCGGCAGCGCAACCGGAGCCCGCCAGAGCTTGATCCCGAGATAGACGAGATAGGCCGCCCCGAGCCATTTCAGCAGCGTGAACAGGGACGCCGAAGTGGCGAGCAGCGCGCCGAGCCCGAGCATCGAGGCCGTCATGGCCGTGAAATCCCCGAGCGCCACCCCGGCGACCGTCGCCGCCGCGAAGCGTCGGCCATGGCCGAGCGCATAGGACACGACCAGCAGCACGGTCGGCCCCGGAATCGCCAGGACCACCGCCGAGGCCGCGGCGAAGGCCAGCCAGTGCTCGAGCAACATCGACGCCCCCTCCCCGCATCCGGCGCGACACCGTCGCGCGCCCACCGGCCGAGACTACCACAATGGGGGCAGCAACGGAGCACGGCCAACGACCGCAGCGGCGGCGCGGACAGGCCGGGCGCGCCGACGAACTTATCGACAGGACCGAGTCGGGCCGCCGGAGTCAAGCGATTCCGGGCCCATTAACCGAAATTTTCCGGGTTGAGATACACATTGCCGACATGCTATCCGGCTCCCAACAAACGATCACTGAAAAGGTTCCTAAGCTCACAAAGTTCTGCCAGTATCGGGAGTCAGGACCATTGCCGCTTGACCGCGCCGTCAGCCGTCGCAGTTTCCTCAAATTTGGCGGCGCCGCCGCCCTCACCCTCAGCCCCGTCACGGCACTCGCAAACGCATCCCGCTCGGCAACTTCGGATAAGGCTGTCAGAGGAGAACGGGCGCTAAGGTTCGATAACCTGCACACCGGCGAAAAGCTCAAAGCGGTCTACTGGCGCAACGGCAAGTATCTTCGCGATGGTCTGGAAGACATCAATCGAATTCTACGGGATTTCCGTACAGATCAGATAAAACCGATCGACCGCAACCTCCTCGATCTTCTGCACGCGCTCAATAAGACGCTCGAGACCGACAAGCCGTACGAGGTCATCTCCGGCTATCGCTCGCCCAAGACCAACGAAATGCTCCGCGCCAAAAGCAGCCGGGTCGCACGCAACAGCTACCACATGCGCGGCATGGCAATCGATCTCCGGGTACCCGGGCGCGAGCTGATCCAGGTCCGGCGCGCGGCTTTGAAATTGCAGAACGGCGGCGTCGGCTACTATCCGAGCTCCAATTTCGTGCACGTCGACGTCGGCCCGGTCCGGGCGTGGTGAGGCACGGCCGGCGCGGGGCGGCGTGCCACCCGCCCCGCCAGCCCTTCCCTACTCCGCCATGATCTGCTGCTTGGCCGTCTCGAGCAGCTCCTCCATCCGACGGCGCAAACGGCGCTCGTCGATATCGACGCCCCTTGCGGTGAGATCGGCCAGAACCTTTTCCACCACGTCCGCGTCGCCAGGCTTCTGGAAGTCGGCCTCGACGACACTGCGCGCATAGGCGGCCAGCTCGTCGCCGCTCAACCCCATGCGCTCCCCCGCCCACTCGCCGAGCAGCCGGTTGCGCCGGGCGTTGACCCGGAAGCGTAACTCCTCGTCGCGACTATATTTGGTCTCGAACTGGTTGCGCCGTTCGTCGAAGGTCGACATCCCTAATCTCCCTGTCGCGGTAATGCGGTGCCGCCGCGGCTGCGGATGGCATCGCCGTCGGCCGCAGGTTATAACGAGCGCAACGCGCCGCGGGTACCGAAACCAACACAGGAGGCCGCATCCGCCCATGTGTACCGTCGTCCTGCTGCGCCGTCCCGGTCATGCCTGGCCGCTGATCGTCGGCGCGAACCGGGACGAGGCAGTCGAGCGCCCGTGGCGGCCGCCCGCACGACACTGGCCGGATCGACCCGAGGTCACCGCCGGACTCGACGAGCAGGCCGGCGGCACCTGGCTGGGCATCAACGATTCCGGGGTGGTCGCTGCGATTCTGAACCGGCGTCATGCCCTGGGGCCGGCCCCGAACAAGCGCAGCCGCGGCGAGCTGGTTCTCGAGGCGCTCGACCACGCCGACGCGACCGCGGCGGCGACCGCGCTCGCCGACCTCGATCCCCGGGCCTACCGCGCCTTCAACATGATCGTGGCCGACGACCGGGACGCCTTCTGGCTCAAGAGCCTCGGCGACGCCGGTCCGCGGCGTCCGGAGGTGCATCCGCTCCCCGAGGGCCTGTCGATGCTGACCGCCTGGGACCGGAACGACGTCGCGGCGTCCGCGCGCACGCGGTTCTACCTGCCGCGCTTCGCAGCGGCGACACCGCCGGATCCCGACGACGACGACTGGACCGACTGGGAACGGCTGCTGGCCTGCGACGAGCGTCCGCCCGGCGACGAGGACCCCAACGGCGCGATGCACGTGGCGACGGACTGGGGATTCGGCACCGTCTCGCGCTCGCTGATCGCCCTGCCGCCGGCCACCGACACCAGCCGACGACCGGTATGGCGCTTTTCCGTCGTCTGGCCCGAGCGCCGACCCTACGAGCGGGTGCCGCTCTAACCGGCGCGGCCCTCGGGCCGTCGTTGTTTTGCGCGGCGCCCGTTGCTATATCAAAAACGCCCGGCAGCGTGCGCTGGCCGGGGCCTCGCGATCGCAATCGAGTGCAGAAATGTCTCGCCGCAGACGGATCTACGAGGGTAAGGCGAAGGTTCTGTTCGAGGGGCCGGAGCCGGGTACCCTGATCCAGTATTTCAAGGACGATACCACCGCCTTCAACAACCAGAAGCGCGGGATCATCGACGGCAAGGGGGTCCTGAACAACCGGATCTCCGAATACATCATGGCGCGCCTGGAGGAGATGGGAATTCCCACCCATTTCGTCCGCCGCCTCAACATGCGCGAGCAGCTCATCCGGGAGGTCGAGATCATCCCGGTCACGGTGGTGGTCCGCAATGTCGCGGCCGGCAGCTTCGCCAAGCGTTTCGGCCTCGCCGAGGGCGTGCAGCTGCCGCGCTCGATCGTCGAATACCATTACAAGTCCGACGAGCTCGGCGATCCACTGGTGACCGAAGAGCACATCACCGCCTTCGGCTGGGCCACGCCGCAGGACCTGGACGACATGTTCAATCTGGCCCTGCGGATCAACGATTACCTGTCGGGCCTCTTCCTGGGCGCCGGCATCAAGCTGGTCGACTTCAGGGCCGAGTTCGGCCGCCTCTACACGCAGGACGACGTCCGCATCGTGCTGGCCGACGAGATCAGCCCGGATACCTGCCGCCTGTGGGATCTCAAGACCAACGAGGTGATGGGCAAGGACCGCTTCCGCAGGGACATGGGCGGGGTCGCCGAGGCCTACCAGGAGGTGGCGCGCCGGCTGAGCGTGCTGCCGGAATCGCCGGTGGCGCAGACCGGCACGAAGAAGCCGAAGCTGACCGCGTGATGCGTCTCGCGCCGGGGGGAATGGCCCAATCTTCCCCTTCCCGATCCTCCTCCGGCAAGGGGGCGAGGAATGGGCCGCGCCGGCCCCGCCTCGCGCCCGCTCCCGGCGACCGGGGAAGACGGGGAAGAGATATGTCCGCATTTGCCGGGGTGAGTGTCCGATGAAGGCGCGCGTGCATGTGACGCTCAAGCGGGGCGTTCTCGATCCGGAGGGGCAGGCGATCGGCCGGGCCTTGGCCGGGCTCGGTTTCGAAGGGATCGGCGACGTTCGCACCGGCAAGGTGGTCGAGATCGAACTGCCCGACGCGGATCCGGCGCAGGCCCGAACGCAGGTCGAGGACATGTGCCGGCGGCTGCTGGCCAATCCGGTGATCGAGGACTACGCCGTCGAGATCGTGCGATGAAGGCGGCGGTCATCGTCTTTCCCGGGTCGAACCGGGAGGTCGACGTGGA
>CAZSNL010000155.1:0-842 GCA_964608275.1 uncultured Hyphomicrobiales bacterium | reverse complement strand
TCTGGCACCAGGACACGGAGCTGCCGGCGTGCGATCTGATCGTCCTGCCCGGCGGCTTCTCCTACGGCGACTATCTGCGGCCCGGCGCCATGGCCGCACACTCGCCGATCCTGCGCGAGGTCAAGGCCGCGGCGGCGCGCGGCACGCCGGTGCTCGGCATCTGCAACGGCTTCCAGATCCTGACCGAGGCCGGGCTGCTGCCGGGTGCGCTGCTGCGCAACGCGACCCTCAAGTTCATCTGCCGGTTCGCGCACCTGCGGGTGGAGACCAGCGACAGCATCTACACGCGCCGCTACAATGCGGGCGATGTGATCCGCGTACCGGTTGCGCATCACGACGGCAATTACTTCACCGACCCGGACACCCTGGCGCGGCTGCAGGACGAGGACCGGATCGCCTTCCGCTATTGCGGACCGGACGGCGAGCTGGAGTCAGTCCACAACCCGAACGGTTCCATCGACGCCATCGCCGGTATTCTGAACGAGGGCCGCAACGTGCTGGGCCTGATGCCGCACCCCGAGGACGCGGTCGACCCGGCGCTCGGCTCCACCGACGGTCGGCGGATGTTCGAGGGCCTGGTGGAGGCGCTGTCTTGAGCCCGGCGGCCGGTCCCGGCGAACCTCCGATCACACCCGAGATCGTCGCCGAGCACGGGCTGAAGCCGGACGAGTATGACCGGCTGCTCGCCATTCTCGGGCGCGAGCCGAACCTGGTCGAGCTCGGCATCTACTCCGTGATGTGGAGCGAGCACTGCTCCTACAAGTCCTCGAAGCGCTGGCTGAAACGGCTGCCGACCAGCGCGCCCTGGGTGATCTGCGGCCCCGGCGAGAACGCTGGCGTGG
>CAZSNL010000154.1:0-5958 GCA_964608275.1 uncultured Hyphomicrobiales bacterium | reverse complement strand
GCGGTCGCTGATTTACTTCGCGGACAGTTCGACTGCGGTCCGGATCGCCTCGTTCGTGTACCGGATCTGATGGAACTCCTCGAAGTAGGGCTTCAGTCCCTTCAGGATCTTGATGGTATCGGGAACGCTCGGCTCCTTGACGTCGATCTTCTGGAACCGCCGCACCAGGGCCCGGTCCTTTTCGAAGTGCTGGCGGTACTCCTTGTAGGTGGTCGAGCCCATGCACCTGAGGGTGCCGCTCTGAAGAGCCGGCTTGAGCAGGTTGGAGGCATCCATCGCCCCGCCCGAAGTCGCACCGGCACCGATGACGGTATGGATCTCGTCAATGAACATGATGGCGCCGGGATAGCGCTCGATCTCCTTGATGACCGCCTTGATCCGCTCTTCGAAGTCGCCGCGGTAGCGCGTGCCGGCGAGAAGTGCGCCCATGTCGAGCTGGAAGATGGTGCTGCCGCGCAGCACCTCGGGCACGTCACCATGAACGATCTTGCGCGCCAGGCCTTCGGCGATGGCCGTCTTGCCAACGCCGGGGTCGCCGACGAACAGCGGGTTGTTCTTCTGCCGGCGGCACAGCACCTGGACGGTACGCGCCACCTCGGCCTCGCGGCCGATGAGCGGGTCGATCCGGCCTTCCTGCGCCTTCTTGTTGAGGTTCACGCAATACGCCTCGAGGGCATCGCTGGCTTCCTTGCCGTCGGCCTCGCCCTCGTGCGCAGTCGTTTCCTCGTCGACGCCGCGCACCGGGCGGGTATCCGACATGCCCGGCCGCTTGGCGATACCGTGGCTGATGTAGTTGACCGCGTCATACCGCGTCATCTCCTGCTCCTGCAGGAAATAGGCGGCGTGGCTTTCCCGTTCGGCGAATATCGCGACCAGCACGTTGGCGCCGGTCACTTCCTCGCGGCCGGACGACTGGACGTGAATCACGGCGCGCTGGATCACGCGCTGGAATCCGGCGGTGGGCTTGGCGTCCTCGCCGTCGTCCACGATCAGGCTGGCGAGTTCGGTATCCACATAGCTTTCGAGATTGCGGCGAAGCACACCAAGATCGACGTTGCAGGCACGCATGACGGCGGCTGCGTCGTTGTCGTCGACGAGCGCGAGAAGAAGGTGTTCGAGCGTCGCATACTCATGGTTACGCTCGTTGGCGAGTGCCAGCGCGCGATGTAGAGCATGCTCCAGGCTGCGGGAGAAAGTCGGCACGGTTGGACCTACTCCTTTTCCATTGTGCACTGCAAAGGATGTTGATGCTGGCGGGCGAAATCCATGACCTGCGTCACTTTGGTCTCCGCCACCTCATAGGTATAGACACCGCACACCCCGACACCCTTCTGATGAACGTGAAGCATTATGCTCGTCGCTTCCTCTCGTGGCTTGTTGAAGAAGCGTTCCAGCACATGCACGACGAACTCCATCGGCGTGTAGTCGTCGTTGAGCAACAGGACCTTGTACATGCTGGGCTTCTTGGTGCGCGTCCGGGTGCGCGTGATGACACCGACTTCGCCCTTGCCCTTCCTGCGGTCCCTGTTGCCATTCTGGTCATCCGACATCTCGACCCCGTTCCACGGCCTTGTATGCGAACTGGATTTCGGTGCTCCTCCGTTGTTCCACGGACGTCTGCCCATGCGATATATATAGAGCCGATATGGCGACAAGAGAATTCACATTGCGCGGATTCCTTATGCCAATGTCGGCTGCAACGCAAACGGCCCGGCGTGCACGCGGCACGCCGGGCCGTTTGCAAACTCGGTCGAAGCGAGGTCAGGCGGCCTTCTTGGCGGTGGCCTTGCCGACGAACTTGTCGACCTGCGCCTCGAACGGCTTGAGGGCCTCCTTGGCGGCGTTCAGGTAGATCTCGCTGATCTTGTTCGCCCGGCCGAGATAGGCCTCGTAGACGCCCTTGGCGAACTCGGTCTGTACCTCTACCGCCTTCTCGAACGACTTCGCGGCCAGCGCCTTCTCCCAGACGGCGGCGGTGTCCTCCACCGACTTGCGCTGGAAATCGGCGACCTCGGTCGCGATCGACTGCAAGCCCCTGGTCAGCGCCGCGGCGCTGGCAAAAGCCGCCTCGACGTTCTCGCGGCCGATGGCCTGCAACTCTTCGATGTTCCTGATCATGTCCATTCTCTCCTAGCGAGGCTGTATGCTGTTGCCCTGCAGCATCGGATATATGCACCGCACAATGGATGTCAAGAAAAATTGTGCATCGCACAAAATCCCGTTCGCACCCGAGGGAAATGGAGACAATTTTACGGTTTGGTAACGAGAAACCGTGAAGATCGCAGCCGTGTGGCCGGGATGCATCGCAAGGGGACAAGTCGGTGCCTGGGCCAGGCCTTGCGGGAGGCGGGATCCGACAAGCGACAGCGCCGATGCGGCGGAACGCCGTCGGGAATTTTGTCACCGCTGCCACAATCTCGCTCATTCTGGCCATTAGATCGCGTTCCTAAACCAATAACACACGTTTGCGTATCAAGACGGGGATGTAGCTGAATGAACGTCGTGATGATTGCGCTCCGCCAACGAACGGGGCGGGGCCGCTGCGGGTTCCTCAACAATGCACTTATTCTCGCGTTTGTCCTTGCCGCATCGTTCGTCGCGTCTCCGGCTGCCGCCAATCCCCGCTTTGCCGCGCTGACGGTGGATGCCCATACCGGCAAGATCCTGTTTGCCCGCAATGCCGATGCGCAGCGCTATCCGGCGTCCCTCACCAAGGTCATGACGCTCTACTGCCTGTTCGAGGAACTCAAGGCAGGCCGGATGAAGCTGGATACGCCGATCACGATGTCGGCCCATGCCGCCGCCCAGCCGCCGTCCAAGATCGGCCTCAAGCCGGGATCGACACTGCGCGTGGAGGATGCGATCGGCCTTCTGGTGACCAAGTCCGCCAACGATGTCGCAGCCGCGGTCGCAGAAGCCATTTCCGGCTCGGAATCGAGGTTTGCCGAGCGGATGACACAGACCGCCAAGCGCCTGGGGATGACGCGGACCCGGTTCAGGAACGCCTCCGGACTGCCCGACAACCAGCAGGTCACCACCGCCAGGGACATGGCGACGCTGGCCTTGCGCCTGCAAGCCGACTTCCCGCAGTACTACCACTACTTCTCGCTGCCCAGCTACACGTTCAGGGGCCGGACCTATCCGACACACAACAAGCTGATCGGCCGCTACAAGGGTACCGACGGTGTCAAGACCGGCTACATCCGCGCTTCCGGCTTCAACCTGACCGCCTCGGTCAGGCGGGACGGCAAGCACCTGATCGGCGTCGTCATGGGCGGGCGCACCGGCGCCACCCGCAACAAGTACATGATGTCGATGCTCGACAACGCCTTCCCCAAGGCGACGCGTCGCAACGACAGCCCGCTGGTCGCCGCTGCCGGCAGCCCGCCGAAGCTGGCGCAGCTCAAGCAGCCGCCGATTCCGATGCCCAAGCCGGTGCAGACCGCTTCCGCCGAGACCACCGGCGCGCCGGTCGTCGCGGCCTCCATGGCGGTGCCGGTCGCCGCCGCTGCAACCGCCAGCGCGGAGGCCGCAATCGAAGCGGCAAAGGCCGAGGGCAGCCTCGAGGACAATGCGCCCGAGCACACCGGCTGGCTGATCCAGGTCGGCGCCTACCTCACCAAGGAGGATGCCAACCGCCGGCTCGAGGAGGTGCTGGCGAAGGGGCTCGGCCCGCTTGGCAACAAGAACGGCTTCACCGAGTCGTTCTACAAGGACGAGAAGGTGATCTATCGCGCCCGCTTCGCCGGCTTCGAGGACGGTGCCGCAGCGCGCGCCGCCTGCTCGGCGCTAAAGCGCCAGCGCATCCCCTGCTTCTCGCTGGCACCCAACGGCTGATCGCGGGGCACTCCCGGTCAGCGCCTGCCGAGCAGCGTGTCCTTCGCCTGGTTGATCTTGGCGGCAAGATAGTCCGAGCCGCCCTGGTCGGGGTGGAAGCGCTTCATCAGCACCTTGTGCGCCCGGCGGATGTCGGCTTCGCTGGCACCGGGCGCAAGCCCCAGCACCTCGTAGGCCTCCTCGCGCGTCATCGCACCGCCCGATGGCCGTCCCCTCGCCTCGCCGTCGCCCGCGGCGCGGCCGGCGCCGGCGCGCCAGTCGGCATGATAGCGGTCGAGAAACGCCTCCAGCAGCGCCGTGCTCTGGTCGCCGACGCGCTCGGCTTCCTCGTAGAGCACCAGCAGCTCTTCCAGCGCAAGCGCGCTCAGCCGCCTGCCCTCGAACCGGCCGGCGATCACCTCGCCGTCCATCTCGCCGCTGTCGTGGTCGAGCGTCATCTCCAGCATCGCGGTGCGCACCCTCGACGCCTGGCCGGTAGACCGGGTTCCCGGCCATGAGAAGCCACCGCCCAGGAACGGGAGGTGTCGCCCGAGCAGGCCGAAGCCGATCGCCAGCAGCGGCAGGCCGAACGTCGGTCGGCCGGCAATCGAAAGGATGGCGCCGATGGCAATGCAGGCCCAGCCCCCCGCCTGCCGCAGCGAGCGCAGAAGATCGGCCGGGTTGGCTCGCTGCAGGTACTGCGCCAGCAGCAGCAGTACGGCGAGAGCGAAAATGCCGAGGAGAAGGAAGCCCATGACCCGCCCGGTCGGTCGCGCCCGCGCCTATTTCAACTGTTCGAGAAGAAGCGTGGCGCCGCCGCCCTTCGCCTTCGTGTAGTCGGCGAGCGCGGCGCGGCCACCGGCGGCGTAGACGGCGACCGCCGAAAGCAGTTCGCGCAGCTGTGCCGCCGAGGCGGCATCGAAGCGGCAGTAGGCGCCGCGCGTCAGCCTGGCGATCTCGCGGAACGCGGTCTCGGCCCTCGGATCGTACCCCTCCTGGAACATGAACATCGGCACCCCGAGGAGGCCGATCTCGCCAGCGATGGCGCACAGTTCATCGACGTTCTCCTCCATGCAGTCGCCGACGTAAACCACGGCGCTGACACGATGCTTCCCGGCTTCGTTACGGACATGGCGCAGCACCTTGCGGATCTGGGTATGGCCACCACGGCAGGCGACCTGGCTCATCAGCCCGGCGAGCTGGTCGGCGTCGCTCACCCAGCGGCTCGCCCGGCATTCGCCGAAGCCACGGAAATAGACCAGCTGGACGTCGAGCCCGCCGATCCGGCCGGCTTCCCTGAACATCTCGGACTGGATCTGGAGCGCCCTGTCCCACGTCGGCTGCCGGCTCATGGTGGCATCCATGGCGAAGATCAGCCGGCCGTGCCCGCCACCCACCGGCTTTGGCGCCGAGCGGACCCGGGTGAGAAACGCATCGATCTCGCTGCGCGGGGACACCTCCCTCGCCTCGTCCTTTCGTACCGGTGTCCTGCGTCGTTCGTCCTGCATGGTACTGCGTGCCTGCGCGGCCGCCGCGCCGCATCCACTTTAGATGGTACCAGCCGGCCGCGCCGGAAAGGCTGGCCGGCGATGCCGCCCCATCCGGAGAGCTCACCCCCGGCCGTCCGCTCCCAGCGACATCAGCGCGGCGTTGCCGCCGGACGCGGTGGTGTCGACCGACACCACCCGCTCGGTCGCAAACCGGTAGAGATAGTGCGGCCCGCCCGCCTTGGGGCCGGTGCCGGACAATCCCTCGCCGCCGAACGGCTGGGCGCCGACGACGGCACCGATCTGGTTGCGGTTGACGTAGATGTTGCCGACCCTGACCCGGCGGCGCACCTCGTCGGCGGTGCGCTCGATGCGGGTGTGGATGCCGAGGGTGAGCCCGTAGCCGGTCGCGTTGATCGCGTCGCAGACCTCGTTCAGCCGGTCGCCGTCGAACCGGATGACGTGGAGGATCGGCCCGAACACCTCGCGCTCCAGCCGGCTCAGCCTGTCGATCTCGTATGCCGCCGGAGAGACATAGCAGCCGTTGCCGCAGGCGGGCGGCAGCGGCTGGTCGACGAGCGTCTTCGCCTCGCGGGCCATGCGCTGCGTGTGCGCCTCGAGCTGGGCGCGGGCATCCTCGTCGATCACCGGGCCG
>CAZSNL010000153.1:0-5996 GCA_964608275.1 uncultured Hyphomicrobiales bacterium | reverse complement strand
CAGCGAGCGCTGCGCGAAAGTGGTCCAGATCTTCCGCGACTACAACGCCCTGATGCGCAAGGCGGGGCCTCCCTACCGCAGCGCCTGACACGCCTTCCCGCCGGTCCCCGGGGGCGCTCCCCGGGGACCGGCCGGCTTCCGCTTTGACGATCCTCCGGGCGTCCATCCATGAGCCAGACCCTGAAGTGCATTTCCCCGGTCGACGGCAGCCTCTACGCCGAGCGCCCGGTCGCCGGCGACGCGGAGGTCGGGGCGTGCTTCGAGCGGGCCCGGGCCGCCCAGCGGGCGTGGCGCCGGCTGCCGGTGGCGGAGCGGGCGGCGCTGTGCTCGAAGGCGGTCGACGCGATGCTCGCCATGCAGGACGAGATCGTGCCGGAGCTCGCCTGGCAGATGGGCCGGCCGGTGCAGTTCGGCGGCGGCGAGCTGCGCGGCTTCGAGGAGCGGGCACGCTACATGATCGCCATCGCCGAGGAGGCGCTGGCGCCTGTCGACCCGGGGCCGAAGGACGGTTTCGCGCGCAGCATCGAGCGGCTGCCGCTCGGCATCGTGTTCGTCGTCGCGCCGTGGAACTACCCGTATCTCACCGCCGTCAACGCGGTGGTCCCGGCGCTGATGGCCGGCAACGCCGTGGTGCTCAAGCACGCGACCAGCACGCTTCTGGTCGCCGAACGGTTCCAGGCGGCATTCGATCGCGCGGGGCTGCCCGCGGGCGTGTTCCAGCATCTCGTGCTGGACCACGACCGGACGGCGCGGATCATCGCCTCGGGGCTGGTCGACATGGTCTGCTTCACCGGTTCGGTCGCCGGCGGCCGGGCGATGGAGGCGGCGGCGGCGGGACGGTTCATCCCGGTCGGCCTCGAGCTCGGCGGCAAGGATCCGGCCTACGTCCGCGCCGACTGCGACCTCGGGCACGCGGTGGAGAACCTGGTCGACGGCGCGTTCTTCAATTCCGGCCAGTCGTGCTGCGGTATCGAACGCATCTACGTCCACCGCGACGTGTACGAGCCGTTCGTCGACGGTTTCGTCGACCTCGCGCGCCGGTACGTGCTGGGCAACCCGCTCGACCCGGCGACGACGCTCGGCCCGATGGTGCGGGCGGCGGCGGCGGACAACGTCCGCGCCCAGATCGCCGGCGCCGTCCGCGCCGGTGCCACCGCCTGCATCGACCGCAGCGCCTTTGCCGCCGACCGCGACGGCACGCCCTACATGGCGCCGCAGGTGCTCACCGGCGTCGACCACCAGATGGCGGTGATGACCGAGGAAACCTTCGGCCCGGTCGTCGGCATCATGCCGGTCTCGGGCGACGACGAGGCGGTCGAACTGATGAACGACAGCGTCTACGGGCTGACCGCCGCGATCTGGACCCGGGATGTCGATGCCGCCAGGGCGATCGGCGCCCGGCTCGACACCGGGACCGTGTTCATGAACCGTTGCGACTACCTCGATCCGGCGCTGGCCTGGACCGGGGTCAAGGAATCCGGCCGCGGCGTGACCCTGTCGCGGCTCGGCTACGAGGCGCTGACGCGGCCGAAGTCGTTCCATCTGCGCATCCGCACCAGCTGAGGAGAACCGGGACGTGACGCTCGCCGGCAACTGGAACTATCCGACCACCATCCGGTTCGGCGCCGGACGCATCGCCGAACTGCCGCAGGCCTGCCTCGAGGCGGGCATGGCGCGGCCGCTGCTTGTCACCGATCCCGGACTTGCCGCGATGCCGATGGTGGCGTCCGCGGTGGAGGCGCTGCGGGCGGCCGGACTTGCGGTGGCGGTGTTCAGCGACGTTAAGTCGAACCCGGTGGAAGCCAACGTGCGGGCGGGCGTCGATGCATACCGCGACGGCGGCCACGACGGGGTGGTCGCGGTCGGTGGCGGCAGCGGCCTCGACGTCGGCAAGGCGATCGCCTTCATGCAGGGGCAGACGCGGCCGATCTGGGACTTCGAGGACATCGGCGACTGGTGGACCCGCGCCGATGCCGGCGCCATCGCGGCGGTGGTGGCGGTGCCGACCACCGCCGGCACCGGGTCGGAGGTCGGGCGTGCGTCGGTCATCTCGCGCGACGACACCCACGAGAAGAAGATCATCTTCCATCCGCGGATGATGCCGCGGATCGTGATCGCCGACCCGGAACTCACCGTCGGCCTGCCGCCCCGCCTGACCGCGGCGACCGGCATGGATGCCTTCGCCCACTGCCTCGAAGCCTACTGTGCGCCCGGCTACCACCCGATGGCCGCCGGCATCGCGGTGGAAGGCATGCGCCTAGTGCGCAACTGGCTAGCGCGGGCGGTCGGCGACGGCGGCGACCTCGAGGCGCGCTCGCACATGCTCGTCGCCTCGGCGATGGGCGCCACCGCGTTCCAGCGCGGGCTGGGTGCGATCCACGCGCTGTCGCACCCGTTCGGCGCCATGCACGACGCCCACCATGGCACGCTCAACGCCGTCATCATGCCGTACGTGCTGAAGGCCAACCGGCGCGCGATCAAGCCGGTCATCGACGAGGCGGCGCGCTATCTCGGCATCAAGCGCGGGTTCAACGGGTTCCTGCAGTGGGTGGTGGACCTGCGGGCCGAGATCGGCATGCCGCACCGGCTGGCCGACATGGGCATCGGCGACAACCGGGTGGACGAGGTCGGCCGGATGGCGGTGCGCGATCCCTCCGCCGGCTCCAACCCGATCCGGTTCAGCGCGCGGAGATACGCCGCGATCGCCCGCAAGGCGGTCCACGGCGAGCTGTGATCACCCCGGCGGCGGAACGGCTGCGGGCCGGCGCCCGAGTCCGACCAGCGCATAGGCGGCGACGCACCCCAGGACGACGATGCCGCCGGAGACGGTCGGCCACGTCGGGACCTCGCCGGCTATCAGCCATGCCCAGACCGGGCCGAACACGGTTTCGGTGAGCGCCAGCAGCGTGACCTCGGCGGCGGGGATGCGCCGCGACGCAAAGGTGATGAAGGTGAAGCCGAGGCCGGTCTGCACGCAGCCGAGCAGGGCGCACAGCATGAAATCACGCGGCGTCAGCGCCAGCGTCTCGACCATCGGCAGGCTCAGGGCGGCGGCAATGAAGCCGGCGAGCGAGGTCGCCGCCAGCATGTCGCTGCCGTGCCGGCGGCGCAGCAGGATCACGAACACCGCATAGGTCAGGGCAGCGGCGAGCGCGACGACGTTGCCCCAGAACCGGCCGCCGGCGATGCCGTCGACCACCATCACCCCGACGCCGACCATGGCGAGGCAGAGGATTGCCCACGCGCGCAGCGACAGCCGTTCGCCGAGCACGACCCAGGCGAGGAACGCGGTCAGCAGCGGGCTCGACCCGGTGACGAAGTTGACGTTCGCCACCGTCGTCAGCAGCATGGCGAACACGTAGGCGATCAGCCCGACGCCGAGGCAGAAGGCGATGGCGATGCCGTCCCAGCCGAGGGTCCGGTAGCTCGCCAGGAACGCGCCGCGGCGGCGGACGGCGAGCACCAGCATCACCGTCAGCGAGAAGAACACGCCGCGATAGAACATGACCGTCCAGCCGTCGGCCGACTCGATCAGCCGCAGGATCACGCCGCCGATGCTGAGCGCGAAGCCGCCGGCCAGTGCCAGCATGACGCCTTCGCCGTGACGGTCCCGCAGGTCCCCTGCCGCTGCCGCGGTCATGTCTCCTCCACTTGTTGGCTGGTCCTCTCGCCGGTGCCGACCGGTAACTGTCCGCGATCAGCGCAGCCCGGACTTCCGGATCACCCGTGCGATGGCTTCGGCGTCCTGCATCGGCGCCATGACGTGCAGTCCCGATACGCCGTCGATGGCGGCCAGCGCCTGCATCAGGTCGACGCACGCGGCCTCGCCCTCGGCGCGCGGGTCGGCCGCGCGTTCGAGGCGGTCGATCAGGCTGTCCGGGATGCTGACGCCGAACAGGTTCTCGTTCATGTAGCGGGCCTGGCCGGCCGAGCGGAGCGGGCCGATGCCGGCGATGATCCTGAGCCGTGCGGTGACGCCATGGTCCGCCAGCCAGCCGAAGTAGCGTCCGGCGACCTGCGGCTCGAAGCAGAACTGGGTCTGCGCGAAGCGGGCGCCGGCGGCGATCTTCGCCTCGAGCCCGGCCGGGGTGAAGTCGTCCGGCGGGTCGAACGGGGTGTCGGCGCAGCCGATGAAGAAGTGTGGCGCGGGGCGGATCTCGCGGCCGGAGGGCAGCGTCCCGGTCTCCCGCATGTCGCGGGCCAGCGCCATCACACCGCGCGAATCGAGGTCGTAAACCGGCTTCGCCTCCGGCATGTCGCCGGCCTGCGGGTCGTCGCCGTGCAAAACGAGGAGGTTGCGGACGCCCTGGGCGGCGGCGCCGAGGAGGTCGCCCGCCATGGCGATGCGGTTGCGGTCGCGGCAGGTCGTCTGGAGGATCGGCTCGAAACCGTTGCCGGCGAGAATGGCGGCGGCGGCAAAGCTCGACATCGTCGCCCGGGCGCCTGGCGCATCGGTGACGTTGACGGCGTCGACGAGACCGCGCAGCGGCGCGGCGGCTTCGAGCAGGGCGTCGGGCGAGGCCGACAGCGGCGGCGTCACTTCGGCGGTAATCACGAAGGTGCCTGCTTCGAGCTTTTCCTCCAGCGTTGCCATGGCCACCGTCTCTTGCCGCAAAAAGTGGGGACTGTCTCCCCGGCGGCTGCAGGGGTCAATGAAAATCACGCGATCTGGGGAAGATGCGCTCCTGGCGCGGGTGGCGGCGGCCGCCGGGGCCGGCGTTGCCCGGCGGACTGTGCGGCGCGTGGTCGTCGGGCGACAGCGGGTTGCCGTCGACGGGGGCGTCGCGCGACAGCAGGTAGAGGTCGGCCGAGCGGTCGACGATCTCGCGCGCCACCACGTGGATGATGTCCTCGTGGCGCTGCACGCGGCCGCGCACCACCACGAGCCTGCCGCCGATGACGGCGCGCCGGAAGCGCTCCATGATCGCCGGCCAGACCACGATGTTGGCGATGCCGAACTCGTCCTCCAGGGTCATGAAGATGACGCCGCTGGCGCTGCCGGGGCGCTGGCGCACCAGGACCAGGCCGGCGACGACCGCCGGCTGGCCGTCGCGGCGCTTCCGGAGATCGGCGGTCGAAAGCACCCGCTCAGCCGCGAACCGCTCGCGCAGGAACACCATCGGGTGCGCCTTCAGCGACAGCCTGAGCGTCTGATAGTCGTTCACCACGTGCTCGCCGAGCGGCATTTCCGGCAGCGCGATCGGCGGCTCCGGCCCCCGTTCGGGGGCACCGACGCGGGCGAACAGCGGCAGCGGCGCGGTGTCCGCGAGCGCCCGCACCTCCCACAGGGCGGCGCGGCGGTCGAGCCCCATCGAGCGGAAGGCGTCGGCGGCGGCGAGCCGTTCGAGGGCTGCCGGCGATACCCCCGCCTGGCGCCACAGCGCGCCGACCGAGGCGAACGGCGCCTTGCGGGACGCCCTGGCCGCGACGATCGCCTCGGCATCGGCCTTCCGGAGGCCGTCGACCTGGCGCATGCCGAGGCGCAGCGCCCAGCCGGTGTCTGCCGGCTCGAGCGTGCAGTCCCAGTCGCTGTGGTTCACGTCGACGGCGCGCGCCTCGACGCCGTGTTCCACCGCATCGCGGACGATCTGGGCCGGGGCGTAGAAGCCCATGGGCTGCGAATTGAGGAGCGCGGCGGCGAAGACCTCGGGGTAGTGGCACTTGAGCCAGGCCGAGACGTAGACCAGCAGGGCAAAGCTCGCGGCATGGCTCTCGGGAAAGCCGTACTCACCGAACCCCTTGATCTGGTCGAAGCAGCGTTCGGCGAATCCGGGGTCGTAGCCGCGCTCGACCATGCGTCCGACCATCTTGCCGCGCAGCCGCTCGATGGTGCCGCGGCGGCGGAAGGTCGCCATGGCGCGGCGCAGCTCGTTGAGCTCCTTCTCGGTGAACTCGGCGGCGACCATGGCCAGCCGCATCGCCTGTTCCTGGAACAGCGGCACCCCCTTTGTCCGGCCGAGGATGCCGCTGAGCTCGTCGGGCGGGCCGAAGTCGGG
>CAZSNL010000152.1:0-6093 GCA_964608275.1 uncultured Hyphomicrobiales bacterium | reverse complement strand
GTCCCCTCGACCGTCCTCGCGTATGGCCGTCATTGCGAGGCGGAGGGGTGGCGGCGAGGTCCCGTGTCTGCGGTGCACCACCGCGCCTTGCGGCGCGCCGCTGCGCCGCGCACGGGATGACACGAGGGAGACGGCGCCGCCAGTACCGCGCACGGGACGACACAATCGCATGGGTGCCTGCGAAAACGGGCAGCGGGCCCAAGTTCCGCCTGGGCCCGCGGCACCGCTTCTCACCCGGGAATGGTCCGGGGAGGAGAGCGAAGTCGCGGCGGGAGGTTCCACGAGGGAGCCCGGCCCGCCATTGGGGCACGGGACATTACCCGTGCCCCTTCTCCCGGGGCCATCCCGGGGCATCCGTGCGTCGGCGTCCTCGCGCTCCGCGATGTCGCGTCTGCGGAGGGGCCGCGAGCGCCACATCCGGCCTTCGGGCCGAAGCGCCCGAGGATCGCGAGGACGCGGGGGCGCTAGCCGATGATGTGGACCACCCGGTGGGTGCCCGGCTCGACCAGCACGCGGCGGTCGTTGACGAACGCGTAGCGGTACTCGTAGTCCGGGATCTCGTGCAGGACCACGGTGTCGGGCAGCGTCTCGCCGACCACCACCTCGCGCTCGATCACCACCGGCTCGACCTCGCGCTCGACCACGTAGGTGCGCACGTGCGGCGGCACGACGATCGAGGCCGCGGCGCCGGCGACTCCGCCGACCACGGTGCCGACCGCCTCGCCGGTGGCGGCGACCACGCTGCCGGTGGCGCGGGCGACATCGGAGATGATCGGGATCTCGAACCGGGGCCCGGCCTCGGCGACGACCACGCGATCGGCGCCGTCGGCGAAGGCGATGTACTCGGCGAACGCCCAGCCCTGCTGGCCGCCCCAGCTCACCTGGCACCACGACATCGACTCGGTGCAGCCATGGATGACCACCGACTCGTTGCCGGGGATGGCGGTGATGACCTCGTACTCGGGGCCGGGACCGGCGCGCATGTTGAGATCGGTGACGACCACCGCATCCTGGGCGAGCGCCGGCCCGGCAAGGGCGACGCCGCCGCCGACGAGGGCCGCGGCAATGAGCTTGCGTGTCATGTGTCTGCCTCCTGTTACTCTTGCACTACGCCCTCCAACGCCGCGGGGCGCGGGGATGTTCCGGCGCCGCGGCTCACGGGCGGGCGGGCGGCGACAGGCCGGCGAGACGGTCGAGCGCACCCTGCAGGATCCACGCGGCGGCGAGGCTGTCGACCACCTCGGCGCGGCGGCGGCGGCTGGCGTCGGCGTCGAGCAGGGTGCGGGTGACCGCCGCCGTCGACAGCCGCTCGTCCCACAGCGCCAGCGGCAGGTCGGTGAGGCGCGACAGGTTGCGGGCGAAGGCACGCGCCGACTGGGCGCGGGGGCCCTCGCTGCCGTCCATGTTGACGGGCAGGCCGATGACGATGCCGCCAACCGCCTCGGCCGCGCACAGGGCGAGGAGGTCGCGGGCGTCGTCGGTGAAGCGGCGCCGGCGCAGGGTCTTGAGCGGGGTGGCGATGGTGCGGGTGACGTCGGACAGCGCGAGGCCGATCGTCTTGGTGCCGAGGTCGAGGCCGAGCAGGCGGGCGCCGGGTGAAAGGCGGGCGGCGAGGCGTTCGAGGCTGAAGTCATCGGCGGGCATGGCGATCGCGGGCTTTGCAAGCGGGGCGGCGGCCATTAAGACATGCGGGCGCCCGAGGACAAAGCCCGCAGAGGAGGAACAGATGAAGATCACCTGGTTCGGCCACTCCGCCTTCCGCATCGAGACCGGCAGCTCGGTCCTCATGATCGACCCGTACCTGAGCGGCAACCCGGTGTTCAAGGGCACGGTGGAGGAGGCGGCGGCAGGCGCCACCCACGTGGCGCTGACCCACGGCCACGACGACCACGTGGGCGACGCCGCCGAGATCTGCAGGACCACCGGGGCGACGCTGATCGCGGTGTACGAGATCTGCGTCTACCTCGCCGCCAGGGGGGTGGAGAAGTACGAGCCGGCCAACACCGGCGGCACCATCCACACCGACGACTTCGACGTGACGTTCGTCCGCGCCGACCACTCGTCGTCGGCGAGCGGCGAGGGCGGCGGCAACGTCTACCTCGGCAACCCGTGCGGCCTCGTCATCACCGCCCGCGAGGGCCGGACCGTCTACCACATGGGCGACACCGACATCTTCTCCGACATGGCGCTGATCCAGGAACTGCACCAGCCCGACATCGGCATCGTGCCGATCGGCGACCGGTTCACCATGTCGCCGAAGCGGGCGGCGCTGGCGTGCCGCAAGTTCTTCGACTTCAAGACCATCCTGCCGTGCCACTACGGCACCTTCCCGCTGCTGCTGCCGTCGGCGGACGGCTTCGTCGAGGCGATGGGCGAACTCGGCAACCGGGTCGCGGTGCCGGACGTCGGCGGCAGCATCGAGGTGTGACCAGGCCGCGCCAGCCGGCGGCGGACGCCGCGACGCTGCCGACGGGGCCGGCGGTGACACGGCTGCCGCCGGGGCGGCGGCCGGACGGGCGGACGCTGTTCGGCCAGACGGTGACGGTCGAGCGGCTCGACCCGGCACGGCACGGCCACGAGCTCTACGCCTCGTTCCGGCGCAGCGGCGAGGCGGAGCGGATGTGGACCTACATGGGCTACGGGCCGTTCGCCACCTTCGGCCGGTTCCGCGGCTGGCTGGACGGCCTCGCCGGCTGCCAGGACCCGCTGTTCCACGCCATCCGGCCGCTCGGCGGGCCGGCGTCGGGCATGGCCGCCTACATGCGGATCACCCCCGAGCACGGGACGATCGAGATCGGCCACATCTGGTTCGCGCCGAGGCTGCGGCGGAGCCGGGCGGCGACCGAGGCGCTGTGGCTGATGATGCGGCACGCCTTCGCCGACCTCGGCAACCGGCGGCTGGAATGGAAGTGCGACGCCCTCAACGCCGCCTCGCGGGCGGCGGCGGAACGGCTCGGGTTCGCCTTCGAGGGGGTGTTCGCCCGCCACATGATCGTCAAGGGCCGCAACCGCGACACCGCGTGGTACGCGATCACCGACGCCGAGTGGCCGGCGATCGACCGGGCGCTCAGGACGTGGCTCGACGACGCCAACTTCGATGCCCGCGGCCGCCAGCGGCAGGCGCTGTCGGCGCTGATGGCCCAGGCGCGGGCGGGCAGGACCCGCGGCTAGCGGAACATGCCCTCGCGCAGGTTGATGCCGTATTCCAGCCACGCCTTCATCGCGCACAGCATCTGGGTCCAGCCGTAGCAGTTGCCGTAGGAGGCGGCGAGGCCGCCCGGCGTCTGCCGCCAGCCGCGCTCGCTGATGGTGACTAGGGTGCGGCCGTCGTCGAGCGGCTCGAAGGTGATGGTGACGGTGGTCATGTAGCCGGCGCCGGCCGGCATCCCGTCGTCGCCCGACGGCGGCGGCGCGTCGGTCGCCTCCCATTCGAGGACGATGCGGCGCTCCGGCTCGACCTCGACCACGTGCACCGGGAATGCACCGGGGAAGTCGTGGAAGTCCCAGCAGACGGTGGCGCCGGTCTCGAGCCGGCCCTTCGCACCGCCGGTGGTGAAGTAGCGCGACAGCCGGTCGGGGTCGGCCACCGCCTCGAACACCTCGGCGACGGGTTTTGCGATGCGGGCGGACACGGTGAAGGTGAGGTCCATGGCGGTCTCCTTGCGTTTCCGCCACCGTATGTTATAAGAATATAACATGTCAACCGACCAGTCCGACGACCGCGACGACCGGGTGTTCAAGGCGCTGGCGGCGGCCACCCGGCGGGCGATCCTCGACGCGCTGAAGGCGGGGCCGCTGACGACCGGGGCGCTGTGCGCGAAGTTCCCGACGCTCGACCGCTGCACCGTGATGCAGCACCTGAAGGTGCTGGAGGGCGCCGACCTGGTGATCGCGCAGCGCAAGGGGCGGGAGCGCTGGAACCACCTCAACCCGCTGCCGATCAAGCACATCCACGACCGCTGGATCGGCGCCCACGCCGCCGCCGCCGTCGCCCTGCTCGACCGGCTGAAGGGGGACCTCGAGGGCTGAGCGGCAACGACGGCCGCCTTGTTGTCGCCTCAGGCGCACGGTGATAACTAACCGACACACGCCACGACGCAGGGACCAGGCCATGGCCGTCGACCACGACACCGTCCGCCACATCGCGCGGCTCGCCCGCATCGCCGTCACCGACGACGAGGTCGAGCGGCTGCGGGGGGAGCTGTCCGCAATCCTCGACTGGGTCGAGCAGCTCGACGAGGTCGACACGGCGGGCGTCGAGCCGATGACCAGCGTCGTCGAGCAGGTGATCAAGATGCGCGACGACAAGGTGAACGACGGCGGCTATCCCGATCGCATCCTGAAGAACGCGCCGCAGCGCGAGGGCGACTACTTCGCGGTGCCCAAGGTGGTGGAGTAGGGCCGGTGGCGGAGCTTACCGATCTCACCGTCGCCGAGGCGCGCGAGCGGCTGAAGCGGCGCGAATTCAGCGCCGTGGAGTACGTCGACGCCCACCTCGCCGCCCTCGACGCGGCGGGGGCGCTGAACCTGGTGGCGACGGCGGCGCACGACCGCGCGCGGGCGATGGCGGAGGCGAGCGACCGCCACCTCGCCGCCGGCGAGCCGCGGCCGCTGGAGGGGATCCCGATCGGGGTCAAGGACCTGTTCTGCACCGAGGGCGTCGAGACCACCGCGTCGAGCCGGATCCTCAGGGGGTTCGTTCCGCCCTACGAATCGACGGTGACCCGCAACCTGTTGGAGGACGGCGCGGTGCTGCTCGCCAAGCTCGCCTGCGACGAGTTCGCCATGGGCTCGTCGAACGAGACGGCGGCGACCGGCCCGGTGGTCAACCCGTGGAAGCGGCGCGACGACCCGCGGCCGCTGGTGCCCGGCGGCTCGTCCGGCGGCTCGGCGGCGGCGGTCGCCGCCCGCATCGCGCCGGCGGCGATCGGCACCGACACCGGCGGCTCGGTGCGCAATCCGGCGACCTGCTGCGGCATCGGCGGCTCGATCCGCCAGCCGGCGGCGCTGACCGGCACCGTCGGCCTCAAGCCGACCTACGGCCGCTGCTCGCGGTGGGGCATCGTCGCCTTCGCCTCGTCGCTCGACCAGGCGGGGCCGATCACGCGCAGCGTGCGCGACGCGGCGATCCTGCTGTCGGCGATGGCAAGCGTCGACCCGAAGGACACCACCAGCGTCGACCGCCCGGTGCCGGACTATGCGGCGGCGCTGACCGGCGACATCCGCGGCCTCAGGGTGGGGATCCCGAAGGAATACGCCATCGACGGCCTCGCCGGCGACATCGACGGGCTGTGGGAGCGCGGCGCCGGCTGGCTCGCGGCGGCGGGCGCGGACCTGCGCGAGGTGAGCCTGCCGCTGACCAGCCATGCGCTGCCGGCCAACTACATCATCGCCCCGGCCGAGGCGTCGTCCAACCTCGCCCGCTACGACGGGGTGCGCTACGGGCTCCGGGTCGCCGGCGACGACGTGACGGCGATGTACGAGGCGACGCGGGCGCAAGGGTTCGGCGACGAGGTCAAGCGCCGGGCGCTGATTGGCACCTACGTGCTGTCGGCCGGCTACTACGACGCCTACTACCTCAAGGCGCAGAAGGTGCGCACGCTGATCAAGCGCGATTTCGACTGCGCGTTTGAGGAGGTCGACGTGCTGCTGACGCCGGCGACGCCGCGCGCGGCATTTGCGCCGGACGAGATCACCGACCCGCTCACCATGTACCTCAACGACGTGTTCACGGTGACCGTCAACATGGCGGGGCTGCCGGCGATCGCGGTGCCGGCGGGGCTTTCCGCAGACGGGCTGCCGCTCGGCCTGCAGCTGATCGGCCGCCCGTTCGACGAGGAGACCATGCTGCGCGCGGCCGAGGTGCTGGAACAGGCGGCCGGGTTCACCGCCCGGCCGGATCCATGGTGGGTGCAGGGATGACCGGCGTGGCGGCCGTTGGCGCCGGGTACCGGCGGCGCGACCGGACCGGGCGCAGCGGCCAGGAGCAGGACGCATGAACGAGACCGTCAGGCAGGCGCGGCGGGACCGGCTGATCCGCGGCGCGACCGGCGACTGGGAGGTGGTGATCGGCATGGAGGTCCATGCCCAGGT
>CAZSNL010000151.1:0-6176 GCA_964608275.1 uncultured Hyphomicrobiales bacterium | reverse complement strand
GATGCAGATGCGTCCGCATCGGGTGACGCGCACGGTGCGGTCGTGGAACGGATAGGTCCATTCTGGTCAGATGGTTTACATTTGATGCCCGAGAGCTGGCTTGCAGTTTCTCCGGCGCGAACGGGTTGCTTGACGGCTCGACGCGGCCCTCCCTCGACTTGAATCGGCGCTGCCGCAACCCCACGGTCGGCTCGAGCGTTGAAGCGGATGATCCCGGAGGGAGAATCCGAACGTGGCCGCGGCAAGGAAAGCACGACATGGCAGGCAGAAGCGCCGAGCACTGACGGTATTGCTCTCGGAAGGATCGAGCACGTCGGCACGCGAGGCGGTAACGGCGCTTGGGATCGCCGGGCACCGGGTGGAAATCATGGACCCCAACCCGTTCTGCATTGCGCGGTACTCGCGCCACGTCCGGCGGTTCCACCGCTGCCCGGGCATTGCCGACGACCCTCAGGGCTATCTGGAATTCGTGCTCGACCTCGTTGCCCGCGACCGGTTCGACGTTCTTGTGCCGATCCATGAGCAGGGATTGGTGCTGGCCACCGCCCGCGAACAGATCAGCCGTCACACCGCGATCGCACTGCCATCGTTCGACAGCTACGGGCGCGCCCTTGACAAGGCCGCCTTCTCGCTCCTGTTGACGAAGCTCGCCCTGCCACAGCCGGAAACCCGTATCGTTACGTCGATCGGACGGTTGCGCGAGTGGCGACGGTTCCCGATCGTGGTCAAGGCGGCCCTCGGGACGGCAAGTCGTGGCGTCTGGCAGGTGAGCGACCGCTTCTCGATGCAGCGGGCTGTCGCCGAGATCGAAAGCGGTGGCGGGCTGGTCGGACCGTTCCTGCTGCAGCAATTCGTCGATGGCCAGCTGGAACGCGCCCAGGCGGTGTTTGCGGAGGGCCGACTGGTCGGCTTGCACGGCTGGCGCCGGCTGGCGGGCGGTGTCGGCGGCGGAGATTGTGCGAAGGAAAGCGTGAACCGACCGCTGGTGCGGGAGCACCTGCAGCAGATCGGCGCCGCGCTTGAATGGCACGGAGCTCTTTCGGTCGATTACATCGTCACCGCTGACGGCAGATTGCCTCTCTACATCGACTGCAACCCGAGGCTCGTCGAACCGATGGCCTGCAAGCTCGCCGGCAATGACCTCGCCGACATCCTGCTCCAGGTATCAATCGGCGAGTCGGTGCCGGCGCCGGGCGCGGTGCCGGAGGGGGTCAGGACACACCTTGCCATGCAGGCGCTGCTCGGCGCGGCCGACCGCAACGGGTCGCGACTGGCTGTACTGCGCGAAGCGCTCTGCCTGATGGCCGGGCGGGGAATCTATGCCGACAGCCAGGAGGAGCTCACACCGGTCAGGTTCGACTGGCCAAGTGCCGTGCCCCTCGTGGCGACCGTCGCCATGCTGCTCGCGATGCCGTCCGCTGCGGGACGGGTCGCGAAGACCGGATGGGGAAGCCACCTGCTTGTGCCCGAGAGCATCCAGGCAATGCGCAACAGGATACCAGGGGAGGCGGCAGAGCCCGAACGATCAGTATCGGGAATGCACCTCAGGCGGCTGCGTTGAGCCCGTCGGTACCTTCAACCCGATGCGTCGGGCGACGGTTGCGCCGGATGCGGCCAAGCCGTTCAGCCACCCGTATTCCAAGCTCCACGAGCGGGGCGAACGGGTACAACCGGAATGTTTCCTCGAACGTCTGACGGATCTTCATGATCGCCTCCATAGGCTTGATCGAATGATCGTGGCATCTGGTATCCCAGAGATGGGGGCGATTGCTGCGCTGCACAAGAGCGGCCAGACGATTCGCTTCCGACATTTCATCCACGAGCGCAACGAAGCGGCGGAGCGGCACTTGTCACTGCTCCCCGGTTAATTGCAAATATATGAATTTAAATATGAATTTGGCAGGGTGGCATCTGGACGGCAAATTGCGGCCGCGGCGGAACTTCAGGCAGCGCAATGCAGGCATGCCAGTTTTGCATGGCAACATACGACGATGTCGCTGAATTCGGTAGCGCGAATCAGGCGTGCGCGATCCAGCCGGAGAGTTCCCGTGCCGCGATCTCGTACAGCATCGCAATCGATCGCGGACTGTCGTTCAGGCAGGGAACGACAGAGAAGCTCTCGCCGCCGTTCTGCCGGAACACCTCCGCGGTACCGAGTGCTATCTCCTCCAGCGTTTCCACGCAATCCGCCGCGAATCCAGGCGTGATGATGGCCAGCCGCCGCGTACCATCGCGCGCCAGTGCCGCCACGGTGTCATCCGTGTACGGCTTCAGCCATTCGGCCCGGCCGAAACGCGACTGGAACGTCACCAGCAGCCGTTGCTCATCCCAGCCCATCGCCCGGCGCAGCAGTCGAGCGGTTTCGTGACACTGGTCGTAGTACGGATCGCCCTTGTCGACATATTCCTGCGGCAGGCCGTGGAACGACGCGACGACGACATCCGGCTGCGTAGCGAGACCTTCGAGGTGACTGCGGAGCGAACCGGCAAGCGCCGAGATGTAGGAGGGATCATCGTAATATGGCGGAACGGTGCGGATCGCCGGCTGGGCGCGCATCCGCATGAGTTCGGCAAATGCCACATCGTTGACCGTCGCGGTGGTTGCTGCCGAGTACTGGGGATAGAGGGGGAAGACCAGGATGCGGTTGCAACCCTGTTCGCGAAGGCGTCGGAGCCCGGCATTGATGGGCGGGAGTCCGTAGCGCATCGCCCAGTCGACCACGATCCGGTCGTCCCGCTCTGCCAGCCTTGCGGCAAGCGCATGACACTGCGCGCGGGTGATGGTCTTGAGTGGGGATTCATCGAGTTCGCGGTTCCAGATCTTGTCATACGCCTGGCCGCTACGTCGCGGGCGGGTGGTCAGAACGATGCCGTTAAGGATCGGCCACCAAAGTATCCGTGGCGTTTCGATTACCCTGCGATCGCTGAGAAACTCCTTCAGGTAGCGCCGCATCGGCCAATAGCCGGTCGCTTCCGGCGTGCCGAGATTGACGATGAGCACGCCGATCCGACCGTTCCCGATGGTCGGGCGCTCGCCTTGCGGACGGGTATTGCTGGCCGGGTCCATGACGCACCTTTCGACCGGGGGATAGAGCACGACCGGGGCAAATGCGCAACCGCGCCGCCTTCTGTCGGAAGCTGGCCAGCGTCACTCGAATAAGGCGTACCAGGCATAGCCGACGATCAGCGCCGGGATCGCCGTATACAGAGTGGCCACGACGGCCGCACGCGGCGCCAGCGCGATTGCCGGGAACAGGGCATCCCCGTCGTTGGACAGGGCGTTTCCAAGCTGGGTGGACAACGGCACGAGCCCGGCAAGGTACAATGTCGTCACCACGATCTGCGGACCGCAACCCGGAAGGAAACCGACCAGGACCCCCATTGCCGGAAGCAGCGGTGCCCAGATGTCGAAGAAGCTCTCGATCCCGCTTCCGGTGACCCAGGTGCCAAGTTCGTACACGAGGAATCCGAAGATCACCCAGGTGGTGATGAAGTTGGTGTCGAGCATGGTTCGCCGCAGCACCGAAGGATTGCCGGTGGCGGACATGGCTGCCATCCAGGTGTGGCTGTTGCGGCCTCGCGAGAATACCCACATGACGAGGCAGAGCCCGGCACCTGCCGCGCCGATCCAGTGCGTGGGTTCGAAACGTGCCAGCGGCCCGAACAGGACATCGGTTTCAACCTGGCAGGCCAGCAGGATGCCCAGAACCAGACCGGGCACGAACAAAGCGAACCAGACACCGTACAAGATGGTGTCCCAGCGGGCGGGGAAGGTGGATGCGGCGTGTTGCGGCACCGGGTTGGAGGCAGCGTCGTCCTGCCGTTCCGGCCGAAGAAAATCCTTCGGGTGGACGGCGTCGACCAACCATCCTGCGACCGTGCCTATGATGAAGCTGATCGCGAACACGCCCATTGCGGTGATCGGTTCACGGGCAAGCAGCAGGAATGCCGCATCGCCCATCGTCGCGATCAGCACCGCAACAAGCGCGCCGAACGAGGCGTAACCGCGCGTATATTGCGTCACCACCACAATGGCGCCGCCGCAGCCGGGGAGTACACCAAGGAACGCGGCGATCGGCATTTGCGCGCGGCCGCTGTTCTGCATGAACCGGCCGATGTCCCCCTTGTACAAGGTTTCGGCTCCGTAAACGGCAGCCAGCGTCGCGCCTACAAACACGCTGACAGCGAGATAGGCATCCGACATCGCGCGCAATGCCAGCGACCGAAGATCATCGCCAGCGAGCATCAGCGCACAGACCACCGCCAGGGCGATCAACTGCACGGGATTGCGTCCGATTTCGAATCCGAAAACCCCATAAAGCCGTCGGCCGGCGGTGAGAACGAGATTGGTCATCGTGAAGCTGTAATACCCCCTCTGGCGGGCTTTGCCGGCGGTGCGCCTCCGACGCAGCCGAGGGTCAACGTCCCGAGCGGCCCGCTAGTTGCAACTCATTCGCATTATATTGCGATTGCAAGTTATTCGCAATAAGAACTGAACTCAATCGAAGATGTATCGCTGTGCCAATCCGGTGGGCGGCCGGTTTGACAGGGGCGGGGAGTGTGCTCGCTTGTGATTGAAATGGCCCGCAACAGGGCCAGTGGAAGTGGTCAGACGTAATCGCGTTCGTCGGCGATGACCCGGCCATCGTTTGGCAGGCTGCCTGGCGGGACCAGCTCGACCCGTCCGCGCAACTTGCAGACCGATTGAAGGGTCGCCTCGACGGCGGATGCGAGGCCGGGCTCGCGGCTCGTCGTTTCCGCCTTCAGCGTCAGCACGTCCTGCTGGCCGTCACGGGTCACGACTGCCCGCAGCCGCCCGAGTTCGCCGTGACGGCGTCCAATCTCGGCAATCTGGCCGGGATTCACGAACATGCCCTTGATCTTGGTGGCCTGATCGGCGCGACCCATCCAGCCGCGGATACGCATGTTGGTACGCCCGCACGGGCTTGGTGCCGAGATGGCGGCCGATAGGTCGCCGGTCGCGAAACGGATGAGCGGATAAACCGGGTTCAATGAGGTCACCACCACTTCGCCGACCTCGCCTTCGATCACGGGGTCGCCGGTTCCCGGGCGAACGATCTCGACGATGACATCCTCGTCGACGATCATGCCTTCGCATCCGGGCGACTCGTAAGCCACTATTCCGAGATCGGCGGTGCCGTAGCACTGCACGGTCTCGACCCCGCGCCCGCTCAGTTCCGAACGCAGCGATGGTGGAAGCGCGGCAGCGGAGACGAGTGCGCGCTTGATGCTCGTCGCATCACGGCCGACCTCTTCCGCGGTGTCGAGAAGCACCTTGAGGAAGTCCGGCGTGCCGGTGTAGCCGCGGGGCTTCAGGCGTTCGATGGTTTCAACCTGGATCTCGGTGTTTCCGGTGCCTGCCGGCACCACCGCGCAGCCCAAGGCAAGGGCACCCTGCTCGAACATGTGGCCGGCGGGCGTCAGGTGATAGGCGAACGCATTGTGGACCAGGTCTCCCGGCCGGATGCCGGCGGCATGGAGCGGGCGAGCAACACGCCAGAAATCCGGTCCGTCGCCCTGCGGCTCATGTATCGGCCCCGGCGACACGAACTGGCGGACGATGCGCGCACTGGCGGCCACGAGACCCCCGAACGGCGGAGCCTCGGTCTGCAGTTCGACCAGCGCCGACTTGCGCAGCACCGGCAACTGCGCGAGCGCTTCGCGCGAGTTGATGCCTTTGGGATCAATCCCCTGAAGCAGCTTCGCCCATCCCGGCGCCTCGGACATGGCTTTGGCGAGAAAGCCGGGCAGGCGCGAAAACAGATCCCGCTCGCGCTCGGCGGGGTCGCGCGTCTCCAGCGCGTCGAAGTACCTGTCGCTCCTCGCTTCGGGTGTCACGCCAGCCATCGCTTGCGCCGCTTGTAGTGCTTCACGTTCCGGAACGACTTGCGGTGGTCGCCGGCGATGCCGAGGTAGAATTCCTTGACGTCCTCGTTTTCCCGGAGGGTCTCCGCCTCGCCGTCGAGCACGATACGGCCATTTTCCAGCACATAGCCGTAATTGGCGAAGTGCAAGGCCATGTTCGTATTCTGCTCGGCCAGCAGGAAGCTCACCTTTTCGTTCTCGTTGAGGCGCTTGACGATGACGAAGATCTCCTCGACGAGTTGCGGTGCCAGCCCCATCGACGGTTCATCGAGCAGGATCATGTCCGGCCTC
>CAZSNL010000150.1:0-6179 GCA_964608275.1 uncultured Hyphomicrobiales bacterium | reverse complement strand
TGTAGAGCCGCCCCCGGCACGGCCGCTTCAGCGCCTCCAGCGCCATGAGGGCGGCGGTCAGCTCCATGCGGTTGTTGGTGGTGAGTGGCTCGCCGCCGCTGATCTCCTTCTCGGTATCACCGTACCTTAGCACCGCCGCCCAGCCGCCGGGCCCGGGATTGCCCGAGCAGGCGCCGTCGGTGAAGATCTCGACCTCGGGCCGCTCCGCCATGGCCTCAGCAGTCGATGCCGTACGCGCGGGCGCTCTCGACGGTGCGGTGGAAGCGCAGCTTGCGGGCGTACTCGAGCGGGTCCTTGCGCTGGACGAGGGCGCCGTCGGGGGTGTTCAGCCAGTCGTAGAGCCGGGTGAGCAGGAACCGCATCGCCGCGCCGCGGGCGAGCACCGGCAGGGCGGCGTACTCCACCGGCTCGAGCTTGCGCTCGCCCTGGTAGGCGGCGAGCAGCGCCCGCGCCTTGGTGATGTTGAACGACCCGTCCGGCTCGAAGCACCAGGCGTTGAGGCAGATCGCGATGTCGTAGGCGAGGGCGTCGGTGCAGGCGAAGTAGAAGTCGATGACGCCGGACACCCGGTCGCCGAGGAAGAACACGTTGTCGGGAAACAGGTCGGCGTGGATGACGCCGGCCGGAAGCCCGTCCGGCCACTGCTGCTCGAGGATGTCGAGTTCGCGGCCGAGGCTCGCGTAGAGGCCCGGCTGGACGGTGTCGGCCTCGGGCCCGCTCGCCTCGAGCAGCCCGCGCCAGGCGCCGCAGCACAGCGCGTTGTCGCGCCGGAGCGGGAAGTCGGCGGCGGCGATGTGCATCCGGGCCAGCGCGGCGCCCACGGCGCCGCAGTGCCTGGCCTGCGGGTGGCGGATCCACATGCCCTCGAGGAACGTCACCAGCGCCGCCGGCCGTCCCGCCAGCCGCCGCAGCACCCGGCCCTCGCGGTCGTGGATCGGCGTCGGGCAGGGGAACCCCTTGCCGGCGAGGTGCTCCATCAGGCCGAGGAAGAACGGCAGGTCGTCGGGATCGACGCGGCGCTCGTAGAGGGTGAGGATGTACGATCCGCGATCGGTGTGGACGAGATAGTTGGAGTTCTCGACGCCCTCGGCGATGCCCTTGCAGGACGTCAGCGTGCCGACGTCGTAGGAGGCGATGAACGCCTCAAGCTCATCGTCCGGAACCTCGGTGTAGACGGCCATGCCTACTCCGCGGCGACCTGGCGCAGTTCCTTCGGCAGCTTGAACGAGACGTTTTCCAGCCGGGTGGTGACTTCCTCGATCGTGGTGTCGAACCGTTCGTGCAAGGCGTCGAGCACCTCGGAGACCAGCACCTCGGGTGCCGAGGCGCCGGCGGTGATGCCGAGGGTCCCGACGTCGTCGAACGCGCTCCAGTCGATCTCGCTCGCGCGCTGCACCAGCACCGAGCGGTCGCAGCCGGCGCGCTTGGCGACCTCGACCAGCCGCCGCGAATTGGAGCTGTTGGGGGCGCCGACGACGATCAGCGCGTCGCACTCGTGGGCGATCGCCTTGACCGCCTCCTGGCGGTTGGTGGTGGCGTAGCAGATGTCTTCCTTGTGCGGGCCGACGATGCTGGGGAACCGCCGCCGGAGCACGTCGACCACCTCCTGGGTGTCGTCGACCGACAGCGTGGTCTGGGTGATGTAGGCGAGCTTCGCCGGGTCGCGCGGCTCGAAGCGCTCGGCGTCCTGCGGCGTCTCGACCAGTCTGATCGCGCCCTCCGGCAGCTGGCCCATGGTGCCGACCACCTCGGGATGGCCGGAATGGCCGATGAGGACGATTTCCAGGCCGCGCTGGTGGTGGCGCTCGGCCTCGACGTGGACCTTGGAGACCAGCGGGCAGGTGGCGTCGAGGTAGAACAGGTTCCGGAGCCTCGCCGTCGCCGGGACCGACTTCGGCACCCCGTGGGCGGAGAACACGACCGGACAGTCCACGTGCTCGTCGGGAATCTCGTCGAGTTCCTCGACGAACACCGCGCCCTTCTGCTCGAGGTCCTCGACCACGTAGCGGTTGTGGACGATCTCGTGGCGGACGTAGACCGGGGCACCGTACTTCTTCAGCGCCACCTCGACGATGTCGATGGCGCGAACGACGCCGGCGCAGAAGCCGCGCGGCGTGCACATGAGGATCTTCAGGGGACGCTTGGCGGCGGCCGTCATCGTGCGCTCCTGCGGAGGGAAGCCATCCGCCTCAATAGAGGGATGGCGGGGGGAGATGTCAAGGAGCGGGCCCGAATTGCGCCTCTCTCACCAACCGGTGTCAAAAGGCTACTCCGCGGGGCCTAAAGAACTACTCGGGGGGTCTATTGCAACCGTCGGCAACTTTCGGTAATATAATTCAACTAATGGGCGAATTAAGTCCTATAAGAGCAGCGACCTTGGGAACACGCCCATCAATGGAGACCACAGAGAGAAACTATATGACACTCGCTGAATGCCTGTATGAGTCAAGCGTGCGTGTCAAGCTTGAGCGGGCTAACCAGCACCTGGTCGACCTCATGCGCGACGTCGAAGCAATGGAAGATACAGAGCGATCCCGCATTGTTCCTAAGTTCAACGACGAAAAGACTGAGGTCGCGTTTCATCTTCTCTTCCACAAATCTCACTCGCCTCACAGATGGGCCGCGAGTGTCGGAGATATTCTTAACAACCTCCGATCTGCCCTTGACCATATGGTATACGCGCTCTCTGTCGCACACTATAAGAAAATCCCGCCGCCCAACGCCAAGAAGTGTCAGTTTCCGATCGCCAACACCAAGGAAAAATGGAAGGGAGTCAAGCGCCGCATCGAGGGAGTTAGTATCGAAGCCGCAAGAGTCATCGAGGCGGAACAGCCCTACAACAGAGGGGACACACCTCTCGCCCGCCTTCACCGACTTAGCAATCGTGACAAGCACACTGTCATCAGCGTCGCGCCCGTCGCCATGACGGATGCTCATTTCACCAACATCACGAACCTCAACGGCAAGATTGTGCGCGTTGAAGCCCTCCGCATACCCTTGATAAGCGATACACCACTCCTCCGTATTATGTTCTCCGGGCCGAACCCAGATTTCCGCTGCGACGTAGATGTGTCTTTGGGTGTACTGCTGAATGACGAGCGGGGCTGGGTACCCATGATCAAGAGCATGACTGCTTGCCGGGACGAAGTCGTCCGCATCCTCGCATTGCTCAAACCACACCTTTGCAACGGGTGAGGATGCAACGCTCACCTGAACGTGAATGCGATTACCTATTCTGACCCAGGCCGGAATATCGACTGTCTACCGCAGGGCGGGGATAATTTTCCTGCTCGATCAAAGATGCCGGCTTAAGAACCTTTCACTGAGCATGTTTGACAAAGGCGCTAATGATAAATGCGCCGCAGATGATGTATTCGCGAAGGGCTGACCCGCAGGCGCCACCGCCGCCCGCCCCCCTCGCTTGACAGTCCCCGGCAACGCCTTAAAGTCCAGCCGTTGCATGTGCGTCCCGGCAGGCGACGGGATGGCGTGCGACTGGCGTAATGACCCGCGCGCGAGAGACCGGCCAGGCGCCGGCGCCGAAGGAGCAACCGCCCCGGAAACTCTCAGGCAAAAGGACCGCGCGGGGCTGCCACTCTGGAAGGCAACGGCCGTCGATCGCCGTTCGCCGGGACGGGGCCGCCCTTAAACTATGCATGCCGGGGCGGACTCTCTCAGGTTCTTCCGACAGAGGGGGCAAGACCGGCCATTGGTCCCGTCGCGCCCGTGAGAACGAGAACCTGACATGACAGATACCCCCGACAAGACCGACCCGACCGCCGCGCCGCTGGCGACGCCGTTGCATGACCTGCACGTCGAGCTCGGCGGCCGCATGGTGCCGTTTGCCGGCTACCTGCTGCCGGTGCAGTACCGCGACGGGATCCTCGCGGAGCACCGCCATACGCGCGAAGCCGCGAGCCTGTTCGACGTCTCGCACATGGGCCAGGCGATGCTGACCGGCGACGCCGGCCCGGCGGCGATCCTCGAGCGACTGGTGCCGGGCGACATCGCAAGCCTCGCCGCGGGCGCCATGCGCTACACCATGCTGCTCAACGACGATGGCGGCATCATCGACGACCTGATGGTGACCAACCTCCCCGACGCGGCGGGCCGGCAGGCGCTGTTCCTGGTCGTCAACGCCGCCCGCAAGGCAATCGACTTCGACCTGATCGGCAGGTCCGCCGCCGGCAGCGGCGCGCTCGAGGTGCTCGACCGCGGGCTGATCGCCCTGCAGGGGCCGAAGGCCGAGGCGGAGCTTGCCGCGATCGTGCCGGGCGCCGCCGGGCTCAGGTTCATGACCACGCAGCAGTTCGAACACGACGGCCACGAGATCCTGATCTCGCGCTCGGGATACACCGGCGAGGACGGCTTCGAGATCTCGCTTCCGGCGGCGGCGACGGAGGCGTTCGCGCGGCGGCTGCTCGCCTCCGGCACGGTGAAGCCGGCCGGCCTCGGCGCCCGCGACTCGCTCCGCCTCGAGGCCGGCCTGTGCCTCTACGGCAACGACATCGACGAGACCACGACGCCGGTCGAGGCCGGGCTCACCTGGGCCATCGGCAAGCGGCGGCGCGAGGAGGCGAACTTCCCCGGCGCCGACCGGATCCTGCGCGAAATGCGCGACGGGCCGTCGCGGCGGCGCGTCGGGCTGCGCCCGGAGGGCCGGGCGCCGGCGCGCGAGGGCACCGAGATCCGCAAGCCGTCGGGCGAGCCGGTCGGCACCGTCACCAGCGGCGGCTTCGGGCCGACGGTCGGGGCGCCGATCGCCATGGGCTATGTCGAGCCGGGGTCGGCGGAGCCGGGAACCAGGGTCGAACTGATGGTGCGCGGAAACGCCGTGCCGGCGACCGTGGCGGCCCTGCCGTTCGTTCCGCACGCCTATCACCGCCAGCAACGGCCAGCGAAAGGAGCAGGGGAGAAATGAGCGAACTCCGCTACACGGAAGACCATGAATGGATCCGCGCCGAGGGCGACGTCGCCGTCGTCGGCATCACCGACTATGCCCAGGAACAGCTGGGCGACGTCGTCTACGTCGAGCTGCCGGAGGTCGGCCGCACCGTCAAGAAGGGCGACGAGGCCGCGGTCGTCGAATCGGTGAAGGCGGCAAGCGAGATCTATGCGCCGGTGAGCGGCGAGGTCGTCGAGGTCAACGGCGACCTGGAAGGCGAGCCGGCGAAGGTGAACGAGGACCCGCAGGGCGCCGGCTGGTTCATGAAGATCCGGATGAGCGATCCCTCGGAACTCGACGATCTCATGGACGAGGCCGCCTACAAGGCGCAGATCGAATAGCGACGGCCGCCGGCCGAATTCTGGAGACGGACATGACGACAGCCGACAGACTGACACTGGCCCAACTCGAGCCCGGGGCAAACTTCATCCCCCGCCACATCGGCCCCGACGGGGCCGACATCGAGGAGATGCTGGGCACGCTCGGGCTGTCGTCGCTCGACGAGCTGATCGACAAGGCGGTGCCGAAGTCGATCCGCACCAGGCGTCCGCTCGACCTGCCGCCGGCGAAGAGCGAGCGCGAGGCGCTGTCGTACCTGCGGCGCATGGCCGACCGCAACCAGGCCTACACGTCGATGATCGGCATGGGCTACTACGGCTGCGTCACGCCCAAGGTGATCCTGCGCAACGTGCTGGAGAACCCCGGCTGGTACACCGCCTACACGCCGTACCAGTCGGAGGTGAGCCAGGGCCGGCTCGAGGCGCTGCTGACGTTCCAGCACATGGTGGCGGACCTGACCGGGCTGGAGCTCGCCAACTCGTCGCTGCTCGACGAGGCGACGGCGGCGGCCGAGGCGATGACCATGGCGCGGCGGCTGACCCGTAAGGACGGCAACGTCTTCTTCGTCGACCGCGACACCCATCCCCAGACGCTCGCCGTGATCGAGACGCGGGCGCGCGGCTTCGGCTTCGAGGTGAAGGTCGGCGACCCGTTCACCGACCTCGACCCGGCCGAGGCGTTCGCGGCGCTGTTCTCCTATCCCGGCTCCAGCGGCGAGGTACGCGACTTCCGCGGCTGCATCGAGGCGCTCCACGGCGCGGGCGCGCTCGCCATCATGGCGACCGACCTGCTGGCGCTGGCGCTGCTCGAATCGCCGGGGACGCTCGGCGCCGACATCGCCATCGGCAGCGCCCAGCGGTTCGGCGTGCCGATGGGCTACGGCGGCCCGCACGCG
>CAZSNL010000149.1:0-6212 GCA_964608275.1 uncultured Hyphomicrobiales bacterium | reverse complement strand
TTCGGCTATGAATGGACCGGCCAGTCGCTGCAGGAGATCCAGTCCGGCGCCCAGGCGCCGATCCTGATCGCGCTCAGCATCGTCTTCGTGTTCCTGCTGCTTGCGGCCCTCTACGAAAGCTGGTCGATCCCGCTGGCGGTGATGCTCGTGGTGCCGCTGGGGGCGATGGGGTCGGTCATCGCGGTGACCCTCCGCGGCATGCCCAACGACGTCTACTTCCTGGTCGGTCTCATTGCCATCATCGGCCTGTCGTCCAAGAACGCCATCCTGATCGTGGAGTTCGCGAAGGACCTGCTCGCCGAGGGGCGGTCGCTGTTCGACGCGACGGTCGAGGCCGCACACCTGCGGTTCCGCCCGATCATCATGACCTCGCTCGCCTTCTCATTCGGCGTCCTGCCGCTGGCCATTGCGGTGGGTGCCAGCGCGGCCAGCCAGAACGCGATCGGTACCGGGGTCATCGGCGGAATGCTGTCGGCGACGGCCTTCGGGGTGCTGTTCATTCCCGTGTTCTTCGTCGTCGTGATGCGACTGGTGGCTCGCCGGAGGCCGTCGGACGATGCTGCCGCGGGCGTTACCGAACCGGCCGCGGGCGGCGACGGAGATACGCCGGCCGAGCCGCTGCCCGAGCAGCGCTGACCGGCCTTCACGCGCCGGACAGCGGCGGCATTCCGCCTGTCACGCGCTGCGCCTTGGGTCGGGCGTCGCGGCAAGCGACCGGCCACGGCGCTGGCTGACCGCAATTCCGGCGAGGATCAGTGCCATGCCGGTGATCATCGCCGGCGTCACCGCCTCCTCCAGGGCCACCGCACCGACCACGACAGCAAATACCGGTATCAGATAGTTCGACAGCGACACGAACGCCGCGCCGGCGCGGGCGAGGAGACGGTACAGCACCAGCGAGGCAACCGCGGTCGGCAGCAGCCCCAGCCCGGTGACCGCCAGCGAGGCCTCCAGCGTCAACCCGGCATACCCCGCCGGGTCCTCGAGGATCGCGATCGGCACGGCGAGGACAGCGGAGGCGATGGCGACGGCGGTCGCCAGGCTGAGCACGCTCTCGCGCGGGGCAAGCCGGGCCACCGGCCCGTGCAGGCCGTAGGAGACCGTGGCGCCGAGAATGGCGACCTGGCCCCAGAAGGCGAGGCCGTGGCCCTCCAGCTTGAGCAGGTTTTCAGGCCCGAGCAGGACCACCGCGCCTGCCAGCCCGATGACGAACCCGGCCGCCTTGAGCGGCGTGATCGGTTCGTCCGGCAGCATGAAGTGCGCGGTGATCAGGATCGACAGCGGCACCAGCGACATGCAGATCCCGGCAAGCCCCGAGGCGATGTACTGGGTGCCCCACGAGATGAGCATGAACGGCACGATGTAGCCGATGATCGCGAGCCAGACGTACCACGACCACGGCCCGAGGCCTCGCGGCAGCCGTTCGCCGCGCGCCGCCAGCACGGCGGCGAGCACGGCCGCGCCCACCACCATGCGCCCGAGCACCAGCCAGGCGGGTGAAAGCGTCTCGACGGCGACCTTCACCATCGCGAAGGACGATCCCCAGCAGACCACGAGCACCATCAGCAGCACCCAGTCCTCGAGGCTGCGGCGGGCGGCGATGGTCTCGGTCATGGCTGGCGAACGTCAGGCGCGACGCGTCAGGAGCCTGGCTTCTGGCGCGGCCGGGTTCATCACATCACGGCCTTCAGCGCGTCAAGCAGGCGCTCGGTATCCGCGTCCGTGTTGTAGAGGTGCGGCGTGACGCGCATCGAGTCGCCCCGCACGCTGACGAAGACGTTGCGTTGGGCGAGTGCCGGCAACAGGCCATCCGGCAGGCCGCCGGGGAACCTGAGGCCGAGGAAATGTCCGGCCCGAAGATGCGACGGGCCGACCGTCAGGCCGAGTTCCGCTGCCGCGTCGGCAATTGCGGCAGTGCGCGCCGCAAGGGTCGTTGCGATCGCGTCGGTGCCCCAGGCAAGGATCTGCTCGAGCGCGGCGGCAGCCATCGGCATCAGCTGGAAGTTGGCCCGCTCCCCCATGTCGAACCGCCGCGCCCCCGGTTGCCAGTCATCCCGGTAGGAGACGAGGCCGGAGAAGTCCTCCGACCCTGCCCTCGTGATCCAGTTGTGCTCGAGCGGACGTCCCTGTTGCCGGCCAGGCGCGACATAGAGGAACCCGAGGCTGTAGGGGCCGAGCAACCACTTGTAGGTCGCCGCCACGAGGAAGTCCGGGGCAATGCGACCGACGTCCAGCGGCATCGCCCCCAGTGACTGGGTGGCGTCCACGACCAGCGCGGCACCCTGGGCGCGGGCGGCTTCGGATACCGCCTCGAGGTCAACCATGCTGCCGTCGGTCCAGTGGCAGTGGGCAAGCGCGACGATCGCGGTCCGCTCGCCGATCGCCTCCAGCAGCGCCGCCGTCCAGTCGGTTCCCGGGCGGTTCCCCGACCGCGCTTCCGCCCTCGACACGGTGCGGATCGTGGCCCCGGTACGGTCGGCAAGGTCGGTCCAGGCATAGACGTTGGAGGGAAACTGGTCCTCGAGCAGCACGATCTCGTCGCCACGTGCGACCGGCAGGTTGCAGGCGGCGACGGCGATGCCGTAGGAAGCCGACGGGACTATGGCGATGTCGCCTGCGTCGGCACCGATCAGGCGCGCAAACAGCGCCCGGCCGCGCTCGGCGCCGCTGAAGAAGTCTTCCGGGTACAGACGCCACGGGCTCACCTTGGTCTCGATACCCTCCCGCCCGGCATCGGCCACCGTCTTCATCAGCGGCGACATGTACGCACAGTTCAGGTAGGCGATGTCATCAGGGATGTCGAACAGGTGGCGCTGGCAAGGCAGCATGGCAGGTGTCCTGACGAGAGGGGCGACGGCAACCAGGGGCAAGCGCTGTGGCATAGCGGATTTGCCGCCATCACGGCAAGTCCGCCGCCCGCAACGCCCCCGCCGGCGTCAGTTGACACCCGCAGCCACGTACTCCCGCCGCGCCCACGGCGGCAATTGACACGCGCCGCCATTGCGCCTATCAGCCGCCGCGGGACACCCCTCCCCACCGAGGGGCAGCTATCTGGAAGGGTGGCACGCCATGATCGACGCGCTCAAGCCGGCCACACGGCCGCGCAATCCCCATTTCTCGTCCGGACCGTGCGCCAAGCCGCCAGGCTGGCGTCTCGACGCCCTGTCCGGGGCCCTGGTGGGACGGTCCCATCGCTCGACCGAGGGCAAGGCGCGGCTCCAGCAGCTGATCGAGCTGACGCGGGAGCTTCTGCGCGTCCCCGACGGTCACCGCATCGGCATCGTCCCCGCGTCCGACACCGGCGCGTTCGAGATGGCGTTGTGGTCTCTCGTCGGACCGCGCGGCGTCGATGCACTCGCTTGGGACAGTTTCGGCAAGGGCTGGGTCAGGGACCTGCAAGACGAGCTGAAGGTCAACGACCTGCGCGTCTTCGACGTCGGCTACGGCGAACTGCCCGACCTTTCGCAGGTGGAGTTCGACCGCGACGTGGTGTTCACCTGGAACGGAACGACGTCCGGCGTGTCGATCCCCGGTACCGACTGGATCGCCGCCGACCGCGACGGCCTTACCATCTGCGACGCCACCTCGGCGGTCTTCGCCCGCGTGTTCGACTGGTCGAAGCTCGATGTCGTCACCTACTCCTGGCAGAAGGTGATGGGCGGCGAGGCCGCGCACGGCATGCTGATCCTCAGCCCCCGCGCGGTGGAGCGGCTGGAGTCCCACCGCCCCGCCTGGCCGATGCCGAAGGTCTTCCGGCTGGTGAAGCAGGGGCGCCTGAACGAGGACATCTTCCGCGGGCTCACCATCAACACGCCGTCGATGCTGTGCGTGGAGGATCACATCCACGGCCTCAAGTGGGGACTGTCGCTCGGCGGCCTCGATGCGCTCGTCGCCCGCTGCGATGCCAATGCCGCCATTATCGACCGCTGGATCGAAGGCACTTCGTGGGCGCGGCACCTGGCCCGCGATCCGGCGACCCGCTCCAACACCTCGGTGTGCTTCGAGATCATCGATCCCGACGTCATGGCCATGGCGGCCGAGGGCCGGTGGACATTCGTCCGCGAGCTTGCCGGACGCCTCGCCGAGGAAGAGGTGGCGTACGACATCGTCGCCCACCGGGATGCGCCGCCGGGGCTTCGGGTGTGGACAGGCGCCACCGTCGAAGGCGCCGACCTGGAGGCGCTGCTGCCGTGGCTCGACTGGTCGTTCAACGAGACCCGCGCCGCGCGTATCGCGGCGGCTTGAGGGCGATCCCGTGGCTCCGCGCGTTCTCATTGCCGACGAGCTCAGCCCGCGTGCGCTCGAGGTATTCGCGGCCCGCGGCATCGAGGCCGATGTCAGGACCGGCCTTGACCGCGAGGCGCTGATCGAGGCCATTCCCGACTATGACGGACTGGTCGTGCGATCAGCGACCAGGGTGACGGCAAAGGTCATCGACGCCGCCGATCGCCTCCGGGTGATCGGCCGTGCCGGCATCGGTGTCGACAACATCGATCTGCCGGCAGCCACCGCCAAGGGCGTGATTGTCATGAACACGCCATTCGGCAACTCGATCACCACGGCGGAGCACGCGATCTCGCTGATGCTCGCGCTGGCCCGCCAGATACCGGCGGCGGACCGGTCCACCCGCGCCGGCAAATGGGAGAAGAACCGCTTTGTCGGCGTCGAGATCACCGGCAAGACGCTGGGCATCATCGGCTGCGGCAACATCGGCTCCATCGTCGCCGACCGGGCACTCGGCCTGAAGATGCGGGTGATTGCCTACGACCCCTTCCTGTCGCCCGAGCGTGCCGTCGAACTGGGGGTGGAGAAGGTCGAGCTCGACGCGCTGTTGTCGCGCGCCGACTTCATCTCGCTGCATACCCCCCTCACCGACAAGACCCGGAACATCATCGACCGCAAGGCGCTGGCGCGGACGCGGCGCGGGGTGCGGATCATCAACTGCGCACGCGGCGGATTGATCGTCGAGGCCGACCTGAAGGACGCGCTCCTCTCCGATCACGTTGCTGGCGCCGCCCTCGACGTCTACGAGCAGGAGCCGGCGATCGACAACCCGTTGTTCGAGCTGGAAAACGTGATCTGCACGCCGCATCTCGGCGCATCGACCCGCGAGGCGCAGGAGAACGTCGCGCTGCAGATCGCCGAGCAGATAGCCGACTACCTGACGTCGGGCGCCGTCACCAACGCCCTCAACATGCCGTCGATCTCGGCCGAGGAGGCGCCGAAACTCGCGCCGTACGTCAGGCTGGCCGAACAGCTCGGCCTGTTCGCCGGCCAGCTGACCGAATCGAGCATCGCGTCGATCGACGTGGAATACGCCGGCGAGGTCGCGGAGATGAACACCAGGGCGCTGACGGCGGCGCTGCTGACCGGGCTGCTCAGGCCGATGCTGGAAGAAGTGAACATGGTGAGCGCACCGGTGCTGGCGCGCGAACGCGGCATCGGGGTGAACGAGATCCTCCGCGGCCAGCACGGCGCCTACGGCACCTATGTCCGCCTCACCGTGCGAACCGAGCGGCAGGAACGCTCGGTCGCCGGCACGGTGTTCTCAGACGGCAAGCCGCGCATCATCCAGGTCAAGGGCATCAACATGGAAGCCGAACTCGGTCGGCACATGCTCTATGTCACCAACGAGGACCGGCCTGGCTTCATCGGTTCGCTCGGCACCATCCTCGGCAATGCCGGCGTCAATATCGCGACCTTCAATCTCGGCCGCCAGACGCGCGGCGGCAAGGCGATCGCCCTGATCGAGATCGACGAGCCGATCTCGGATGATGTGCTGGACGCGGTGCGCGCGCTGCCGCATGTCCATCAGGTCAAACCACTCGTGTTCTGAGAAAGCGGGAGAGTCATGGCAAACGTGGCGGTGGTCGGCGCCCAGTGGGGCGACGAGGGCAAGGGCAAGATCGTCGACTGGCTCTCCGAGCGCGCCGACGTGGTGGTGCGCTTCCAGGGCGGCCACAACGCGGGGCACACGCTGGTCATCGATTCCACCATCTACAAGCTCAGCCTCCTGCCGTCCGGCATCGTCCGGCCGGGCAAGCTTTCAATCATCGGCAACGGCGTGGTCATCGACCCGTGGGCGCTCGTCGACGAGATCGGCCGCCTCGAACAGCTCGGGGTCAGCATCAGTCGCGACAATCTCCGGATCGCGGAGAATGCGACGTTGATCCTGCCGCTGCACCGGGAGCTGGATGTGTTGCGCGAGGCGG
>CAZSNL010000148.1:5724-6228 GCA_964608275.1 uncultured Hyphomicrobiales bacterium | reverse complement strand
CAGGAGGGACGCGAGGAGGCGGCACGGCAGCGCGCGCTCGCACGCGAGCGCGAATGGATCGCCGCCAGCCCGCGCGCCCGCCAGGCCAAGTCGAAGGCGCGCATCCAGGCCTACGAGGAACTCGTCGCCCGCAACGAGGCGCGCGCACCGGGCAGCGCCCAGATCGTGATCCCGTCCGGCCCGCGGCTGGGCGACGTGGTGATCGAGGTAGACGGCCTGAGCAAGGGCTACGGCGACCGGCTGCTTATCGACAACCTCTCGTTCCGGCTGCCGCCCGGCGGCATCGTCGGCGTGATCGGCCCCAACGGCGCCGGCAAGACCACCCTGTTCCGCATGATCACCGGCGAGGAGACGCCCGATGCCGGCACCATCCGCATCGGCGACACCGTCCAGCTCGGCTACGTCGACCAGAGCCGCGACCTGCTCGACCCCAACCGCACCGTGTGGGAGGAGATCTCCGGCGGCAGCGACGTCATCCAGCTCGGCAGGCGCGAGGTCAACAGC
>CAZSNL010000148.1:0-5714 GCA_964608275.1 uncultured Hyphomicrobiales bacterium | reverse complement strand
TTCAACTTCAAGGGCGGCGACCAGCAGAAACCGGTCGGCCAGCTGTCCGGCGGCGAGCGCAACCGCGTCCATCTCGCCAAGATGCTGAAATCCGGCGCCAACGTGCTGCTGCTCGACGAGCCGACCAACGACCTCGATACCGAGACCCTGGGGGCGCTCGAGGACGCGCTCGAGGATTTCGCCGGCTGCGCCGTCATCATCAGCCACGACCGGATGTTCCTCGACCGCCTCGCCACCCACATCCTCGCCTTCGAGGGCGACAGCCATGTCGAATGGTTCGAGGGCAACTTCGCCGCCTACGAGGAGGACAAGAAGCGCCGCCTCGGCGCCGACGCGGTGATCCCGCGGCGGGTCAAGTACAAGAAGTTCGCGCGCGCCTGACGGACACGGGCGGCGGGCGTCACCGGCTCAGGGCGGCGATCAGCGATTCGACGTTGCCGCCGTGGCTGCGGATGTGGTCGACGAACATCGCCCGCTGGAAGTAGGCGAGCCAGAACCCAAGCACCCGCACGTTGTTGATCCGGTAGCCGCCGCGCTGCTTCCTGAGGCTCCAGCGGACGGTGTAGGTGCGGCCGTCCTTGAGGCGGATGCGGCTGTCGACCAGCACCGTGTCGCCGTCGATGCGGGGCGTCTCGTCGATGTCGGCGTCGACCACCTGGTACTCGCGCGCCTGGGATGCGAAGTAGCGGGCCATGAACAGGGCGACGCCGCGCTGGTACTGCTTGCGCTTGCTGGTCGGCAGGCCCTTGCCGTAGCGCCCCAGCGAGTAGTCCGCGATGCCCGGCACGTCGGCATAGCGGAGGATGGCGTCGAGGAACTGGGCGGTCGATCCCGACCGCGCCGCCTTGAGGAGCACGGCGCGCGCCCGGTGCATGAAGGCGACCGCCGGATGCCGCTCGGCGGCTGCCGGGACGCCTGTAGCGGCGATCGCGGCCGCAATGGCACACGCCGCCGTGCCGGCGAGCACCGCGCGACGGCCCATCGGACGGCCGGCATCACGTGTCTCGGCTGTCGACCCCATCCGCAAGGCCTCGCGGTTGCACCGTTCGCAGGGCGGGACGCCGTCACCGCTGCCGGCGGCGCCGCGTACCGCCGGCACCGCCGCCGGATCGCGGCGAATCGGCGTTCAGCTGTTGGTCTTGAGATAGCTGATCAGCGCCGCCCCGTCACCCTTGGACTGCTGCATGATGTCGACGAACTGGTTGCGCATCTGCACCACCAGCCAGATCCCGGCGACATTGATGTCGTGGATCTTGTAGGTGCCGCCTTCCTTGATGACCCGGAACTTGATCGGCGTGATCTCGCCCGAGTTCAGGTGAACGCGGGCCGAGACGGTCACGTCGGACGGCGTGCGCGCCTTCACCGAATAGATCGACAGCGCCTTGCCCTTGAAGGAATCGGCGTGCTTGCGGAAGAGGCTGACAATGAAGTCTTCCACCAGCGCGGTGTATTCACCGAGCTGCTGCTGCGACATGTTCTTGCGATACCTGCCGAGGCAGAAGTCGGACATCGTCTTGATCGCCGCATGACTGCGGAACAGCTGGCGGAATTCATTGGTGTTGGCTCCGCCGCCATTGACGACGACAAGAAGTTCGTTGGCAACCTTGACCACGTAGTCGCGTGCCGCGTCCTCACCTGCCGCACGGGCATGCGAGACCGACATCATGGCGCAAGCAAAGAACGCCAATACAAGGGTAAATCTCTTCACGGTGGTTCCCTCCACTCTGCGCACCTTCCCGGTTGGCGATTGGATAGCACACTCGTCCGTCCGCCTTCAATCGGCGCCCGCAGGCTGGGAGGCGGCGGCAACGTGAAAAAAGGGGCGGCCAATCAGGCCGCCCCGCCAATCCGGTTCCGGGACAGGTCCCTGTCACGACACCTGTTTCAGATGATCGATCAGCGCGTTGACGTCGCCGTTGTTGCTGTTGATGATCGAGACGAACTCCGATCGCTGCTGGATCGCCAGCCATACCCCGTCGATGTTGACGTCGAACACCTTGTAGCCGCCGCGCTTTGAAAGGCGCCACACCACCGGCAGCGTGCGCCCGTTGGCGAACGTCACCTTGCTGCGCACCAGCGCTTCCTTGGCGGACACGTCGCGCGAACTGTCGATCTGCAGGCTGTCGCCAGCCAGGCTGTCGCTGTGATTGACGAACATCCTGGCGATGTAGCGCTTGACGAGATTGTAGTATTCCGTCCGTCGGCTGGACGGCAGTTGCTTGGCAAACTGGCCGAGCGAGAACACGGCGAGAGCCGGCACGTCGGCGTGCGATGCCAGAAGCTTCTGGATCTGCTGGCTCTTGGAGGCCTTCGATCCGCCGTTCTTGGCCACGTTCAGCACCTGGCCTCCCACCTTCTTCACGAACGCCTCGGCAGCGGCGTCGGCGCGGGCCTCGGTGGGGAACTTCAGCCCCGCGGCAAAGGCGAGCGTCGCGATCGTGCCGGCCAGGAAACCGCGCCTGGGCAGGCCTGTGCTCGCTACTCGGTTGGTCATGATTGGCTCCTGTTGATCCCCGATTTGGCGAATTGGGTGGTAATCCGTCATCCCTAGCGCTTGCAAGCGGCAATTGTGGGGCAGGACCCCGCCCGCACCGGCCTACCGTCGGCCGCGCAGGTAGCCGAGGATTGCCTCGGCCCGGCCACCCTCGCGGTTGATCACCGACGAAAACTCCGACCGCAACTGAATGGCCAGCCACACGCCGCTGATATTGACGTCGAAGATCCGCAGCCTGCCACCGCGCGAGATGACCCGCCAGTTCACCGGGGCATCACCCCGGCTGCGGCGCAGGATCCTGCTGGTGACCACGTAATCGCCGTTGCCCCGCCGCGTCGACCCGGTGATCTCCAGGCGGTCGCCGCGGATGTCGTCCAGGTTGCGGATGAACAGGTCGGCGATGTGCTCGCGCAGCAGGTCGTAATATTCGTTGCGGTGGCGGCGGTCGAGGCTACGGGCATGCGGTCCGAGGGCGAACGTCGCCAGCGTGGGAATGTCGACGTGGTTGACGAGGACCGAGCGGAACTGCGACCGCTTGCGGGAGGTCGACGCGCCACTGTTGGCAATCGCGAGGATCTGGTTGCCGACCCGCTCGACATACTGCTCGGCCGGGGTGGCGGCCAGTGCCTCATGTATAAGGGAAGGAGCGGCGGCCAGCGCCGTTGCACCAAGCACCAGGCGCAGAACGCGCCTGCGCGTTATGGACGGGCACGCAGTCATGATGCCGCAATTCCGTTCTGCCTCGTGCCATTCCTAGCGCGGGACATCCGGAATGTCAGGCAGGTCTTCCTCGACGATCGCTCCGTTGTTGATCTCTGTGAGTCGCCGCTGGTGGTAGAGACTGCGTATGGTCGTGTAGTAATCGGGCGAGCTCTGCCTGATCCCGTCAAGGGTCTCGATGTTCTCTTCGCGGGTCGACACGCCGTCCGCAAACGTGGGCGAGGCCGATTCCCACAGGTTGTTGTCCCACAGGATCCAGGTCCAAGGGTTGGCAAGAGCGTCGACGGCGCGGCCGACGAGATGGCGTGGAGTCGCCGGCCCGATGATTGGCACCACCAGGTACGGACCGGACGGCGCGCCCCATACCGCCAGCGTCTGCCCGAAGTCCTCATAGTAGCGCGGCCAGCCGGCACGCGCCGCCACGTCATCGAGGCCACCGAAGCCGGCGAAGGTGTTGATCCAGAACCGCACCCAGGTGTTCTCCGCCCGTTCCATGTTGCCTTGCAGGATGGCGTTGGCGAAGGTGACCGGCGAATAGGCGTGGGCGAGGAAGTTCGATACCCCGCGCCGTGCCTCCGGCGGCACGAACACGCGGTAGCCGACGGCAACCGGGCGCAGGACCAGGATGTCGACCGTGTGATTGATGCCGAACATGACCCGGTTGAGCGGTTCGAACGGATCGTTCAGCGTACCGTCCGCTACCACGACCTCGGCGTCGTCGTAATCTGCGTCGTCCTGCGATGCTGCCGGAGCCGCGGCGAACAGGACGAGGGCGGACGCGAGCAATGGCGCCGCCAAGGCGCGTCGGCCGAACGCTGCCAGCACTTTCGACGCCAAGCCGTCGCTGCCGTCCCGGAACCCAGCCATCCTCGAACTCCGATCGGGAAGTTCGTCCGCACGGAACGAATCCCTGCCCCTTGAATCCCATTGCTAAATAAACGGAACTGGCCGCCTCAACAAGCGACACGTGAGGGATCGGCGAAACTTTTGACGTCCGACCGTTGCTGAAATGCCGCGAAATCGACCGCCGCCGCGCCCATTGATACGTGGACAAGGGCAACTCAATAATATAAGGATATCTTTATATCCGCATTGAGTTGCGGTCGCCGCGACCGTGCAGGGGGAGAACCGATGAGCGCACTGGAGGACTTGCTGGGCGGCCTGCGGGCGGCGGGCGAACGGACGCGGCTCAGGCTCCTGTTCCTGCTTTCGCATGGTGAATTTAACGTCAAGGAGCTGACCCAGATCCTCGGCCAGAGCCAGCCCCGCATCAGCCGCCATCTGAAGCTCATGGCCGAAGCCGGGCTGCTCGAGCGCTATCGTGAGGGCAGCTGGGTGATGTTTCGGCTGGCCGGCGACGGCACCGCGTCGGCGCTGGCGCGGATGATCGTCGACCTCGTTCCGGCCAACGACCCGGCGGTGAAGCGGGACCTCGAGCGGTTCGAGGAGATCCGCGAGATCCGCGCCCGGGCGGCGGCCGAATATTTCCGCACCAATGCCGGCGCCTGGGACCGGATCCGCTCGCTGCACCTGGCCGAGGCGGAGGTGGAGGCCGCCATGCGGGCCGCGTTCGGCGACGACCGCGCCGACACCTTCCTCGACCTCGGCACGGGAACCGGCCGGATGCTGGAACTGTTTGCCGACAGGTTCCGCCAGGGCATCGGCATCGACGCCAGCCAGGCGATGCTCGCGGTCGCCCGCGCCAACCTCGAACGCGCCGGCCTCCGCCACTGCCAGGTCCGGCACGGAGACATCCTGCATCTGCCTTACGACAACGCATCCGCCGACGCGATCGTCATCCACCAGGTGCTGCACTACCTGGAGGAACCCGGCCGCGCCGTGCAGGAGGCTACCCGCGTGCTGAAACCGGGCGGGCGCCTGCTGGTCGCCGACTTCGCGCCGCACGAACTCGAGTTCCTGCGCGAGCACCATGCCCATCGCAGGCTCGGCATCGCCACCGAGACGCTGGAAGGATGGGCCGCCCGGGCCGGGCTGTCGCTCGTCCGCCATCGCTCGCTGCCGCCCGGCGACGATACGGACGGCGAGGGGCTCACCGTCTCGTTGTGGCTTCTGTCGCTGCCGCGGGATCCGGCTCCCGTCCGCTCCGCCGCCAGCAAACGCAAGGAGACCCTGGCATGACGGCCTCCGACATCACGCAATCGCCTGCCGACACCATCAGCGTGTCGTTCGAGTTCTTCCCGCCGCAGACCGAGGAGATGGAGCAGACGCTGTGGGAGTCGATCCGGCGGCTGGAGCCGATCCGGCCGAGGTTCGTTTCGGTGACCTACGGCGCCGGCGGCTCGACCCGCGAGCGGACCCACGCCACCGTCAAGCGCATCCTCGAGGAGACCACCCTGACGCCGGCCGCCCATCTCACGTGCGTCAGCGCCACCCGCGAGGAAGTCGACGAGGTGATCCGTGCCTACTGGGACGCGGGGGTTCGCCACATCGTGGCCCTGCGCGGCGATCCGCCGGAGGGTGTCGGCGCCCGCTACGAACC
>CAZSNL010000147.1:0-6254 GCA_964608275.1 uncultured Hyphomicrobiales bacterium | reverse complement strand
TTGTTCATCATCGTGAACATGCAGGCGAGCCCGCGGTTCTCCTCGCCGACCAGCCAGCCGACCGCGCCGCCGTCCTCGCCATATGCAAGCGTGCAGGTGGGCGAGCCGTGGATGCCGAGCTTGTGCTCGAGCCCGGCCGTCTTCACGTCGTTGCGACCGCCCGGCGAGCCGTCGTCGTTCACCAGCACCTTGGGCACCAGGAACAGCGACAGGCCGCGGGTGCCGGTCGGTGCGTCGGGCAGCCGCGCCAGCACCAGGTGGATGATGTTGTCGGTGAGGTCGTGGTCGCCGTAGGTGATGAAGATCTTGCTGCCGAACAGCCGGTAGGTGCCGTCAGGCTGGCGCTCGGCGCGCATCCGCACCGCGTTGAGATCCGACCCGGCCTGCGGCTCGGTGAGGTTCATGGTGCCCATCCACTCGCCGCTGACGAGCTTCGGCAGGTAGCGCTCCTTCAGGTCGTCGGTGCCGTGGGCGGCGATCGTCTCCACCGCTCCCTGGGTCAAGAGGGTGCCGATGCCGAACGCGGAACTGGCGCTGTTCCACAGCTCCTGCACGGCGAGGCCGAGCGAGATCGGCAGTCCCTGGCCGCCGTACTCGGCGCGGCAGGGGAGCGCGCCCCAGCCGGCTTCGACCCAGCGGGCGTAGGCCTCGCGCCATCCGCTCGCCGTCGTTACCCGGCCGTCCGCGAGGCGGGCGCCCTCGATGTCGCCGGTCCGGTTGAGCGGCGCCACCACCTCGGCGGCGAACCGGCCCGCCTCGTCGAGCACCGCATCGACTACGTCGCGGGAAAGGTCGGCAAACACGCCGCCGTCAACGAGGTCGCCGAAGCCCGCGATCTCGTTGAGGGCATGGCGCAGGTCGTCGGTATGGGCAGCAAAGCTCATCGTGCAATTCGTCTGCTTGACTCGGAAAGGGAAGCGTCCTAACCGCCTCGCGAGGCACCGGCCCGGGTACCTGCCCGACTGTAAAGGGACTGGCTTTGGGGTCAATGCACAATAGGGCACTGATCCGCCGCGGCAGTGACCCCGGGGCCATCGGCGAGGCTGTCCGGGCGCTCCGCGCCGGCAAGCTCGTCGGCATGCCGACGGAAACCGTCTACGGCCTTGCCGGCGACGCCACCAACGGGCGTGCGGTCGCCGCCATCTTCGAGGCCAAGGGGCGGCCGCGCTTCAACCCTCTCATTGTCCATGTGGCGGATCTCGAGGCCGCGCGCCGCCTCGGCACCTTCGACGACCTGTCGCTCCGGCTTGCACGGGCGTTCTGGCCGGGACCGCTGACGCTGGTCGTGCCGCGCGCCGGCGACTGCCCGGTGTCGCTGCTGGCGAGCGCCGGGCTCGATACCGTGGCGTTGCGGGTGCCGGCGCATCCGGTCGCCCGCTTGCTCCTGAAGGCGGTCGAGGTGCCGCTCGCCGCGCCCAGCGCCAACCCGAGCGGGCGGGTGAGCCCGACCACGGCGGCTCACGTCGCCGAGCAGCTCGGCGACAAGGTGGCGCTGATCCTCGACGGCGGTCGCTGCCGGATCGGCCTCGAATCGACGATCGTCACCGTACGCGACGGCGCGATCGCCATCCTCCGGCCCGGCGGCGTGACGCGGGAAAGCCTCGCCAGGGCGGCCGGCGTCACGATCGAGCGCCACGAGGGCGGGGCGCGGCCGACAGCACCCGGACAATTGCGGAGCCACTACGCGCCGCGCGCCCCGCTGCGCCTCGAGGCAACCACCGTCGAGCCCGGCGAGGCGCTGCTCGCGTTCGGGCCCGAGCCGCCGCCGACCGACGGCCCGATGCTCAACCTCAGCCCGGACGGCGATCTTGCCGAGGCGGCCGCCAACCTGTTCTCGCACCTGCGGGCGCTTGACCGCGAGGACGTGACGGCCATTGCCGTGATGCCGGTTCCCGGCCACGGGCTCGGTGAGGCCATCAACGACCGCCTGCGCCGCGCCGCGGCGCCGCGGCCGGCGTGACGACGCGGGGGAGCGGGCCGACGGATCGCTGGACCGACGGCCCGGCGCTGCCTATCCTCGATCTTCACCATGAGCAATCGCAAGCCCGGCTCGTTTGCCCCCGACTCCACGACCCTCGACCGGTTTGCGCGCGTCGTCGGCGAGGCGCATGTCCTGCGCGAGCCGGAGGCGATGGCGCCCTACCTGGTGGAGTGGCGCGATCGCTATTTCGGCCGTGCGGCGGCGGTGCTTCGTCCGGGCACGGCGGACGAGGTCGCCCGCATCCTCGCCATCGCAGGCGAGACGCTGACGGCGATCGTGCCGCAGGGCGGCAACACCGGGCTGGTCGGCGGCCAGGTCCCGTTCGAGAGCGGCAACGAGGTCGTCGTCTCGCTCGGCCGGCTCAACCGCATCCGCGAGCTTGACGCGACGAACAACACGGTGACCGTCGAGGCCGGCTGCGTGCTGGCCGACGTGCAGGCGGCGGCCGACGCCGCCGGCCGGCTGTTCCCGCTCAGCCTCGGTTCGGAAGGCTCGTGCCAGATCGGCGGCAACCTGTCGACCAACGCCGGCGGCACCGCCATGCTCGCCTACGGCAACGCCCGCGATCTCGTGCTCGGGCTGGAGGTAGCGCTGGCCGACGGGCGGCTGTGGAACGGCCTCCGGCGGCTGCGCAAGGACAACACCGGCTACGACCTTAAACACCTGTTCATCGGCGCCGAGGGCACGCTCGGCATCATCACCGCGGCGGTACTCGAGCTGTTCCCGAAGCCGACCGACAAGGCGACGGCGATGGCCGGGGTGGTTGACCCGCAGGCCGGCCTCGACCTCCTGGTGCTGGCCAATGCGATGTCGGGGCGCCGGGCCACCGCGCTCGAGCTGATGCCGCGGCTCGGGATCGAATTCGTCACCCGTCACCTGGCCGGCAGCCGCGATCCGCTGGCCTCGCCGCACGGCTGGTACGTCCTGATCGAGCTGTCCGGCAGCGGCCGGCCCGGCGAGCTTGCGCAGACGCTCGAGGCAATCCTTGGCGAGGCATTCGAGAGAGGCATCGTCGCCGACGCCGTCATCGCCGCCTCGGAAGCGCAGGCGCAGGCCTTCTGGCGGATGCGGACCGGGCTTTCCGAGGTCCAGAAGCATGAGGGCGGCAGCATCAAGCACGACGTTTCGGTGCCGGTCTCCGCCGTGCCGGAATTCATCAGGCGGGCCACAGATGCGGCGCAGGAGGTGGTGCCGGGCTGCCGGCCGGTCCCGTTCGGCCATCTCGGCGACGGCAACATCCATTTCAACGTCAGCCAGCCGCCGGGCGCCGACCGCGACGGCTTCCTCGCCCGCTGGGACGACATGAGCCGCGCCGTTCACGACGTGGTGCTGGACCTCGGCGGCTCGATCAGCGCCGAGCACGGCATCGGCCGGATGAAGCGCGACCTGATGCCGGGGATCAAGTCGGACGTCGAACTGTCGCTGATGCGCGACCTAAAGCGGATGTTCGACCCGAGGGGCATCCTCAACCCGGGCAAGCTGCTGCCGCCGGAGCCGGTGCGGTGACCGCCCCGCCGTCCATCGCCTTCGCCCCGATCGAGGACGGCGACGTCGAGGCGGTCGTCGAGCTGTGGACCCGCTGCGGCCTCCTCCGGCCGCAGAACGATCCGCACCGGGACATCGCGTTTGCCCGCGCGGGGCCCGCGTCGGCGGTGCTCGTCGGCCGCTGCGACGGCCGCATCGTGGCGAGCGTCATGGTCGGCCACGACGGCCACCGCGGCGTCGTCTACTACCTGTCGGTCGACCCCGACCGCCAGGGCGAGGGCCTGGGCCGGGCCACGGTGGCCGCGGCCGAGGCGTGGCTTGCCGAGCGCGGGGTGTGGAAGCTCAACCTGATGATCCGCGACGACAATGCACGGGTGCGCGGCTTCTACCAGGCGATCGGCTACGAAACCGAGCCGCGCATCGTCATGAGCCGGCGACTGGAACCGAGCCGGCCTCCCAAGCGTCGTTAGGGCAACCGGTCGGCCACGACGCGGCCTGCCGGTTCTTTCCATGTGCCGCGCCCGGTCCCGCGTGGCCGGAGGCGGCCGTCTGTCATTCCCGGCGTTTGACGTTTGCGGAAAAAGGAGGCCCCGAGATGTTCCTACGGATCGACAAGCTTCAGATCGAGATGCCGGCGCCGAAGGATCCCGATCCCAACGCGGCGGCCGCCGTCCAGGAGCTCATGGGCGGGCGGTTCGGCGAGATGTCGACGCTGATGAACTACATGTACCAGTCGTTCAACTTCCGCGGCCGCGAGAAGCTGCGGCAGTACTACGCGCTGATCGCCAACATTGCCGCCGAGGAGCTCGGTCACATCGAACTCGTCGCGGCAGCGGTCAACTCGCTGCTCAACGGCATCCCGAGCGAAGGCGATCCGGCCGATGGCACCGCCAGCTTCAAGTCGGCGTTCAAGGATGCGCGGCTCAGCCACCTGCACATCGCCATGGGGCACGGCATTATGGCCGCCAACTCGATGGGCCAGCCGTGGCGCGGCGACTACGTGTTCAACTCCGGCAACCTGATCCTCGACCTCCTGCACAACTTCTTCCTCGAAAACGGGGCCCGGACGCAGAAGCTCAGGGTCTACGAGATGACTGACAATCCGTCGGCGCGGCAGATGCTGGGCTACCTGTTCGTGCGCGGCGGCGTCCATGCCCACGCCTACGCGCTCGCGCTGGAGCAGCTCACCGGCGTCGAGATGAAGAAGATGCTGCCGATCCCGAAGATCGAGAACGTGGCGCTGCCGGAGTCGGCGCCGTTCGAAGCCCAGGGGCTGCACCGCAAGCTCTACCGATTCAGCCCCGACGACTACCACGAGGTGCGCGCCGTCTGGCAGGGCCAGGCGCTCGACGGCTCGGGGCCGCTCGAGGTGGTGGACGGCCCGCCGCAGGGCGGCGACTACATGAAGCTCGACGACATCTCGGATGCCTTCGTGCCGGAGTACCAGCCGGAGGAGATCTACGAGATGGCGGCGAAGCTGTACCAGAAGGCGACCGGCTGAACCGCGCCGCGCGGCAGCCGCCGGCAACGGCGACGGCGACCGGCGGCAACGGCGGCGGCGGCAACCGGCGGCAACGGCACCGGCGGCGGCGGCAACCGGCGGCAACGGCGGCGGCAACGACGGCAACGGCGGCGGCAGCCGGCGACGCGGGCGGCGGCAATCCGGCGTACCCACAGGGCGGCAGCCATGGGCGGGCAACTGGGGCTTGCCGGTTGCGCCGGGTGAGTCTAAGGCTTGACCCGGCGCGCCGCTGACCGGCGGTCCGGCGCCCGAAAAGGCCAGCCGCGACAGAGGCATCGCATGTCGTCACCAGCTGCCGAAGCCGATCTCGCGCCGATCGAACGCTGCGACCAGCTTGCCGCCTATCTCGAAGCCGGCTGCAAGCCGCAACGGGAGTGGCGCATCGGCACCGAGCACGAGAAGTTCGGCTTCCTCACCGACACCCACGAGCCGATCCCCTACGACGGCCCGCGCGGCGTGCGCGCGATGCTCGAAGGCCTGCAGAAGCTGTTCGGCTGGGAACCGGTCCACGAAGGCGACAACGTCATTGCCCTGCGGCGGCCGGATGAAGAGGGCGGCGGCACGATATCCCTCGAGCCGGGCGGCCAGTTCGAGCTTTCGGGGGCGCCGCTGGCGAACCTGCACCAGACCTGCGCCGAGGTGCAGGACCATCTCGCACAGGTGCGCGAGGTGGGCGAGGCGCTCGGCATCGGCTTTCTCGGCGTCGGCTTCGCGCCGACCTGGACCTTCGACCAGATGCCGATGATGCCGAAGGGCCGCTACCAGATCATGCGCAACTACATGACGCGCAAGGGCGCGCTCGGCCGCGACATGATGTTCCGGTCGTGCACGGTGCAGGTGAACCTCGACTTCTCGTCGGAAGCCGACATGGTGAAGAAGATGCGGGTGGGGCTTGCGCTGCAGCCGGTGGTGACCGCCATCTTCGCCAATTCGCCGTTCACCGAGGGGGCGCCGAACGGCTACCTCAGCTACCGCAGCGAGGTGTGGCGGGACACCGATCCGGACCGCACCGGCATGCTGCCGTGGGCGTTCGACGACGGGTTCGGCTTCGAGGCCTATGCCGAGTACGCGCTCGACGTGCCGATGTACTTCGTCTACCGCAACGGCACCTACGTCGACGTCGCCGGCGAATCGTTCCGCGACTTCATGAAGGGAAAGCTCAAGGGGCTGCCCGGCGAGCGGCCGACGATGCAGGACTGGGCCGACCACCTCACCACGATCTTCCCCGAAGTCCGCCTGAAGCGGTTCCTCGAGATGCGCGGCGCC
>CAZSNL010000146.1:0-6310 GCA_964608275.1 uncultured Hyphomicrobiales bacterium | reverse complement strand
TCAACCCCAAAGACTACGACAAGCCCATTCAGGATGTGATCGTGGAGTTGACCGATGGCGGCGTCGACTACAGCTTCGAGTGCATCGGCAACGTCAACGTCATGCGCGCCGCGCTGGAGTGCTGCCACAAGGGCTGGGGCGAGTCGGTGATCATCGGCGTCGCCGGCGCCGGGCAGGAAATCTCCACCCGGCCGTTCCAGCTGGTCACCGGCCGGGTCTGGCGTGGGACCGCGTTCGGCGGCGCGCGTGGTCGCACAGACGTGCCGAAGATCGTGGACTGGTACATGGACGGCAAGATCGAGATCGACCCGATGATCACGCACACGATGCCGCTCGAGGACATCAACCGGGCGTTCGACCTGATGCACAAAGGCGAATCGATCCGTTCCGTGATCGTGTACTAGAGCCCAGATCCGCCGCCCCGGCACATCCGGGGCGGATCCCTCCTGGTCGTTTTCCATCCTGGCTGCCGGGCAGATCGTGATGTTCCGGCCGCTGATCAGCGAGCGGGATGACATCCCGTCCGGCAACGCCGAGGTTCCCATTCGGGATGGCCTGACACGTCCCCGACGGCTCAGGCCATCCCATCATTACGCAGGCATCGGCAACGTCTCTGCCCGGTGGGGCTTTTCCGTCGCCCTGAATAAATCCGTGCTGGCTCGCGTGCGCCGGAGCGAAGCACCACGATTCCGATAGCGTGTCACCGGAACCAGTGTTAATATTGCGAGTTACTCGCATTTGCAGGTGAGTGCCCAAGATGAGCGATTCGATCCCGTGGCTCGAACAGAAGCTGGATCGTCGGCTGTTGCTCGCGGGCGGTGTTGCCGCCGCCGGCAGCACGTTCGCGGCGGCGACCATCGCGCGGGGCGAAGGGGGACATGCAGGCCACGCCGGCCATGGGGTCGCGGCATCAGCGGAGGTCTCTCCCCACCTTGCCGCGCATGGCGCGATGATGACGGTCGGCGAGGTGGACGATGCCCGCAACGGTTTCGACCCGACCCGGCTGCTGACCGACTGGGATACCGGCACCGTGGCGGAACTTCCCGATGGCCGCACGCTCCGGACCTTCGAGGTCACCGCCGAGGACAAGGAGATCGAGATCGCACCGGGGATCCTGTTTCCGGCGTGGACCTACAACGGCAGGGTACCGGGGCCGTCGCTGCGCGCAACCGAGGGCGAGCGCCTGCGCATCGTGTTCAGGAACCAGGGATCGCATCCGCATTCGATGCACTTCCACGGCATTCATGCGGCGCGCATGGACGGCGTGCCTGGCGCCGGCCTGGTCGATCCGGGGGACGAGTTCGTCTACGAGTTCGACGCCAGGCCTTTCGGCTGCCACCTCTACCACTGCCATGCACTGCCGCTGAAGCGGCACATCCACAAGGGCATGTACGGCGCCTTCGTGATCGATCCGGACCCGGCCCGTCACCCCGAGCATGAGGCCGTTGCGCGATCGCGTCTTTTCGGGACGGCGGAGAACGCCGGGTGGCAGGAGTTCATGATGGTCATGAACGCCTTCGACACCAACTTCGACGACGAAAACGAAATCTATGCGGTCAACACGGTTGCGCATGTCTACGCGAAGCGGCCGATCCGGATCCTGAAGGACAAGCCGGTCCGCATCTACCTCATCAACGTGGTGGAGTTCGACCCGATCAACTCGTTCCACCTGCACGCCAACTTCTTCGACTACTACAACCAGGGCACGACGCTGACGCCGACGCTCAGGACGGTCGATCTCATCACCCAGTGCCAGGCCGAGCGTGGCATCCTCGAGTTCCACTTCCGGGACCACGAACCGGGCCTCTACATGTTCCACGCCCACCAGTCGGAGTTCACCGAACTGGGGTGGTCGGGCATGTTCGACGTGGTGGAGGCAGTGGCATGACCGAGGCGACGCGCGCTGCAGCCGGTACGGCGACCCGGCAACCGCGCTGGATCACGCTGCTGTGGGTCGTGGTGCCACTGGCCGTCCTCGGGGTGGCGACGGCGTGGCTTGTGTCGAGCGATCCGCTGCGCGGCTTTCGCACGTTTGCACCGCCGGTGGAGGCGCTCACCTTCGAGCGGACGATCCTCGGTACGGACGGCATCCGCGTCCTGGTCCGGGCCGGCGGCTCGGAACCGATGACCATCGCCCAGGTGCAGGTCGACGGTGCCTACTGGCAGTTCACCCAGCAACCGCCGGGTCCGATCGCGCGGGGAGGCACGGCGTGGATCGCGATCCCGTTCCCCTGGGTTCACGGGGAGGCCCACGCGATTACCGTCGTCACCAGCACCGGGGCGACGTTCGCGCACGAAATCGCCGTCGCCGTGCCGACGCCAACGCGCGATTCCATGGACCTGCTGTCGCTGGTCGTTCTTGGCGCGTTCGTCGGGATCCTGCCGGTGGCGATCGGCCTCATGTTCTATCCCGCGCTGCGGGGCGTGGGACCGGCCGGCATGGACTTTCTCCTGGCATTGACGGTGGGGCTGCTGGCGTTCCTCTTCGTCGACACGCTGGAAGATGCGCTGGAGCTGGCCGGGCAGGCCGCGGCCCTGTTCCAGGGCCCGGTCATGGTCGTGCTGGCGGCCGCCGCCGCCTTCGTGGTCCTGATGGCCGTCGGCCGCCGCGGCGGTACGCCGACGGGGCTTGTCCTGGCGACGTTCATCGCGCTCGGCATCGGCCTGCACAATCTCGGCGAAGGGCTGGCGATCGGCGCCGCTTTCGCCTCCGGTGCCGCCGGACTGGGTACGTTCCTCGTGCTCGGCTTTACCCTGCACAACATCACCGAAGGTATCGGCATTGCCGCGCCGATGCTGCGGGATCGCCCGCCGCTGTGGAGCTTTGCAGCGTTGACCCTTCTGGCCGGCGGCCCGGCCGTCGTCGGCCTGTGGATCGGCAGCCTCGCGTTCGCCCCGCAATGGTCTGCGCTCGCACTCGCGATCGGAGCGGGCGCAATCCTTCAGGTGATCGTCGAGGTGATGTCCATGCTCCGGCGCCATGCCGGCGGTTCACAGACGATGCTGGCGCCGGCCGCGATGGCAGGGTTGGCCGCCGGAGTGGGGTTCATGTACGTCACCGCGATGCTGGTGAAGGTCTGAGCAACGGCTACCGACTGCCTGTTTTCCACAGCCGGATCAAACGCTCCCTCATCACATGAAACTGTTGCGGCGTGCTGCCGGCATTGATTGCACCGCGAAACGTGGTCGCCTATAACCGGCGTGACATCGAACACCCGTTGATCCGATGACCACGCTCGCGGCGATACGGTGAGCGCAGCGGACATTACGAGAGGAATCAAACACATGTCTTGGGGTAATCAGGGGGGAGGATGGCAAGGGGGCGGCGGTCGCGGCCCTTGGGGCCAGGGTCCCACCGGCGGTGGACGCGGCGGCGCAACACCGCCCGACCTCGAAGACCTTATCCGAAAGGGCCAGGACAAGTTGCGCGATCTCGTTCCCGGAGGCGGCGGGTCGGGACGCATGCTCGCGGTCGTCATCGTCGGCGCCCTGCTGGCGGTGTGGGCGTTCAACGCGGTCTACCGGGTAGACAGCGACGAGGTCGGCATCGAACTCAGGTTCGGCAAGGCCAAGCCGGAAGACAATCCGCCGGGACTGCACATGCTGCTGTGGCCGTTCGAGACCGTGGAGACGCCGCGGGTGACGGCCGAGAACAAGGAGAATATCGGCTTCGAGCTTCCCGGATCCCGCAACGCCCAGGCGGAGAGCCTGATGCTGACGGGCGATCAGAACATCGTGGACATGAAGTTCACCGTCCTGTGGCGTATCCGCGATCCGCGCGACTTCCTCTTCAACGTCACCAATCAGGATCAACTCGTCCGCGTCTCGGCCGAAAGCGCAATGCGCGAGATCGTCGGACGCACGCCGGCCGAGATCGTACGGACCACAGGGCGGCAGGAAATCCAGGAAACCGTCAAGCAGATGGTCCAGGCGACACTCGACTCGTATGGCGCCGGCATCGTCATCCAGGACGTCAACATCGAGGAGGCGGATCCGCCGGATCCCGTCAACGACGCGTTTGAAGAGGTGCAACGCGCGAAGCAGGACCAGGACAAGTTCATCGAGGAAGCCAACCGCTACGCCAACCGCCGGCTCGGCCAGGCGCGAGGCGAGGCGGCGCAGATCCGCGAGGAGGCCGAAGCCTACAAGGGCAGGGTGATCGCAGAGGCGCAAGGTGAGGCCGAACGGTTCGTGAAGGTCTTCGAAGAATATTCGAAGGCGCCGGAGGTGACGCGGAAGAGACTGTTCCTCGAGACGCTCGAACAGGTTCTCGCCAATTCCTCCAAGGTGATCATCCAGCCGGGTGCCGGCGAATCCGTGGTGCCTTACCTGCCGTTGCCGGAAGTGCAGAAGCGGCTGCAGCGAAACGACCAGCAGGGAGATCAGCAATGACACGCGTATTGCGCACGGTCGGGCTCATCATCCTTGCGGCGGCGGCCGTCGTCGCCTACTCGGCCGCCTTCATCGTCGACGAGCGCGAAAAGGCGCTGGTCGTGCGATTCGGCGAGATCCGGCGCACGATCGAGGACCCGGGGCTGTACCTGAAGCTGCCGTTCTTCGAGAACCTGATCTACGTCGAGGACCGGATGCTGTTCTTCGAGAGCCAGGACAAGCGTGTCCAGGTGGTCGACGGACGGCGGTATCTCGTCGATACCATCACGATGCTGCGCATCGTCGATCCGCGCCAGTTCCGCGAGGCCGTCGGCGCCAATCTCCAGCTTGCGCAGGAGCGGCTCGAGACGCGGCTGGATGCGGCGCTGCGTGCAACCTACGGCCGTCGCACCTTCGAGGCGGCGCTGTCGAAGGAACGCGAAGCCATGATGCACGAGATACGCGACGTCCTGCGCCCCGAGGCGCGGCAGCTCGGCATCGAGATCGTCGACGTACGCATTCGCCGCACCGATCTTCTGCCAGACGTGCTCACCAGCACCTACGAGCGGATGAACGCCGAGCGGCTCGCCGAGGCCGAGGAGATCCGCGCCGTCGGCAACCAGCGCCAGCTGCAGTTGCGTGCCGAGGCGGATCGCAAGGCGGTGATCCTGGTATCCGAGGCGAGGCGGGACGCGGAAATCATTCGCGGCGAGGGCGACGCGGAACGCAACAACATCTTCGCTGCGGCGTTCGAGCGCGACCCGGAGTTCTTTGCCTTCTACCGCTCGATGCAAGCCTACGTGAACAGCCTCCAGGGCGAGGACACGACCCTGGTCCTCAGTCCGGATTCGGAGTTCTTCAGCTACTTCATGCAGGCGCTGTCATCCCGCGTGCCATCGGAGGGCGGAACGCCCGGCGATGGTGGCGGAGCCGCACCGTCGGCGCGGGCGGCGCCGGAAGCTGACGCGAGGCAGTCCGATGCGGCGACACAAGCTGGCAGCGACGATGCTTCCGCCGGTGCGGCCAGTGCGGGCGATGCGGCGAATGCCGATGGCCGGCAGGAAGCGACCGGTGCCGATGCGGACGACCGGGCCGAGGCTGCCGGCACGGTGCAATGACCGATCTCGCCGTGGCCGTGGGCCTGGTGCTGGTCATCGAAGGAGCAATCTATGCTGCCTTTCCCGCGGGATTGAAGCGGCTGATGGCAATGGCGCAGGAAATGCCCGATCAGTCACTGCGTACCGGCGGCCTCGTCGCTGCGACCATAGGGTTGGCAATCGTATGGCTCGCGCGCAGCATATGAGTGGGAACCTTCCCCCGCGTCCGGCATTTTCTTGTGTCGGATTGCGACTGTGTGCGGGAATCCCGAGTTAAACTTGACCGGGCGCGCCTCCAACGGAGCGGTGGCCGGGAGGAAGGGGTCATCTATCATCATGCAAGGAACCAAAATCGTGGACGCACCGGGGACGCGTGCCGGCGGGCGGGGGATTGCCACGCTTTCCGGCATTCTCATGCTGGTCCTCACGCTGGGGCTGGGTACCATCGATGCGAGGGGTGCGCAGGGACCGCAATCGGTGGCCGATCTTGCCGAAAAGCTCACGGCAGCGGTCGTCAACATTTCCTCTTCGCAGCGGGTGAACGGGCTTGGTGAAGGCGTTCCGATGCCGGACCTGCCGCCAGGCTCTCCGTTCCGCGAATTCTTCGAAGACTTCATGGAGAGACAGCAGGAGGCCCCGCCGCAGCAGCGCGTGCAGTCGCTCGGCTCCGGCTTCGTCATCGACCCGGCGGGCATCGTGGTAACCAACAACCACGTGATAGCCGACGCCGACGAGATCGAGGTGAACCTTGCTGACGGCCGGACCCTGCCGGCGAAGATCATCGGCCGCGACCCGAAGACCGACATCGCCCTGCTGCAGGTAGAATCCGAGGAACCGCTTCA
>CAZSNL010000145.1:0-6315 GCA_964608275.1 uncultured Hyphomicrobiales bacterium | reverse complement strand
GGCCATATCCGGCCTTCGGGGCGAATCGCCCGAGGATCGCGAGGACGCGGGAGGCACGGTATGCCGCGCGGTCCCGTGTCTGCGGCGCATCCTTGCGTTGGCGTCCTCGCGCTCCGTGACGCCGAGGCGGTGAGAGGTCGGGGCGGCCATATCGGGCCTTCGGGCCGAATCGCCCGAGGATCGCGAGGACGCGGGAGGCACGGTATGCCGCGCGATCCCGTGTCTGCGGCGCACCGTTCCACGCTGCACCGCGCACGGGATGACACGGAGGAGGTACCGCGCCACGGCCCTGCCGGATGCCTCCCCGCGGCCGCGAGATCCTCGTGCGGTCGCCCGCGATGGCGGGATGCGGCTGCCCGGGCGCCGCGGCGCCGGCGGAGCGAGCGGCCGCCAATGCAAGAAAAATGCAACGCCGGGACCTCCGTACCCCGTCATTCCGGCGCAGGCCGGAATCCAGTCCGGCGCCCACCCGGTCGCGGTCAGGCGGTGACGACGCCGCGGTCGACGAGTTCCTCCCAGGCCAGTTCGATGCCGCGGCGCAGGCGCTGGACGATATCGTCGACGTCGTCGCCGGTGACGGTCAGCGGCGGCGACAGGACGCACAGGTTGACGATCGGCCGCACCAGCAGGCCGAGCTTCTGGCACTGGGTGTCGATCATCTCGCCGATTTCCTTGTCCTTCTCCAGCGGCGCGTGCTTCTCGTCGGTCGCCTCGACGGCGGCCATCAGGCCGGTGCCGCGGACGTCGCCCACCAGCGGCAGGTCGAGCAGCGTCCTCAGCCGCGCCTGGAAACGGGGCGCGACCCTGCGGACATGGCCGAGCACGTCGTCGCGCTGGAGGATCTCGATGGTCTTGAGCGCGGCGGCGCAGGCGACCGGATGGCCGGAATAGGTGTAGCCGTTGGCGAAGATGACGCCGGGGTCGTCGCCGCACACCTGGCGCAGGTTGGCGAACAGCCGCTCGGAGACGATCGCCGCACCCAGCGGCGCGTAGCCGGCGGTGAGGCCCTTGGCGCAGGTGATGATGTCGGGAACGAAGCCGTAGACCGCGTGCGAGGCGAACATGTGGCCGAGGCGGCCGAACGCGGTCACCACCTCGTCGGAAATGTAGATGATGTCGTTGGCGCGGCAGACCTCCCACATGCGCCTGTTGTAGCCCTCCGGCGGCACGATCACGCCGCCGGACGCCAGCACCGGCTCGGCGATGTAGGCGGCGATCCGGTCGGCGCCGACGGTTGCCACGGTGTGCCGGAACTCCTCCACCAGCATGTCGCAGAAGGCACTTTCGGAAACGCCCTTCGGCCGCCGGTAGGGATTGGGCGAGGACAGGAAGATCACCTGGTCGGAGAGGGTGTCGAGGTGGCTCTTGTCGCGCTCCTTGCCGGAGACCGAGGCGGTGAGCAGGGTCGAGCCGTGATAGGCGTTCTGGCGGCTGACGATCAGCTTCTTCTCGGGCCGGCCGAGCACGTTGTTGTAGAAGGCGACGAACCTGAGCGCGCTGTCGTTGGCGGTCGATCCGCCGGTGGTGAAGAAGACCCGGTCGAGGTCGCCGGGCGCCAGCCCGGCCAGCGTCTCGGCAAGGATGGCCGACGGCGGGTTGGCGGTGCCCCACGGGCTGGAATACGCCAGCCGCCGTGCCTGTTCGGCCATCGCGTCGGCGATTTCCTCGACGCCGTGGCCGAGGTTCATGCACCACATGCCTCCCGGCCCGTCGATGACGTCGTGGCCGTCCGTGTCGCTCAGGACGTGGCCATCCGCCTGGTGGAAGACGGTGCGCGCGTTGTCGTCGATGAGGTTCGGCCGATCCCACGGATGCAGCCAGCGCCGATCCTTTTCCTGCAGTGCGGCCGTGGCGCTGGAAGCCGCCTTCGGTTTGTGCATGATGCTGACACCTCCGGGCCGGAAGGTGCCCCGAGGCCGGCCGGACTGTCAAATCCGGCCGAAACGCAAGCGAAACAAAAAAGCCGTTGCATGGCCGGTCGCAAGCGGGTTCATTCGGAACCCCGGCCGGACCCGGGGCACAGGGGGAAACGGTTCGAATGACGTATGCCGAGATCATCGTGAAGCGCCGCGGCGAGACGGTCGCGTCTGACACGCTCGTCGACCAGCTCCGGCCGCTGCGCGCAAGCGGCCATCCGTTCGCGGTTGCGTTCGCCGATGCGCTGGAGGCGGTGGTCAACGACGACCTGGAAGCCGACGAGGTGCCGCTGGTCGCCGCCATCGAGGACCGCCGCCGGGAGCTCGAAGGCTCCGACCTGCAGATCGTCTATCGCGACTTCGGTGCAGCCGACCGTGAGGGCCGCCAGACGCCGGCCGAGATGTATGCCGGGATCGAGCGCACACGGACGGTCGGCGACCTGTGCCGCCGCACCAGCAAGCCGTACCGGTCCGGTCTCCTGCTCATGAAGCTGCTGCGAGCCACGGGCGTCCGGTCGTGCCTGGAACTGGGAACCTGCCTCGGCATTTCCGGTTCGTACCAGGCGGCGGCCCTGGAGCTCAACGGCGATGGCCGGCTGGTCACGCTCGAGGGCGCCGAACCGGTGGCGGCAATCGCCGGCGAGACGCTGGCGCGCCTTGGCCACGGCCGCACCAGGCTGGTGACGGGCCGGTTCCAGGACACGCTGGCCGACGTCCTCGCCCGCCATCGGCCGTTCGACTACGCGTTCATCGACGGCCACCACGAGGAACATGCCACGCTTGACTACTTCGAGGCGATCCTGCCGGCGCTGACCGACGAAGCGCTGCTGGTGTTCGACGACATCCGCTGGTCGCCCGGCATGCTGCGGGCGTGGGAACGGGTCATGCAGCACCCGACCGTGGAGGTTGCCATCGACCTCGTCGATCTCGGATTCGTGTGGACCAGCCGCGAGCCCGGTGCACAGCACCGGTTCCGGCTGAGCTGATGGCCGCCATGCATCACGCCGGACTGCAGGAGGACTTCTATCCCGACATCCTGCGCGGGATCGCCACCTATCTCGACAGCGGCTTCGTCGCCCGGGTCGCCCGTACCGCGCGACGGTACCCCAGCCCCGATCTCGCCAACGCGCTCAACCGCAAGCAGATCGCCTGCAAGAAGTGGCTGGTCGACGAGGTTGCCGAAACCTTCGGCCCCGACCTCGGCTGCGTCTGGGTCCTCGGCGGCTGGTACGGGGTGCTGCCGGCGCTGATGTTCGACGATGCCCGGATCCGGGTCGAGCGGATCGTCAATGTCGACCTCGACGAACGCTGCGCCCCGGTTGCCGAATGTCTCAACCAGGAGGACCTCGACCGCGGCGCCTTCGCCACCCGGACCGCCGACATGCTCACGCTCGACTATTCCCGCTTTGCCGGCGGGGCCGGCCTGATCGTGAACACGAGCTGCGAGCACCTGGACCGGTTCGACGAGTGGTATGCGCGGATCCCCAGGGGGGCGCGGCTGGCGTTGCAGTCCAACAACTATTTCTCCGAGCCCGAGCACGTGAACTGCGTCCCCGACCTTGCGGCGTTCGCCGCCCAGGCACCGCTGAGCCGGGTCCGCTTTCGCGGCGAGCTCGAGATGCCGAACTACACGCGGTTCATGCTGATCGGGGAGAAGTAGCGGCACGCCATGCTGTCGGGCACCACGACACTCGCATCGAGCCAGGCGAACGACCCGGCCATCGTCGTCGGCGGGCACCAGGTCGGAGTCGACCTCGACACCTGGCCGGCGAAGATCGTGCGGGCGCTGCTCCGCCGCCACTACGAGAAGTCCGAGCGCCGCCTCGTCGCGCGGTTCCTCGACCACGGGGCGCGGGTCGTCGAGCTCGGCACCGGACTGGGATCGGTGGCCCTGGTGCTGTCGGGCCGCACCGGGGTCGAGGACGTGCTGTGCATCGAGGCCAATCCCGACATCGCCCGCACCGCCTTCACCAACTTCGCCCGCAACGGCCGCGCGCTGACCCTGCGCAACCAGATCCTCGTCGCCCGCGCCCATGCGTCGGCGGGGCTGCGCGACATGACGCTGTTCGCCAGCCCCTATTTCCTGTCGTCGTCGCAGATCAGGCGGCGCGACGACATGCAGGCGGTCCGGGTTCCTGCGGCCGTGCTCGAGGACACCCTTGAGGAGCACGGCGCCAACGGCCTCGTCATCGACATCGAGGGCGGCGAGGGGGGCCTGCTGCCGGATGCCGAGCTCGACGGCATCGACACCGTGATTCTCGAGCTGCACCCGCACGTCATCGGCGTCGACGTCTGCATGGTGGCGGTGGAGTCGCTCATGCGCCAGGGCCTCAGGCTCGACATCTCGGCCATGGACGGTGACGTGTTCGTGTTCCGGCGCGACACCGAGGGCGTCGCCGCCGCCTTCGAGGCGGTCGAGGGCGAGGTGCTGCGCCAGTACCTCGCCGGCCGCCAGCACGAGCAGAAGGGCGATCTCCACAAGGCGGTGGACAGCTATCGCCAGGCGGTGTCGCTGATCCCGGCGTGCGGCGCGGTGCCCTATGCGCTGTCGCTGGTGATCGAGCGCTGCGGCGCCCTCGCACACGCCGCCGAGGCGGCCGGTGCCGCGGTGGAGGCGGATCCCTCGAACGAGGACTATCTGGAGCAGTGGGCGAACCTGCTGGCGATCCAGGGCCGCGACGAGGAGGCGCTCGGCCTCTACGAGCGCGCGGCGACGCGGGCATCGGACCGGCCGCTGTTCCACCTGGCGCGGGCGGCGGTGCTGGAGCGGCTGGGCCGGCAGTCGGAAGCCGGCCAGGCGCTGACCGCCGCGGCGGCGCTGATGCCGGAAATCGCTGACGCCGCGGGGACGCTGGCCCGGTTCGCCACCACCGAGGAACTGGCGCCGGGCGAAATGTCGCCGGAGCCCCAGAAGGTTGCGGCGATGGATTCACCCGGTTTCCGAACCGCGCTCGCCGAAATCCTCGCCGAGCGCGTGCACATGCGCGACGCGTCGATGGCGCTGGGGACGGCGCTGCGGCAGGCGCCGGACGACGTGGACCTGCACCACGCGCTCATTCTCCTGCTGGCGCGGCCGCGCGACCTGCGCAAGGCGCTGGCGCGGGTCGCCTGACCCGCTGGAGGCGCGGAGGGCGAGGGCGCGCCCATGTACCGGATCGAGCGCCACGGCGTCGCCGTCGAATGCGTCCGCGGCAACATCGCCGACCAGCCGGGCATCGACGCCATCGTCAACGCGGCCAATGCGGAACTGAGGAGCGGCGGCGGAGTGGCCGGCGCCATTCACCGCGCCGCCGGCCCCGGCCTCGAGCAGGAGTGCCGGCCGCTGGCGCCGATCCGGCCGGGCGAGGCGGTCGTCACCGGCGCCCATAACCTGCCCAACCGCCGGGTGATCCACTGCCTCGGCCCGGTCTACGGCCGCGACGAGCCGGCCGACGCGCTGCTGGCGGCCTGCTACCGCAATGCGCTGGCGAGGGCCGGCGAGCACGGCCTGGCCTCGGTTGCCTTCCCGGCGATTTCCACCGGCATCTTCGGCTTCCCGATGGAGCCGGCCGCCCGCATCGCGATGTCGACGATCCTCGACGGCCTGCCGGCGCTTTCCACGGTAAGGCACATCCGGTTCGTCCTCTTCTCCGAGGCCGACTGCCGCCTGCATGCGCGGGTGCTGGCGGAACTGGCCGAGGCGGACCAGGCCGGCGTCAGGCGATACTGAACGCCGACGCGCCATCGAGCCAGCGGACGGCCGGATGCGCCGCGGTGCGGGCAAGGAAGGCGTCGACGAAGTCCCAGCACGCCGCGTCGTGGACGAGATGGTGGGTAAGCAGCCCGGTCGGCTCGTCGCGGTCCTCGCTGCCGGTGCGCCGGCCGGCGAGCCGGTCGACGGCCTGGGCGAGGACGGCGGCCTCGCCGCGGAAGGCGCGGCTGCCGCGCCAGTCGATCGGATCGACATGGGTGTTGACGCAGGCGACGCCGGCAAGGGCCGCCGCCGGGCGCGGCCCGAAGGTCGACAGGGCCGAATACCCCCACCCGCCGACGTGGCCGGACGCTTCCGCCCCGATGCGGTTCCACGGCGGCACCAGGGCCGGCAGCAAGCGCGCCCCGAACAGCTCCTCCAGCCGTTCAAAACCGGCCGCGAGCTCGGCGCCGCCCGCCGCCGCGGCGCGGTGGTCGCCGAGCTCGGCCTTCTTCTCCCCCGCCGGGGGGGGGGTGGGGGGGCGGTAGCCGTGCGGGGCGACGGCGCCCGCGGGCGCCGCGAGGACCCGTCCGGCGAGGTCCCGCGAGGCGGCGGCCGGGATCACCGCCAGCACCAGCGGCACCCGGTGCGCGGCGGCCAGTCCGAGGAGCGTGTCGAGCCCCGGCGTCGGCTCGACCGCGTCGTCGTCGCGCCACCAGAACGTCGCGG
>CAZSNL010000144.1:0-6404 GCA_964608275.1 uncultured Hyphomicrobiales bacterium | reverse complement strand
TCGGCCCGGGTCGACTTCACCGGCACCAGCCCGCAGCAGCCGACCAACTTCAACGCGCCGCAGCCGGTGACCCGGGCCGCGGTCCTCTACGTGTTCCGCTGCATGGTGGCCGACGACATCCCGATGAACGCCGGCTGCCTGAAGCCGATCGAGATCGTCATCCCCGACGACTGCATGCTGGCGCCGAAATACCCGGCGGCCGTGGTCGCCGGCAACGTCGAGACCAGCCAGGCGGTCACCGACACGCTGCTCGGCGCGCTCGGCGCGCTGGCCGCCTGCCAGGGCACCATGAACAACACCAACTTCGGCAACGACCGCCACCAGTACTACGAGACGATCTGCGGCGGCTCGGGCGCCGGCCCCGGCTTCCACGGCACCAGCGCCGGTCATACCCACATGACCAACACCCGGCTGACCGATCCGGAGGTGCTGGAGTTCCGCTACCCGGTGGTGCTGGAGCGGTTCGCCATCCGCCGCGGTTCCGGCGGCGACGGCCAGTGGCGGGGCGGCGACGGCACCGAGCGCGTCATCCGCTTCCTCGAGGACATGGAGGTGTCGTTCCTGTGCGGTCATCGCCGGGTGCCGCCGTTCGGCCTTGCCGGCGGCGGGCCGGGGGCGACCGGCGAGAACTGGCGGCGGCGCATCGACGGAACGCTCGAGCGGCGGGCCGGCTGCGACCAGTTCCCGGTCAAGGCCGGCGAGGCGATCATCGTGCGCACGCCGGGCGGCGGCGGATACGGAAGCCCGTAAGCCGAATACGGCCGCGGGGCACCGGTTGCTCAGCGGGTGCCCCGGTGGCGGCCTGGAACGAGGGCGATCACCGGATCGTAGAGGCGCCAGTCGGCGGCGCACACCGCCTCCTTGACCTCGTCGAGCCGGTTCAGCACGTCGACGCCCGGACGCGGCTCGACGAAGACGGTGCCGGTGATCACGTGGCCCTCCTCGCGGAGTTCGACCTCGACATCCTCGACCCAGTCGACCGACAGCGCGCCGCGCCTGGCCGCCTCGATGGCGGGATGCGGCTCGGCCCGGTCGACGGTCCGCGGCATCTGGTCGGCGAGGTCGCGCATCGCGCGCCACACGTGCTTTACGCCGTCGCGGACGATCTCGACGGCGATGAACGCGGCCGCCGCGGCATCGGCCCACCACAGCCCGAAGCCGATGCCGAGGACGCCGACGATGGCGGCCGCTGCGGTCATCCAGTCAGCCTTCAGCATCGCCGCGTCGGCGATCAGCACCTTGTCGTGGATCTCGTGGGCGATCGGCATCTTGAGATGGCCGAGGATCACCGGCAGGAGCATGCTGTAGACGAGGGCGGCGATCATCAGCCAGCCCATCCACAGGTCGTGACCGAACACCGTCACCAGGCCGATGGTCGGCCGGTCCCGGGAAACCAGCGTGACGACGTTCTCGATCAGAAGGGCCGAGCCGACGATGAGGGTGGCGGTGGCGCCGACGAGGTAGGCGATCGACATCGAGCGATAGTAGCCAAGCGGGAAGTTCTCGTTCGGCGGCCGCCGTTCCAGGCGTGCGGCGATCAGGAATGCGATTGCCGGGATCGGGCCGAGGATGTCCTCGAACCAGGCGGTGCGCATCGCCTGGGAACTGCCCATGACGAGGCCCATGACGAGAATGACGCTGGCCATGGCGCCGATCGTAGCCCATTCGAGCACGATCGCCCGCCGCCGCAGCCGCGCCTTGTCGGCCGGCCATTCGAAGGGTTCGCGGATCCTCATGACGCGTGCCGCCGCAACGCCTGCCACGCCTCGGCGCGCCTGCCGGCAAGGAACGTCTCCACCGCGATCAGCCAGGCGTTCTCTCCCTTCGGGACGGCGAATACCCGGCTCACGCGGTGAATGAGGGCGACGACCTGCCGGTCGTCGTTGAAGGCCCAGGCCGGGCCGGCGACGAGCGGCGGCGGCTGGCCGGCGGCGGTTGCGGTGACGGGAATGCCGCCCGCCTCCTCGACCCAGGCCGCTTCCGGCGTCCCCGGCCCGACCAGCACCTGGCGGCCGTCGAGGTCGCCCGGCGGGGCATCGCCGACGGCGACGATCGGGTATTCCAGGTAGGGTCGGGTGAATGCGACGTGGCTGGCCCACGGGTCGGCGTCGGTCAAGCCGCCGACGACGAGGTCGAGGCGCCGGTGACGCAGCGCCTCCAGCGCCGCGCTGCCGCTTGTGGCCGACCACTCGATGCGCGCCCCGAAGCCGGCCGCGAGCTGGCGGGCAAGCTGGACCTCGACCCCGCGCGGCTCGCCGTCCTCGATCCAGGCGAATGGCCGCTGGGCGACGATGCCGATCCGGACCGTGCCGCCGCGGACCCGGTCCAGGGTGCCGTCGGCGTCGTTCGGGAAATCGTCGCAAGCCGCCAATGACGACGTCACGATCAGTGCCGTGATCACGGGCAGGATGTGCCTGAAGAGAGAGGTCATTGCGCCGGGCCGGAATGTTCAGCGTCCAGACAACGCGGCTCGGCGCGGCCGGGTTGCGTCGGCGTGCCGGAGGTGGCCGGCGGAGTTCGACCGCAAGGCCACGCCTTGGCGGCGCGCCACCGGCCGGTCAGTAGACCCCTTCGCCGCGGTTCATCCATTCCTGCCACAGCCGTTCGCCGATCAGGCAGTCGACGGCGGGACGCTCGGGCGTGAACTGTGCGGGAACGACCCGCGCCTCGAGGCCGGCGATTTCCAGGACCAGCTTGCGGCGGATGGCGGGGATGAACTCGTCGGTGCTGTGCACCGGCACCAGGAAGGCGCCGGTGCCGCCGATGACGCAGGCCTCGTAGTAGCGGTCCAGTTCGGCGACGTCGAAGAAGCCGAGCCGGTCGCCGCGCTTGAGGATGATGGGAAGGCCGTTGATCGTGATGCCCGCGGCGACCGCCGCATCGCGTGCCAGCGTCACCATCGGTCCCTCATTGTTCGGGCCGTCGCCGGAGATGTCGATGACCCGGCGCAGGCCGGCAAAGCCGCTCGCTTCGAACAGGCCGGCGGAATAGGAGATCGCACCGCTGATCGAGGTGCGGAAGTTCCGCGACAGCGGCGCCGCCTCGATGAACCGGGCGAAGCGTTCGGCGCTCTCGCGGCCGTCGATCCGCATCCATGGCACCACCACCTGCGGCGAGGCGACACCCGCCCACTCGACGTAGGTGACGGCGATGCGGCCGTAGCCGCCGCCGGTGATCGCGTCGATCACCTCCTGGTGGCGGAACGCCGCTACGTAGCCGTCGCGCTGCAGCTGCTTCTCGTCGGTGTCCATCGACAGCGAGATGTCGACGGCGAGCACGAGTTCCAGGTCGACCCGCTCCTGCGCCGGCGCGGGTCCGTTCCAGCCCAACCCGGCGACGAGCGCCAGGAGCGGGACCACGTACGACCACATCACGGTGCAATCCTGCCACGGACCGATGCCGGGACAAAGCGCAATGGCAAGGTCGCAACGACGCCGCCGGGTCGTCTTTCGCCCTGCCCGCCCTTTGCGGCCGCGGGGGTTGCCGCTAGCATGGCGGCGCGACAACGGAGGAAACGTCCATGCCATCGCCATGCCGGCGCACGAGCTCCCTACTGGCCGGCACCGCATGCCGGGCGGCGACGACCCGCACGGGCCGGCCATGACCCCCGAGGAGTTCCGCCGCCATGCCCACGCGCTGGTCGAGCGGATGGCCGACTACATGGCCGGGGTCGAGCGCTATCCGGTGCGGGCGCGGGTGGCGCCGGGCGAGGTGGCGGCAAACCTCCCGGCGGATCCGCCGCAGGCCGGCGAGCCGATGGAGGCGATCCTTGCCGACGTCGAGCAGGTGATCCTGCCCGGTCTTACCCACTGGCAGCACCCGGCATTCTTCGCCTACTTCCCGGCCAATTCGAGCCCGCCGTCGGTGCTCGCCGAAATGCTTACTGCGACGTTCGGCGTCAACGCCATGCTGTGGCAGACGTCGCCCGCGGCGACCGAGCTGGAAGGCCGGATGATGCAGTGGCTGGCCGCCATGATCGGCCTGCCCGCGGAGTTCACCGGCGTCATCTACGACACCGCCTCGACGGCGACGCTTGCCGCGCTGCTGGCCGCGCGCGAACGGGCGACCGGTTGGCGGGCCAACGAGGAGGGACTGGCAGCGCTCGGCGCCGACGGGGTCCGGCTCGCCGTCTATGCGTCAGAGGAAGCGCATTCCTCGGTGGAGAAGATGATGAAGGTGGCCGGGCTCGGCCGCGGCATGCTGCGCAAGGTGGCAGCGGACGAGGCGTTCGCCATGCGGCCCGACGCGCTGCAGGCGGCGATCGAGCGCGACCGCGCCCAGGGCATGACGCCGGCCTGCGTCGTCGCCTCGCTCGGCGGCACCGGCACCGGGGCGATGGATCCGCTGCGGCCGGTCGGGGATATCTGCAGGCGGCTGGACGTCTGGCTCCATGTCGATGCCGCATGGGCGGGCAGCGCCCTGATCCTGCCCGAGCACCGACATCTCGCCGACGGCATCGAACAGGCCGACAGTTTCGTCTTCAACCCGCACAAGTGGCTGATGACGAACTTCGACTGCACCGCCTTCTACGTCCGCGACCGGGCCGCGCTCGAACGCACGCTCTCGCTGGTGCCCGAATACCTCAAGTCGCCGGACGGGGAGGCGGTCACCGACTACCAGACCCTCAGCGTCCAGCTCGGCCGCCGGTTCCGGGCACTGAAGCTGTGGTTCGTCATCCGCAGCTACGGCGTCGACCGGCTGCGTGCGATCCTGCGCGACCACATCGCCTGGGCCGGCAGGCTGTGCGGCATGGTCGCCGCCGAGCCGGGGTTCGAGATCATGTCGCCGCAGCGGCTGGCGCTGTTCAGCTTCCGCTACCGGCCCGACGGCCTCGACGACGAACGCGAACTCGACGCGCTCAACCGGCGTCTGCTCGAGCGGCTCAACGACTCCGGCCGGCTCTACGTTACGCAGAACCGCGTCCGCGGCCGCTTCGCGATCCGCTTCCAGGTCGGCCAGACCAGCACCGAATGGCGCCACGTCGCCGCCGCCTGGGAGACGATCCGGCAGACGGCGCGCGAACTCGGCTGACCCGCGCCGGCGGCTCCTTTCTATGCCGCCTGGTATTCGGCGGTGGCCGGATCGTAGGCGAGGATGGGGCTCAGCCAGCGTTCCATCTCGTCGAGCGGCATGCCCTTGCGGCGGGCGTAGTCCTCGACCTGGTCGCGCTCGATCTTGCCGACTCCGAAGTAGCGGCTGTCGGGGTGGGAGAAATAGAGGCCGCTGACGGCAGAGCCCGGCCACATGGCGCAGCTTTCGGTGAGCCTCAGGCCGATCTTCGCCTCGACGTCGAGCAGGCGGAACAGCGTCCGCTTCTCGGTGTGGTCGGGCTGGGCAGGATAGCCCGGTGCCGGGCGGATGCCACGGTATTGCTCGGCGATCAGCTGCTCGGCGGTCAGCGCCTCGTCCGGCGCATAGCCCCAGAACTCGCGGCGGACCCGCTCGTGCAGGCACTCGGCAAACGCCTCGGCCAGGCGGTCGGCGAGCGCCTTCGACAGGATGGCGCTGTAATCATCGTTCGCCCGCTCGAATCTGGCCGCGACGGCGTCCTCGCCGAAGCCGGTCGTCACCGCGAAGCCGCCGATGTAGTCGGCGACGCCGGTCTCAGCCGGGGCGATGAAGTCGGCAAGGGCGATGTTGGCGCGATTGGCCGTCTTCACCATCTGCTGTCTCAGGGTGTGGAACACGGCCAGCTGCTCGCGGCGCTCGTCGTCCGCGTAGACGGCGATGTCCTCGTCGCCGACCGTGTTCGCCGGCCAGAACCCGATGACGGCGCGGGCGGTGAGCCAGCGCTCCTCGATCATCTGCGCCAGCATCGCCAGCGCGTCTTCGTGCAGGTCGCGCGCCGCCCTGCCCATGTTCTCGTCGTCGAGGATCTGCGGGTAGGTGCCGGTCAGGTCCCAGGTCGAGAAGAACGGCGTCCAGTCGATGTAGCGCGCCAGTTCGCCGAGGTCCCACTCATCGAATGCGCGGGTGCCGAGGAACGACGGCCGCGGCGGCGTGTAGCCGGCCCAGTCGAGCCGCAACTTGTTGGCGCGGGCGGCGCCAAGGCTCTGCCGCTGCTTGTCGGCACGCTGCTGGGCATGACGCTCGGCCAGCCGCCGGTAGTCGTCGCGGGTGCGGGCAATGAGCTCGTCGCGCTGGGCCGGTGCGAGAAGCGACGACACGACGTTCACGGCGCGGCTCGCGTCGCTGACGTAGATGGTCTGGCCGCGGGTGTAGTTGGGGTCGATCTTGACCGCGGTGTGAACCTTGCTGGTGGTCGCGCCGCCGATCAGCAGCGGCAGGTCGAAGCCCTCGCGCTCCATTTCGGCGGCGACATGGCACATCTCGTCGAGGCTCGGCGTGATCAGGCCGGACAGGCCGATGATGTCGGCCTTCTCGCGGCGCGCCGTCTCGAGGAT
>CAZSNL010000143.1:3077-6444 GCA_964608275.1 uncultured Hyphomicrobiales bacterium | reverse complement strand
GACCGGCGGATTGGCGTGGGGCGAAACCTCGACGAGATCGAGGCCGACCTCCTCGGCCAGCGCAACCGCCTCGTCTACACTCATTTCGCCGCGGTTCGCACCTTCGTGGTCGATGACCAGAACCTTCGGTGCGAGGATCATGTGGTTGATGCGCGGCCCCTCGCGGACCGGCATCCCCCTTTGCGGAGCTCTGCTTATGTTCCCGTCTCCTCTTCCGTTACAGCATGTGTGGTTCGCAAGAACCCGGATTGATAATGGAATGCCGGCTCCGAGTGTCAAGCCAAATGCGAGACGTTTCCCGGGCGATCGCGCAGGTTGTCCCGCCGGGCCGCCGCCTCCCGCCCGGCGGGAGTTGCAAGCCGGCGGCGGCTGCGGACGCACCGGCCGCGCGCCCCGTCGTGGCGCCGGCGGGCGAGGTCGCGTACCATCCGGCAGTGTCGCGCCGGGTTCGGCCGCCCCTCGATCCCGGTGGGCGGCGACGGTTCCGCGGCCAGACCAGGAGCGTTTCCGGTCATGACGACGACACCGATCGAGGACCTGCACCTGGACTCCGCACACGGCGAGCGGATCGCCTGTTCGGTGGTCCGGCGCCCGCCCGCGGCACCGCCCGGCCGGTGCGGCGTGTTCTGGCTCAGCGGCTTCAGGTCGACGATGACCGGCACCAAGGCGAGCGCGGTCGCCGTGTGGGCGCAGCAGGCCGGCCGCGAATGCGTCCGGTTCGACTATTCCGGCCACGGTGCCTCGACGGGCCGGTTCGAGGACGGCACCATCGGCAGGTGGCTCGGCGAGGCGCTGGCGGTGTTCGAAGAGGCCGCGACCGGCCCGCAGATCGTCGTCGGCTCGAGCATGGGCGGCTGGATCGCGCTGCTCCTGATGCGCGAGCACCTGCGCCGCACCGCGATGGAGGCGCGCCGCATCCGCGGCCTCGTCCTCATCGCGCCGGCCGTCGACATGACCGAAACCCTGATCCTGCCGTCGCTCGACGAGGACCGGCGCCGCGAGATCGCCGAACGCGGGATGACGCTCAGGCCGTCGGCCTACGATGACGGGCCGTACCCGATCACCCGCGGGCTGATCGAGGAGGGCCGCCGGCACCTGATCCTAGACGCCGGGCTCGAGCTGCCGTGCCCGGTGCGGATCCTGCACGGGCTGGAGGACCCCGACGTGCCGTGGCGCCACTCGGTGCTGCTTGCCGGCGCGGTGGCGTGCGACGACCTCACCGTGACGCTGGTCAAGGACGGCGACCACCGGCTGTCCGGCGGCCGCGACATCGCCCGCCTGCTCGCCGTCATCGACGGCCTGGCGCGCGAGGTTGACGGCTGAGTTCCGGCGAGTAACTGAACCTTGTGCAGCGACAAACAATCGAAGCCTCAAGAGGTGAAAAAGGGCGCCTCACCGCGTTGCCACAGGCAACTTTTGAGGAACTACCGGACCGCCTACATATGACTGCATGAAAATCTACTCCCCGGCTGAACTGAACGCCATGACGGACGACGAGCGTACGGCCGTCCATGGGAGTAAATTCGGCCGCTGGTTCCACACCAGCGCAGTCGAGCACGTCGCTATGATATTCTGGGCACGTGACACACCTAATCCGACAGGAGTTCTGAATCAGGGCTCAGCATTCATGTTGTGGCGCGGTGACCAGCTATTTTTGGTGACGGCGGCGCATGTGTATCGGAGCTATCTGTGTGACCGGGAGAAATACGGGGACCTGTATTGTGAAGTGAAGGGTGGAGCGCAGAGTTACTCCATTCGTGATCTCTGCAACCATCTCGTTGACTGCGGCAATCTGAACGTCCCGCCAGGAGAGCCCGACCCCGAGCCGGACATTGCCGTGTTTCGGTTACCCGCCGAAGCAGCCCAGCGAATAGGAAAGGCGCCGATAAAGGGCCCGAGTGGCGATTGGCCGGCACCGCCGACTGTCGGGGAGATGGTCATGCTCGTTGGTTTTCCTGCCCGGGAACGGAAATTCGAGGACGGCAGTTTTGGAGCATATTCGGCCTTCACGCCCGTTACCTCCATGACCGATCGCCAAATCTCATGTCGCTTCGATCACAAGCACCGGATCGATGTCCATGGTTTTGGCTTGCCGCCACGTGGCTATGCAACTAGTGGCATGAGTGGTGGGCCACTTCTCATTCCTGGTTACCGAAATGGCAGATGGTGTTGGCGCTTGGGCGGTGTGATTTCACAGGCAACAGGCGAACGGCAACAAAGCGAAGTTATATTCGAAGCCATCGTCTCCCATCGCGCAGAATACATCTTGGCGGACGGTAGATTGGCAAAAGCCTGACACTTGCGGCGGCAACGAAGCGAAAGCCTGTCTGAAGCTCGTCCTCCGCGCGGCCGCTCGCAATAGGAAAGCGCCCCGCAGCCAAATCACTCCTCGACCAGCCGGATGAGGTTGCCGCAGGTATCGTCGAAGTCGGCAAACGTCGCCGGCCCCATCTGTTTCGGCTCGTCCCTGAAGGCGACCCCGCTCGCGCTCAGGCGTGCGAACTCGGCGGCGATGTCCTCGGTGTAGAGGTGCGTCAGCGGCATGCCGTCCCTGTACAGCGCCTGCTGCATCGCCTCGGCCGCGGGATGGCCGGCGGGTTCCAGCAGCAGTTCGACGCCGTCGGGATCGTCAGGGGCGACCAGCGTGAGCCACGCAGCGGCGCCGATGGGAATGTCGTGCTTGATGGCAAAGCCCAGCACCTCGGTATAGAAGCGGCGGGCGCGGTCCTGGTCGTTGACGGGGATGCTCGTCAGCCTGACGCGGATCATGGTCGGCTCCCGGTTGGTGATCGTGGGTCTCGCAAGCCGACGGAGAAACGGTCCCGCCGGCGCCGCGCCGCATCGGCGCTGGCGCGCATGGTGCACCGATGATCCGTTCGCTGCCATCGTCCTGATCGAATCGCCGCGGTAGCGTGTGCCGTTTCGCGATCCGACCGGCGGATCGTCGCCACCCGGAGAAGACAGCCATGCCGAGCACCGTACGCCTGCACCGTGTCCTCGCAACCAGCCCCGACAAGGTCTATCGCGCCTTCATCGAGCCGGACGCCGTGGCCAAGTGGCTGCCGCCGGACGGCTACACGTGTACCGTCCACCACCTCGAGGCGACGGAGGGCGGCGGTCACCGGATGTCGTTCCGCAATTTCACCACCGGCGACAGCCATGCGTTCGGCGGCCGCTATCTGGAGCTCCGGCCCGGCGGACGCATCCGCTACACCGATGCGTTCGACGATCCGGCGATGCCCGGCGAGATGCAGGTGACGGTGACGCTCACGCCGGTTTCCGTCGGCACCGAACTGGACATCGTGCAGGAAGGCATTCCCGACGCCATTCCGCCGGACGCCTGCTATCTCGGCTGGCAGCAGTCGCT
>CAZSNL010000143.1:0-2977 GCA_964608275.1 uncultured Hyphomicrobiales bacterium | reverse complement strand
CGCGTGAAGCAGTGAAAGCTGAGGAACCAGGCGCCATCCTCGACGCCGTAGAATGGCGAGTTCCACTTGACCGCCTTGCGCACGCCGGGGACGGTGGCCACGATCAGGTCGTCGAGCCGCTGGCCGACCGCCTGCTTCCAGCCGGGCATCGCCGCGATGTAGGCCGCCACCGGGGCCTCGCCATGGCCCTTGGCGATCTGCGGGTTGCCGCCGGACAGCAGGACCGGCTGCTTGCCGTCGCCGCCCGGGGGCTTCGACGGTCGCCGGCTTCGCGTTGCCGTGGTCTTCGGTTTTTCGGTCCGGGGCCTTGCCACGTGTTCGGTCCTCCTCAAGCGGGCCTGTACCATGCGACCCTGCAAACGCGGCCTAAAAGTGGCCGGACCGCACCAGGTCGGCGAGTCCGTCGCGGTAGCTCGGAAAGGCCAGCGTCACGCCGAGCTCGCCCTTGATGCGATCGTTGGCGACCCGTTTCGATTCGGTATAGAAGCTCGCCGCCTTCGGGCTCAGCCCCGCCTCCTCCACGGTCATTGGCGGCGGCGGTTCGCGGCCGAGCAGGCGCGCAGCATGGACGACGACGTCCTCGGGCGGCGCCGGCTCGTCGTCGGCCACGTTGTAGACCGCGCCCGGATCGGGCCGGGCCATGGAGGCCCGCAGCACCGCCGCGACGTCGGCCACGTGGACACGACCGAACACCTGGCCCGGCTTGCGGATCCGCCGCGCCGTGCCCGCCTCGATCTGCCGGAGCGCGTTCCGGCCCGGCCCGTAGATGCCGGCAAGGCGGAACAGGTGGACGGGCAGGCCGTGCCCGGCGCCGAGCGCGAGCCATTGCCGCTCCGCGGCGAGCCGCCGCCGGCCGCGGTCGGTGGTCGGCGCCGGCGGCGTCGCCTCGGTCACCAGGCCGCCGCGGCGATCGCCGTAGACGCTGGTCGCGGACAGATAGCCGACCCATTCGAGTGCCGTCGCCGCCGCGATGTCAATGCCGTGATGGCGCAGTGCCGGATCGCCCTCCGCGTCGGGCGGGATCGAGACGAGGAGGTGGGTCGCCGCGGCAAGCCGGTCGCGTACGCCGTCGCCGGGACGCTCGCCGTCGAACACCAGCGGCTCGATGCCGAGCGCCTCGAGTGCGCGTGCCTCGTCTGCCGTGCGGCAGGTCCCGGTCACCCGCCAGTCGCTGCCTGCAAGGGTGGCGGCAAGCGCCCGCGCGCAGTAGCCGCAGCCGAAACAGAACAGGTGGGGCATTGGCCGCCGCGCCGGCGCCGCCGTCAGGCGGCGACGAGGTCGCGGGCCTCCCATTCCGCCCGCACCGCCGCGTCGCGTTCGTGGGGCGCAAGTTGCGTCCGTGCGCGGTCGAATTCCGCCGCTGCGGCCAGTTGCGACAGCGCCCAGACGGCAGCCGCTCGAACCAGCGGCGAGTCGTCGCCGAGCCGCTCGCGCACCACCGGCAGCAGCGCCGGCTGCCGCGAATTGCCGATGGCGATCATCACGTTGCGCACGAACCGGTCGCGTCCCGTCCGCTTGATGGGGGAGCCGGAGAACAGCTGCCGGAACGCCGCGTCGTCGAGCCGTGCCAGGTCGGCCAGCGGCGGCGACTCGAGCTCGGCGCGCGCCTGCAGCTTCGCCTCGCGCGCCATGCTTGCGAACCTGTTCCACGGACACACCGCGAGGCAGTCATCGCAGCCGTAGATGCGGTTGCCGATGGCGCGCCGGAAGCGGCGCGGGATGTGGCCCTTGTGCTCGATCGTCAGGTACGAGATGCAGCGCCGGGCATCGAGCCTGTAGGGGCCGGCGAAGGCGTCCGTCGGGCAGGCGTCGAGGCACCGCCGGCAGGTCCCGCAGCGGTCCCGCCCGGCCTCGTCTGGCGGCAGTTCGGCGGTGGTGAAGATGCTGCCGAGGACCAGCCACGACCCGAATTCGCGCGAGACGAGGTTGGTGTGCTTGCCCTGCCAGCCGAGGCCGGCCGCCTCGGCCAGCGGCTTTTCCATCACCGGGGCGGTGTCGCAGAACACCTTGACCTCGTGGCCGCAGGTGCCGTGCAGCCAGCGCGCGATCTGCTTGAGCCGCTTCTTGATCAGGTCATGGTAGTCGGAGCCGCGGGCATAGACGGAGATTGCGCCGCGGTCCGGCCTCGCGACCGCGGCGAGCGGATCGCCGCCGGGGCCGTAGTTCATGCCGAGCACGATGACGCTCCGGGCCTCCGGCCAGATGGCGCGGGGATCGCTGCGCCGGCCGGCATTCGCCGCCATCCATTCCATCGTGCCGTGCCAGCCGCGGGCGAGGAAGTCGTGCAGGCGGGCGCCGGCCTCGGGAACGGCATCCGGCGTGGTGAATCCGATTGCATCGAAGCCCGCGGCGCGGGCCTGGTCACGGATCTGGCGCTTGAGTTCGGCCGGGTCCATTCGTCAGAAGTCCAGGTCGGCGTAGATGCGCGGCGGCGTCATGCCGCGGATCAGGTCGGCCAGCAGCGGCCGGAAGCTTGGCCGCGACTTGATGCGCATGTACCAGCTCTTGGCCGACTCGTTGGCGCTCCACGGCACGTCGCCGAGATAGTCGATGCACGACAGGTGGGCGGCCGCGGCGAGATCGGCATGCGACAGCTCGTCGCCGGCCAGCCAGCGGCGTTCGTCGGCGAGCTGGCCGATGTAGTCGAGGTGATGGCGGATGGCGTCGAGCCCGCGCCTGACCGACGGCATGTGTGGCTGGCCGCCGCCGAGTTCCGGCGGCATGAAGCGCCGGTCGACCTTCTCCTGCAGGATGTTTCGGCTGACCTCGCGTTCGAACAGCACGTCGAACCAGGCGACGAGGCGGCGCACCTCGGCGCGGACCACCGGCGTGTTGCCGAACAGGGTCCGCCGGCCGCCGCCGGCGCGGGTCTCGTCGAGGTAGTCGGCGATCGCCTCGATGCCGGCGATGACCGTGCGGTCATCCTCGACCAGCACCGGCAGCGTGCCGGCCGGATTGAGCTGCAGGAACTGCGGCC
>CAZSNL010000142.1:0-6542 GCA_964608275.1 uncultured Hyphomicrobiales bacterium | reverse complement strand
GATCGGCCGCCCGTCGAACACCACGGCCCCGACCTTGCGCACCATGCCGCAGATTGCCCGGAGCGTCGTCGTCTTGCCGGCGCCGTTAGCGCCGAGCAGCGCCGTGATCCCGCCACGGCCGACGGTGAGATCGATGCCGTGCAGGACCCGAACTGGACCATGGAAGGCCTGGAGGCCGCTGACCGACAGCAATGGACCGGCGGCCGCGGCATCGACCGGCTGCCGATCGCCGACCCTGCAGATCGTCACCGCCGCGCACTCCCGAGATAGGCGCGAACGACTTCGGGGTGATTGCGTACCTCATCAGGAGTGCCTTCGGCGATCTTGCGGCCGAATTCGAGCGCCACCACCCGATCCGCGACCGTCATGACGAGGTTCATGTGGTGCTCGACGAGCAGGATCGTGACCGCATGCCGGTCGCGGATCTGCCGCACCAGGTCCACCAGCCCCTCGACCTCCATGTGATCGAGCCCGCCTGCCGGCTCGTCGAGCAGCAGCAGCCGCGGCCCGGCGGCCAGTGCGCGGGCAAGTTCCACCCGCTTCTGGGTCCCCACCGGCAGTTCCGAGACCCTCCTGTGCGCCACCTCGGCGAGATTCAGTCCACCGATGAGTTCACGCACCGTGGCGTCCTCTTCGGCCTGGCGCCATCGCTGCCGCGGCAGCCGCATGGCGTCGGCGACGAAGCTGCCGCCGCCGCGCGGATGGGCGCCGACGCGCACGTTGTCGAACACCGACATCGAACCGAACAGGGCGAGGTTCTGGAACGTGCGGGTGATCCCAAGGCCGGCGATGCGATGGGCGGGGTGCTGGAGCAGGCTTGCGCCGAGAAACCGGATGTCGCCGCTGTCGGGGGTGTACAGGCGGCTCACGCAGTTGAACAGCGTCGTCTTGCCGGCACCATTGGGCCCGATCAGGCCTACGATGTGTCCCGGTTCCACCACGAACGACACGCCATCGAGCGCTACCACGCCACCGAACCCGATGGTCACGCGGTCGAACTCCAGTATCGGCGCAACGTCGGTTCCGGCAACGCCGGCCGGTCCGACGACCGCTTCCGCTATCCCGTTGGCGGCCGGTCCGGCCCTGGGCGGAACGCCGTTCATCGTCCTTCCCTGACGGTGGAGGTGTTTCTTCCCGAGTTCGAGGCGGCTAAGCTAGCCCAGTCCTGAGGCCCGCACACCCCCCGAGGGGGGCATCATGACCCAATCTGTTCATTTCGGAGAGAGTGTGAATGACTGAGGCCCTGCGCCTGAACACCCACGTCGCCTTGCACCGCAGAGACGGCGTGGCGATCGTCGAGATCGACAATCCCCCGGTGAATGCGCTCAAGCAGGAGGTCCGCCAGGGGCTCCTCGACGCGCTCAAGGCCGCGCGTGACGATGGCGCGGTCGATGCCGTCGTCGTCGCCTGCGCCGGTCGCACCTTCGTTGCCGGAGCAGACATCACCGAGTTCGGCAAGCCGCCGCAGCCACCGCACCTCAGGGACGTGATAGAGGCGCTTGACGACATGCCGAAGCCGGTTGTGGCGGCGATCCACGGTACCGCGCTCGGCGGTGGCCTCGAGCTCGCTCTGGCCTGCCACTACCGGATCGCCGCGCCGACCGCGCGTCTCGGCCTGCCGGAAGTGAAGCTCGGTCTCCTCCCCGGCGCCGGCGGCACCCAGCGGCTGCCGCGCGCGACCGGCCCCGAGAAGGCGCTGCGCATGATCGTCACCGGCGACCCGGTCGGCGCCGACGATGCTCTCCAGCACGGCCTGATCGACTCGATTGCGGCTGGCGACCTGGTCGACGAGGCCGTCGCGTACGCCCGCAAGGTGGCCGACGAAGGTGGCCCGCTGCCGCGGCTTCGCGATCGCGACGACAAGCTCGCCGCCGCCCGCGCCGATCGCGAGGCGTTCGAGCGGACCGCGAAGGAGCTGACCGCCCGCGCCCGCGGCCTCGAGGCGCCGCACGCCTGCGTCGAGGCGGTGCGCATGTCTCTCGATCTCGACTTCGATGCGGCCCTCGCCCGTGAGCGCGAACTGTTCGAGACGCTTCTCGAGGGCGACCAGTCCAAGGCGCAGCGCTACCTGTTCTTTGCCGAACGCGAGGCGGCCAGGGTGCCAGGCATCGGCAAGGACGTGAAGCCGCGCACCATCGATCGTGTCGCCGTCATTGGCGCCGGCACAATGGGGTCCGGCATCGCCATGAGCTTCGCCAACTCCGGCATCCCCGTCCGCGTCATCGAGGCATCCGACGACGCACTCGAGGCCGGCATGAACCGGATCTCGAAGACGTACGCGGGGTCAGTGTCGCGCGGCCGGCTCACCGAGGACGAGATGCGCCGTCGCCTCGACCTCGTTGCCGGTGCAACCGACATCGCCTCCGTCGCCGACGCCGACCTCGTCATCGAGGCCGTGTTCGAAGAACTCGAACTCAAGAAGTCGGTATTCAGGAACCTCGACAAGTACGCCCGACCCGGCGCGATCCTTGCCACCAACACCTCCTATCTGGACGTCAACGAGATCGCCCGCGCCACCTCCCGTCCGGCCGATGTTCTGGGCACCCATTTCTTCAGCCCGGCAAACGTCATGCGGCTGGTGGAGATCGTCCGCGGCGAGGCGACGGCACCGGACGTGCTGGTGTCGGCGATCGCCACGGCGCGCCGTCTCGGCAAGGTTCCGGTCGTCGTCGGGGTGTGCCACGGCTTCGTCGGCAACCGCATGCTTGGCGCCCGTACCATCGAGGCCGAACGGCTCCTCCTCGAAGGGGCGTTGCCGCAGGACGTCGATGGCGCGCTGGTCGACTTCGGGTTCCCGATGGGCTCGTTCGCCATGCACGACCTTGCCGGCCTCGACATCAGCTGGCGGATGCGCAAGGCGCAGGGACTGACGTCGGAAATCGCCGATGCGCTGTGCGAAATGGGCCGCTTCGGCCAGAAGACGGGCCGCGGCTTCTACATCTACGAGAAGGGATCGCGGACCCCGGTACCCGACCCGGAGGTCGCCCGCCTCATCGAGGAGGCTTCGGCCCGTCACGGAATCGAGCGGCGGTCCATCAGCGCCGAGGAGATCGTCGAGCGGCTGCTCTATCCGATGGTCAGCGAGGGGGCGCAGATTCTCGACGAGGGAATCGCCCACCGCCCCGGCGACATCGACGTCATCTGGGTCTATGGCTATGGCTGGCCGGTGTGGCGGGGCGGTCCGATGTACTGGGCCGATACGGTTGGGCTCGGCCGCATCCGCGACCGGCTGGAGGAGTTCGCCGAGCGATCGGGCGACACCCGGCTGCGGCCGGCGCCGCTGCTTGTCCGGCTCGCCAACGAGGGCCGCAGCTTCGCCTCGCTCGCCGAGGAGAAGAAGAGCGCCGCCTGACCGCGGCGGGCCACACCGATCAAAGACGGGCCGCCGGACACCGGCGGCCCGCGCCAGTTATCTGGCACCGGACATCAGTACATTTGGCAACACACGGCGAGAGCCGGACTCTCAAGAACTGAATAGCTGAACCCCAGCGAGGTTTACTTCGGGACAAGTGGTCTGGGTATCGCATGGACGCGAAATTCCATATTTGACGCCACCGACCCGACTGCGATTTTTTATTTAAGCTTCTGAATACGGCGAACGCTTCGGGCAATCTGCCGTTTGACTTTCTCGACCGGCAACACCATCTAAGACATGTGGGCATGATCGTTCGCGTGGAGGGATGCCCGACGGACAGGCAAACCGGTGCTCCCGGTGTCTGTTTCGTAATGGTTGGCGGCGTGAGTGCCTTCCCCGATTGGGGATTGTCCGATCCGCAACACAGTTTCGGGTAGCCCGAACCGTCTTCCGGCCGGGCGCGATCTATCGCTGGATGGGCGCGGTTCGCGCCCATCGTTGACATGCGCCGCAACGCTGGCGTGAGGGAAAAGCCATGGAGGTTCACAAGACCGTCAGCGCCGGCCGGTCATCATCCCGCTGCAGCGAGCCATCGCCGTCCACGGCGGCGGTGAGAGCCCCCGGCTCGGCCCGCACATTGTCACAGTTTGCCGTTAGCATCGCGGTCCTGGCAGACGCATGTGCTCTCGCCGGGGCCGTATCTGGAAGGGAGATCGGAAGTTGACCCGTCAAGTCTGCGAAAGCTGCAAGAACGCCTTGCCGCGTGCGGCGTCGCGGTGCCCGTGGTGCCTCGCTCCGATCAATGCGCCTGAACCGAAGCCCGTGGATGCACGCACCCGCCGGTTCGTTCCGGCGCGCAGGCGTGGCGAGGAGGTCCGGAGGTCACCATGAAGCTGTCGAGGAACATACAGCGAACGGTATGGCCGCTCATCGCAACCCTTGCGTCCCTCACCGCCTATTTCATTCATCCGTGGGCGTTTGATACGTTTGACATCGAGATCGATCGCGAGTCGGTCCGGCTGGTGACGGCAAGCCTCACCTACTTCGCTGCCGCCTGGCTTGGCGGCCGGCTGGTGGGCATTGCGCTCGAGCGGGCCGCGTCCAGCCAGCGCCGGGTGCCGAAGCTCCTGCAGGAGCTGATTTCGGCGGCCTTCTTCCTGGTGGCGCTGATTGCGACCATCATGCTGATCCTCGGCCATTCGATCAGCGGTGCGCTGGCCAGCTCGGGCCTCGTCATCGCCGTGCTCGGGTTTGCCATCCGCAACGTCGTGGCCGACGCGTTGTCGGGAATCGCACTCGGTCTCGAGGCGCCGTACCGGATCGGCGACTGGGTCGACATCGACGGCGATACCAAGGGAAGGATCGTCGAGATCGGCTGGCGCACCACGCGGCTGCTGACCCGCGACGCCACCTACATGATCCTGCCGAACAGCCAGATCGCGCGACAGCGGCTGACCAACTACAGCGCACCGCGCCGCCACTACCGGGCGCAGGTCCAGGTAACGCTCACCCATGAGCTTCCGGCCAACCGCGCGCGCGACCTGCTGACCGAAGCCGCACGCCGGGCGCCGATGATCCTGCAGGATCCCCTGCCCGACGTCCGCGTGATCGCCCATGGCCAGGACGGCATCACCTACGTCGTCCGCTACTGGGTGCCCAGCTTCGCCGAGGACATCGACTGTCGCGACGCGGTCCTGAGCGAGGTGGACGCGATCCTGCGCGAAAACGGGGTGCCGGCGCCGTACCGGAACGTGCGGATCGTCGACGGCGAGGCGGCGACCAGGCGCGAGGGCATGCGGCCGTACCTGCTCTCCGAGGGCAGCTCTGATGCAGCCGGGGCTCCGTTGCCCGACAAGAAGATCGCCTGACGGATCGGTGCGGCGTCGGCTCGCGCGTCACGGCCGGCAATTGCTCTCGACGGGCGGTTTGGATATTTTCCAGCCGCCTCGTCACCAGGAGCCCGCCTGACGTGAAGCCGACAGCCATGTCCGCCTACGACCGCGACCTAGCGCCCAACCCGGCAAACTACCAGCCGCTGTCGCCGTTGACGTTCCTCGATCGCACGGCGGCGATCTTCCCCGACCACACGGCGATCGTGCATGGTGGTCTGCGGGTGAGTTATGCCGAATTCTATGCCCGTTCCCGCAAGCTCGCCTCCGCCCTCGCACGCAACGGGATAAAGCGCGGCGACACGGTTTCCGTGATGCTGCCCAACATCCCGCCCATGCTGGAGGCCCACTACGGCGTGCCGATGACGGGCGCGGTGCTGAACTGCCTCAACACCCGGCTCGATGCCGCCGCCATCGCCTTTATCCTCGATCACGCCGACACCAGGGTGCTGATCGTCGACCGCGAGTTCGCCGCGGTCATCGCCGAGGCACTTGACCGGTGCACGGTGAAGCCGCGGGTGATCGCCTACGACGACCGCGAGTTTCCGCAATCGGGCGAGGTGCCGGGCGCGACCGACTACGAGGCGTTCATCGCCGATGGCGACCCGGAATTCGCATGGTCGCTGCCGCCCAGCGAATGGGACGCCATCTCGCTCAACTACACCTCCGGCACCACCGGCAATCCGAAGGGCGTCGTCTACCATCACCGGGGCGCCTACCTGATGGGCTTCGGCAACGTCGTGGCGACCGCCATGGCGCAGCATCCGGTGTACCTGTGGACACTGCCGATGTTCCACTGCAACGGCTGGTGCTTCCCGTGGTCGGTGTCGGTGGTCGCCGGCACCCATGTCTGCCTGCGCCGGGTGCGGGCGGATGCGATCTACGCGGCGCTCGCCGAGCATCGGGTGACGCACCTGTGCGGCGCGCCGATCGTCATGTCGACGCTGCTGAACGCAACCGACGCGGAGCGGCGGGAGCTTCCGCACCGGGTCCGGTTCGTGACCGCCGCCGCCCCGCCCCCGGAGGCCGTGCTGGCCGCGATGGCAGGCGCCGGCTTCGACGTCACCCATGTCTACGGGCTCACCGAGACCTACGGCCCGGCGGTGGTCAACCAGTGGAAGCCGGAATGGGACGGCCTCGACCTGCCGGCGCAGGCGGCGAAGAAGGCGCGCCAGGGCGTCCGCTACCCGGCGCTGGAGGACATCGCCGTCATCGACCCGCAAACGATGCAGCCGGTGCCGCGCGACGGCGAGACCATCGGCGAGGTCATGTTCCGCGGCAACATCGTCATGAAGGGC
>CAZSNL010000141.1:0-6735 GCA_964608275.1 uncultured Hyphomicrobiales bacterium | reverse complement strand
AAAGAAGGTGAACTCGGCGATCTTCCCCGGGATCCAGGGCGGGCCGCTCATGCACGTCATCGCTGCCAAGGCGGTGTGCCTGCTTGAGGCACTGAGCCCGGAATTCGGGGACTATGCCCGGGCAGTCGCCGACAACGCGCGCGCACTCGCCGAAACCCTTCGCGCCGGCGGCCTCGATCTCGTCGCCGGCGGTACCGACACGCATCTCATGCTTGTGGACCTGAGGCCCAAGGGACTGACCGGACGGGATGCCGAACTGGCCCTGTCCCGCGCCAACATCACCTGCAACAAGAACGGCGTGCCGTTCGATCCCGAAAAGCCCACGGTAACCTCGGGGATCAGGCTCGGCAGCGCGGCCTGCACCACCCGCGGGTTCGGCCGCAGCGAGTTCATCCAGGTCGGGGAAATGATCCTCACGGTGCTGGACGGACTTGCAAGCAACGGCCCGGAAGGCAACGCAGCCGTCGAGGCACGGACAAAGGAACAGGCGATTGCGCTGACCGACCGGTTCCCGATCTACGCTGACTGAGCGGCGGGCGAGGGGAGGTCGTCATGCGCTGTCCCTACTGCGGGCACGACGATACGCAGGTGAAGGATTCGCGTCCGAGCGAAGACAACGCGGCCATCCGCCGCCGGCGTTTCTGTCCCGCATGCGGCATGCGCTTCACGACCTTCGAACGGGTGCAGCTGCGCGAACTCACGGTGCTGAAGCGCTCCGGGCGGCGGGTTCCGTTCGACCGCGACAAGCTGGTCCGTTCGATCCAGATTGCCCTCCGAAAGCGCCCCGTCGATCCCGAACGCGTCGACCGAATGGTAAACGGCATCGTCCGTCGTCTGGAAAGCATGGGCGAGGCGGAAGTGGCCTCCGAGCTTATCGGCAAGCTCGTCATGGAAGGCCTCCGCGGCCTCGATGACGTCGCTTATGTCCGCTTTGCCTCGGTCTACCGGGATTTCCGTGAAGCCAAGGACTTCGAGGAGTTTCTTGGCGAACTGGCCAGCGAAGAGTGATAGCGGGCGCGCGCCTCGGGGCGGGCCCGCGTGACACGCCCCGGCAATCAGTCGACAGGCGCTTCATGCAGGTTGCGCTGCGCCTCGCCGGCCGCACCGTCGGCATGACCGGGGAGAACCCGGCGGTCGGCTGTGTCCTGGTACGCACCGGAGCAGACGGGCCTGTGGTCGTCGGCCGCGGTTGGACGGCTGTCGGCGGCAGACCGCACGCGGAGGTCATGGCACTCGATCGGGCCGGCGAAGCGGCGCGCGGCGCCACCGCCTACGTGACGCTCGAGCCGTGTGCCCATCACGGCCGTACGCCGCCATGCGCCGACGCGCTGATTGCGGCGGGAGTGGAACGGATCGTCGTCGCCGTCGACGATCCCGATCCGCGGGTGGCGGGGCGCGGTCTCGCGGCGCTGCGCAACGCCGGGGTCAGGGTCGAGACCGGTGTCTGTGCCGCCGAGGCAAGGCAGGTCACGGCGGGTTTCCTGAGCCGCATCGAGCGAAACCGCCCCCATGTGAGGCTCAAGCTCGCCGTTTCCGCCGATCACAGGATCGCCGCCCGCGCTGGCGAGCGTACCACCATAACCGGCGACGACGCGCGGGCGCTGGCACACCTGATGCGCGCCCGGTCGGACGCGATCCTCGTCGGGGTGACGACGGCGATCGTCGATGATCCCGAGCTGACCTGCCGGCTTCCCGGCCTGGAGCGCGCTTCACCCATCCGCGTCGTTGCCGACACCCGGCTTGAACTTCCGCTTTCGAGCCGCCTCGTTGCCACCGCCTCCGAGCATCCCGTCTGGGTGTTGGCCGGGAAGGGGGGTGACCCCGCCCGCCGGCAGGCACTTGCCGACCGCGGCGTGCGCATCACCGAGTGTGCGGTCGGCAGCGATGGCAGGCCCGACCTGGCTGCGGCACTGAGGCTGCTTGCTTCCGACGGGATCAACTGGTTGCTGGTGGAAGGCGGGGCACGCATCGCAGCCGCCCTTGTACGGGACGATCTGATCGACGAGATGGTGGTGTTCGAAGCGCCGCACGAGTTCGGGCCGGAGGGAGTTCACGCGTTCGACGGGAGATCGCCCGACGAGGTGGCAAGAACCTGCGGTCTTGTATGCATCGAGGATCGTCCGGTCGGCCGCGACCGGATGCGGGTCTTTCGCAAGCCGTTGTGAGACGAGAAGGTGTTTACGGGTATCGTCACCGATCTGGGCCGGGTCATCGCCGCCGAGCGAACGGGCGACGCGCGCTTCAGGATTGCCTGCCGGTTCGACCTCGAGACGCTCGCCCTGGGTGCGTCGGTCGCCTGTTCCGGCGTTTGCCTGACCGTGGTCGACAAGGGCATCGACGGCGGGCAGGCCTGGTTTGCCGTCGACGTTTCGCAAGAGACCCTGGCGCGTACCACGCTCGGCGACTGGCTCGAAGGTACGGAGGTGAACCTCGAACGGTCCCTAAGGCTTGGCGACGAACTCGGCGGGCACATCGTGTCCGGTCACGTGGATGGTGTGGGTGAGGTCGTGTCGCGTCGGCCTGACGGCGAATCGCAGCGCTTCGTCATCGCCGCTCCACGTGAACTCATGCGGTTTGTGGCTCCCAAGGGGTCCATTGCCGTCGACGGCACCTCGCTCACGGTGAATGAGGTCGAGGACGACCGGTTCGGCGTCAACATCATCCCGCACACGCTCCAGGTGACCACCTGGGGCGGGGCGCAACCCGGCCGCCGGGTAAACGTTGAAATCGACATGCTCGCGCGCTATGTGGCCCGCCTGCTGGAAGCGGGCCAGGACCTGCCGGCAGTCCTTCCAGGTCGAGGTGCATGACCAGTCCGTCCATCCTGATCGTCGAGGCCCGCTTCTACCCCGACATCTCCGACGCCCTGCTCGCCGGTGCACGAGCCGTGTTCGAGGCCGAAGGCGTGCGCTTCGAGCGCGCCGAGGTGCCGGGGGCTCTGGAGATCGTGCCGGCCATCACGCTCGCCGAGGCATCCGGTCATGGTTTCGACGGGTACGTCGCGCTCGGATGCGTCATTCGCGGCGAGACCGGTCATTATGATATTGTCGCCGGCGAGTCCGCGCGGGGCCTCACGGATCTGGCCGTGTCGCGTGCGCTGGCCATCGGCAACGGGATTCTTACCGTGGATACCCATCAGCAGGCGATGGTGCGGGCATCGGTCGACGGCCGCGACAAGGGCGGCGACGCAGCTCGGGCCTGCCTCGCGCTGATCGCGTTGCGTCGCCGGTTCCAGGCGCAGCGCAATGGCTGAAACCGCGCCACGGCCGCTCGCCCGCCGCGCCGCCCGTCTCGGTGCCGTGCAGGCTCTCTACCAGATGGATGTCGCAGGGACCGATCTTGCCGATGTGCTGGCCGAATGCGCCGCAGGCGGCCCGGTACGCGGCCTCGAGGACCTGTCCGGCAAGGCCGACTTCGAGTACTTCCAGGACATTGTCCGCGGCGTCGTCCGCGAGCAGCGCAATCTCGATCCCAGGATCGACGCCTGCCTGGCCGAGGGCTGGCAGCTGGCAAGGCTCGACGTTACCCTCAGGGCCATTCTCCGGGCCGCGGCCTACGAACTCGTCCACCGCCGCGACGTCCCGGTGCGCGTGATCATCAACGAGCATGTCGATCTCGCGCACGCGTTCTTTGGCGACGACGAGCCGCGATTCGTCAACGGTGTGCTCGACCGACTCGCGCGCGAGGTCAGGGCGGAGGAGTTCGCCGCCTGAGCCGGCGGGTGGCGGATGGAGGGGAAGGATAGCCAGCACCGAACAGGCGCTCATCCGCGACATCTTTGCGCCCCTGTCGACCGCCGTCGAAGGGGCCTTCCGGTTGCGCGACGATGCAGCGGTGCTGGCGCCGGGCGACGGTCGGTCGTTCGTCGTGACGGTGGACACGCTGGTGGCGGGCGTTCACTTCCTCGCCGGTGACCCGGCCGACCTGGTGGCGCGGAAAGCATTGCGGGTCAACCTGTCCGATCTGGCCGCCAAGGGCGCAGACCCGGCGTATTACCTCGTGGCGCTTTCCGTCGGCGACGGGCACGGCCGCGACTGGATCGAACGGTTTGCCGCAGGCCTGTCGGAAGACCAGGACATCTACGGTTGCCGGCTTGCCGGCGGCGACACCACCCGCACGCCAGGGCCGACGGTGGTCACGATCACCGCCCTCGGAAACGTACCCGCGGGCGGAATGGTGCAGCGGGCAGGCGCCCGGGCCGGCGATCTCGTCTACGTCACCGGGGTCATCGGCGACGGAGCGTTCGGACTTGCCGTTCACCGGGGCGACGACTCTGTTGCCGCGCTCGCGCCGGACCAGCGGCGCGAGCTCGAGAGCCGCTACCTGCTGCCCGAGCCGCGGTGCCGCCTCGCCGCCGCCGTCCGGTCGGTTGCCAGCGCGGCAATGGATGTCTCCGATGGCCTTGTCGGGGATCTTACCCTTCTGTGCGAGGCGTCCGGCGTATCGGCGAGGGTGGAGATCGCAAGGGTGCCGTTTTCGGCGCCGGTGCGCCGTCTGCTGGCGATGAAGCCGGAGCTTGTCGGGATTGCCCTTACCGGCGGCGACGACTACGAGGTCATCGTGTGCGTGCCGCCCGCGCGGGCGGAGCGGTTCGAAGCCATGGCGGATGACGCCGGCATCGCGGTCACCCGGATCGGGGAAGTGACCGATGATGCTGGCGAGCCGATGTTTGTGGATGCGGAAGGCCGGGCGATGGCGTTTGCGAAGCCGTCGTTCAGCCATTTCGACTGAATGCCGTGATCGCTGTCCCTGAAGTATTCGATGACCGCCTGGCGCTCCGGAACACCCGGCTGCTTTCGTTTGCCCAGGCGCTCTACGGCTCCGCGGTGGCGGTCCTGATGACAACGGGTGGCCTCGTCGGGCACATGCTGGCGGACGACAAGGCACTCGCAACCCTGCCGATATCCACCTTCGTCATCGGAACGGCGTCGCTCACGGTGCCCGCCTCGCTCTTCATGCGCCGTGTCGGCCGCCGCACCGGGTTCATGGTCGGTACGCTGTGCGGTGTCGTCGGCTGCACGCTCGCCGCCTATGCGATCCTTATCCAGTCGTTCGCTCTGTTCACGCTGTCGACGTTCCTCGTCGGCGGCTACCAGAGCTTCGCCCTCTACTACCGATTTGCCGCGACCGATACCGCAAGCCCCGGCTTCCGGCCCAAGGCGATCGCCTACGTCCTCGCAGGCGGCGTGGTCGCGGCGATCTTCGGTCCCCAGGTGGTGATCTGGACCAAGGACCTCCTGGCGCCGGTCCTGTTCGCCGGCTGCTTCGTCGCCGCCGCCGGCCTCTCGCTCGTCGCCACCGTCATCGTGTCCTTTGTCGACATTCCGAAGCCGCCGTCGAGCGGCGGTGGCAGCGGACGGCCGCTGGCGGTGATTCTCCGCCAGCCGCGCCTCATCGTGGCCGTCTTCTGCGGCATGACCTCGTACGCGATGATGAACCTCGTGATGACGGCATCGCCGCTCGCCATGGTCCAGTGCGGCTTCGGCGTCGACGCCGCGGCCCACGTCATCCAGTGGCATATCGTGGCCATGTACCTGCCGAGCTTCTTCACCGGCCACCTGATCGCCCGCTGGGGCAAGGAGCCGATCATTGCCGCCGGGCTCCTGATGCTCGGCGGATGCGGGCTCGTCGCGCTGGCCGGCATCGAGCTCCACCATTTCGGAATCGCGCTGGTGCTGCTCGGGATCGGCTGGAACTTCGGCTTCGTCGGCGCCACCGCTCTGGTCACCGACTGCTACGAGCCCTCGGAGCGCAACAAGGTCCAGGCGGTCAACGACTTCTCGGTGTTCGCGATGGTCGCGCTGTCCTCGCTGTCGTCGGGATCGCTGCTGCATCACTTCGGCTGGGATGCCGTCGCGCTGGCCGTGTTTCCCGTCGTCGGGATCGCGCTGGCATCGGTTTTCGCACTCGGACTTGCCAGCCGCCGTGCCCGCATGGCATGAGTGTGCGGCACCGGTCGAATGCGGCAATCTGTCTCTCCACTCGGCGGGTGAGGTTCATGTTGCCTTGACAGGGCGGGTTTGGCATTTTCCCGCCCGACCTCAGGGCTCGGCGGGGATACACCACATTCGACCCACCCTGGACCGCCCGGCGTTCGCCCGGCTGCGGAGAAACCCATCTGACAACGCAAGGACAAACCCATGACTTCTGCGATTTGGCTGATAATCGCCTGCGGTGCGCTGTCGATCGTCTATGGAGTCTGGGCCGGATCGTCGGTTCTGGCTGCCGACGCCGGCACCAAGCGTATGCAGGAGATAGCGGGCGCCATCCAGGAAGGCGCCGAAGCCTACCTGACGCGACAGTACACCACGATCGCCATTGTCGGCGTGATTATCTTCCTTGTCGTCGCCTTTCTGCTGTCGATACCGGTGGCGCTGGGCTTCGCATTGGGGGCGATCCTGTCGGCGGCCGCCGGGTTCATCGGCATGATGGTGTCGGTGCGCGCCAACGTCCGCACCACGCAGGCGGCAAGCCGCAGCCTGGCAGCAGGTCTTGACATCGCGTTCAGGGCCGGGGCCATCACCGGCATGCTGGTGGCGGGCCTGGCGCTTCTCGGGGTCGCGATCTACTTCCTCGTGCTGACCCGCTTCGGCGGCTTCGGAGCCACCGACCGGACGGTGATCGACGCGCTGGTGGCGCTCGGCTTCGGCGCCTCGCTGATCTCGATCTTCGCCCGTCTCGGCGGCGGCATCTTCACCAAGGGCGCCGACGTCGGCGGCGACCTCGTCGGCAAGG
>CAZSNL010000140.1:0-6853 GCA_964608275.1 uncultured Hyphomicrobiales bacterium | reverse complement strand
CCACGACCCCTTGACCCCCAGTCAAGTGCGCTACCAGACTGCGCCACGCTCCGAGAAGAATGTCTTATCTAGCCGTTCCGCCGGACCCGCGCAAGGCCGCCGGCAGGTGATAGCGGGCGAGTTGCAAAATCCGTCCACGTACCGACAAGAACTCTTCGCGCCGGTGACGGGAGGTGCTAGCTACGGGTTTTCCAGCTACCGCGTCACAGTGTTCACGGAACCCTCCAGCACATGTCGGGCACGCAGTTCGCCCTGCTTCTCAAGCGACGATTCCTGCCGGTGTTCGTGACCCAGGCGCTGGGCGCGTTCAACGACAACCTGTACCGGCTGGCCCTGATCGTCCTCGTCACCTACCGGCCCGGACTGTCGTGGTCGCTGATGCCGGAACAGCTGATCGCGATCGCCTCGGGGCTGTTCATCCTCCCGTTCCTCCTGTTCTCGGCGGCCGCGGGAAACATCGCCGACCACCACGACAAGGCGCGGCTCATCCGCATCATCAAGCTGGCCGAGATCGGGCTGACCGGGCTTTCCGGCATTGCCCTGTGGATCGAGGACCCGGTGCTGATGCTGATCGCTCTGTTCCTGCTGGGCACCCAGTCGGCGTTCTTCGGGCCGATCAAGTACAGCATCCTGCCGCAGCATCTCGGACCCCGGGAACTGATCGGCGGCAACGGGCTGGTCGAGGCTGCGACCTTCCTCGCGATCCTGCTCGGCTCGCTTATCGGCGCCTGGCTGGTGGCGCGGCCCGGCGGCAAGGAATGGGTGATCGCGCTGATGCTGGCGGTCGCCGCCGGCGGCTACGTCGCCAGCCGCGCGATCCCACCTGCCCCACCACAGTGCGATGGCAGGGCGAAGACAACCGGGCTCCTGCGCGAGATCTCGGAGGTGCTGGTGCCGGCGCTGAGACAGCCGGGCATCCTGTGGTCGATGCTCGGGGTCTCGTGGTTCTGGTTCATGGGCGGGGTGTACGTGTCGCAACTCGCCACCTTCGCCAGGTTCGTCGGCGCAGATCCCGGCGTGGTCACGCTCCTGCTGGCGATCTTCTCGCTTGGCGTGGGCGGCGGAGCACTGCTGTGCAATGCGCTGCTCAGGGGACGCGTGACCACCCGCTACGTACCGCTCGCCGGTCTCGTGGTGACCGTCGCGGCGGTCGACCTGTTCATCTCGGCACCGGAGGCGGCCGTCGACGGTCCGCTGATGACCGCCGGGGCGTTCCTGTCGAGCGGGTACGGCCTGCGGGTCTGCCTCGCCTTCTCGGCGCTGGCGATCGCCGGCGGCATCTACTCCGTCCCACTGTACGCTGCAATCCAGTCGCTGAGCGCACCGGAGACGCGCTCACGGACCATAGCCGCCAACAACATCCTGAATTCGCTGTTCGTCATCGCCGCCGCCTGCTGGAGCTTCTTCCTGCTGACCGCGGGCGTGACCATCGTCGGGCTCTACCTGTCGGTCGCCCTCGTCAACCTTGCGGTCACGATCCTGCTGTGGGTTAAGCTCGCCCGATAGCACTCATGTGGCTGCCGCGGGCAGTTGCACCAGGTACCGGGCCGGTTCCGCCGCCGCCGGCGTCGCTTCAGACTACGTGGCAGAGTCGTCCAGCAAGCGCTTGATTTCGGTGAGCTCCTCGAGCGCGGATTCCAGCATGCGCACCTGGTCGCGGCTCAGCCCTCCCGCTCGCTGCGGCGATGCGGGGTGGCCGTCGACGCGCGCCCGCGGAGGCTCAGGCGGGGGGCCGGCCTCAGGGCCCGTCCGGGCATTCCTGATGCTGTCGATGACGTGGTGGACGCCCTGCTCGCGCAGGATCTTCTGCACGCCGCGGATGGTGTAGCCCTCGCCGTACAGGAGATGGCGGATGCCACGCAGGAGGTCGACGTCGTTGGGCCGGTAGTACCGCCGCCCGCCGCCGCGCTTCATCGGCTTGATCTGGGAGAACTTGCTCTCCCAGAACCGCAGCACATGCTGGGGAACATCGAGTTCGGCGGCTACTTCACTGATGGTCCTGAAGGCGTCCGGAGACTTTTCCAAATCAACTTCCCCCGCAGGAATCCGCGAGACCGCCGCGCGATGCTCCGCTCGCCGTGCAATACCCCAGATCCGCGGCGTCTCAGCCGCCCTTGTCACGGGCGGCGCCGTCGTTGATCAGGTTCTTGAGCACGTGGCTCGGCCTGAACACAAGAACCCGCCGCGGGGTGATCGGCACTTCCTCTCCCGTCTTCGGGTTGCGCCCGATCCGACCGCCCTTGCGGCGGACGGTAAAGGTGCCGAAGGACGAAAGCTTTACCGTATCCCCTTCAACGAGAGACTCGGTCATGTGGTCGAGCACAGACTTCACCAGCTCTGCGGACTCGCTACGCGACAATCCGACCTGCTGGTGAACCGCATCGCTCAAGTCTGCGCGGGTGAGAGTCTTACCCCCCATCTGACCCCTCAGGTGTGCTGTGCGCCAAGCGTATTCCGGCATTCCGGCGGGGTCAATAGCGCGCGGCGACCGTCGCCGGAAGCCGTCGCCGGGGCGATCCGGGACTCCGTGCCCGCCCCGCCCTGCCTGGGGAAGCGGCCCACAGTCACCACCGCGCCAGCGCGGCACCCCACGTGAAGCCTCCGCCCATGGCCTCCATCAGCACGAGGTCGTCCTTCACGATCCGGCCGTCCTGTCGGGCCGTCGCCAGCGCGAGCGGAATGGACGCCGCCGACGTGTTGCCGTGCCTGTCGACCGTCACGACCACCTTCTCCGGGGCGATGCCGAACTTGCGGGCGGTGCCGTCGAGGATCCGCCGGTTTGCCTGATGCGGCACGAACCAGTCGACCTCGTCTGGCGAAACCCCTGCCGCGGTAAGCGTTTCCTCCATCACGCTGACGATGTTGATCACCGCGTGACGGAACACCTCGCGACCCTCCATCCGCAGATGGCCGGTCGTCTGGGTGGCCGACACCCCGCCGTCCACATACAGCTTGTCCCGGTAGCGCCCGTCCGAATGCAGCCTGGTGGCGAGGATGCCGCGATCGGAGATCCCGCCTTCGAGATCGCGAGCCTCGAGCACCAGCGCGCCGGCACCGTCGCCGAACAGGACGCAGGTGGTGCGGTCGGTCCAGTCGAGGATGCGCGAGAACGTCTCGGCGCCGATCACCAGCGCCCGCTTGAAATCGCCGGAACGCAGGAAATTGTCGGCGGTCGCAAGGCCGTAGACGAAGCCGGTGCACACCGCCTGCAGGTCGAAGGCGGCACCACGGGTCAGGCCGAGCGCCGCCTGCACGGTCACCGCGGTGGCGGGAAATGTGTAGTCGGGGGTCGACGTCGCAAGCACGATGAGATCGATGTCCCTGGCATCGACCTGGGCATCCTCGAGGGCGGCCCGGGCGGCAACGATCGCGAGATCCGAGGTGGTCTCGCCGTCGGCGGCGATGCGCCGCTCGCGGATCCCGGTACGCTCGACGATCCACTCGTCGCTCGTGTCGACCATCTGGGAGAGTTCGTGATTGGTGAGAACGCGTTCGGGCAGGTGTGCGCCGCAGCCCAGGATCACGGAACGTTTGATACTCAACTGACGCCTACCTCTTCCACCATCGCCGCCGGCACCTCGCCTCGCGGAAGCCGAGCCTTGATGTCGGTCTTGATCCGACCGACGAGATCGCTCCGCGCCATGTCTATAGCGAGATCGATAGCACTGGCAAATCCGATCGCATCGGCGCTGCCGTGGCTCTTGACGACGATGCCGTTGAGGCCGACGAAGACGCCGCCGTTCATGGTTCTCGGGTCGAGCTTCTCGCGCAGTGCCGCAAAGGCGCCGCGGGCGAGAAGATAGCCGAGCCGCGACATCAGGGTCCGCGACATGGCGTTGCGAAGGTACTCAGCGATCTGCCGGGCCGTCCCCTCGGCCGTCTTCAACGCAATGTTGCCGCTGAACCCTTCGGTGACGACGACATCCACGGTTCCCTTGCCGATGTCGTCGCCCTCGACGAAGCCGTAGTAGCGGATCGGCAGGTTCGAGCCGCGCAGCATGCGGCCGGCGGCCTTGACCTCGTCGATGCCCTTCATCTCCTCGACACCGATGTTGAGGAGCCCGACGCTCGGTTCGTCGATGCCGAACAGCGACCGCGCCATCGCCTCGCCCATGACCGCGAAGTCGACCAGCTGGTCGGCGTCGGCGCCGACGTTGGCGCCGCAATCAAGCACGATGCATTCGCCGCGCATCGTCGGCCAGATCGCCGCGATCGCCGGCCGCTCGATGCCCGGCACGGTCTTCAGGATGGTCTTGGCCATGGCCATCAGCGCGCCGGTGTTGCCGGCCGAGACGACCGCGTCCGCCCTGCCATCCTTGAGCGCCTCGATGGCAAGCCACATGCTGCTGTTGCGCCGCCCCCGCCGCAGCGCCTGGCTCGGCTTGTCGTCCATGGCGACGGCGACGTCGGTATGGTTGACCTCGCTCGCCTCGCGCACCCTCGGATGGCGATCGAGCTCAGGCCCGATCTGCGCCTGGTCGCCGAACAGCAGGAACTTCACGTCCGGGTGGCGCACCAGCGCGATCTCGATCGCCGGCACGACCACGGCCGGTCCGAGATCGCCTCCCATGGCGTCCACGGCAACCTTCAACTGTTCAGCCATCTGCTCCACCGGGTGCCGGGCCCGCCCGCTCGATCCACACCCTTGCGCCGAGTGCGGGCGAGATTAGCGGCTGAACCCGCATTCTCAACAAGATTCTGCCTGATTTCCAGAAATGAAACGCTGGCTTGCCGCCGGCCTAGGTCCCGCTCCCGGTCCGCCGCTTGAGCGCCTCGAGCGCGGCGAACGGGCTGTCGTCCGACGCGTCCTCGCCGACGGTGTCAACCTGTTCGAACACGACGCCCTCCTTGCGCGGATACGGGTCGAGCGCCAGCGCCACATGTTCGCTTGCGATCTCGCCGAGATCGATCATGCCGCCGACCAGCGGATCGGGCGGATCGTTGATCAGCGGGTCGACCACGATCTCCGGGTCCCGCCCTGCGCGTGGGCGCGCGCCCTCGTCGGCATCGGCGACAGCGGCATCGAAGTACCGCTCGACCGGCTCGTCGATGACCTGGGCCACCGGCTCCAGGGTGACGACGCACGTCTGTTCGACCTCGGCGTACACCGATCCGCTCACCACGTAGCCGTGCTGTCGCCAGGGACGGACTTCGAAATCCGCGCTCAACGCCGTCACGGCGCGAATGTCGTAGCGGCGGGCAAGCGCCCGACGCTCCTCTTCCGTTGCCTCGATGTGCCGCGAAAGACCAGTCTGCGGGACATCCGCGACACGCAGCTGCCGCGACAGTTCGTGCCGGAGGCGCCGCGGTTCATTGTCGACCTTGTCCATCGTGCTGCTCACCCACCGGCGGAGCCGCCGGATCGAAGAAATATATGGCCCCTTCCGCGACCGCTGCCAAGGATTGAACGGCGAGGACCTCGCGACACCGGATGACGTAATCCGCGAGCGCATCGAGGGCACCCGGCGGCGGCTCGCAATCGGCAAACACATTGCGGCGGAGCGCGGCGCGCAGCTCGCCGGGATCGCGGCCCGCGTCCTCGAATGCCTTCCGGTAGGCAGCGGCGCGACCATAGAACGCCTCGGCCATGGTGCGGATCCGCCGCCCCACCGACAGGTCGCCGACACCCATCTCGCGCAGCGACGCATCGAGGTCGGCAAACATGGTGTCGAACACCGCCTGCCCGATCTCCGAGCCGGGCTCGCCCTCGCCCTCGAGGCGGTCGAACAGCAGGATGCCGTGCAGGACGATCATCTCGAACCGGCCGTCGACAGTGTCGGGTACGCCGAAGTCGTGATACAGTTCGCGGCGTCGCGCTTGCGCCACAATCGCGTCGTAGAGGCGATCGGCGGGCCCGACGCCACCGCGGCCGAGGATCCGGCTGATGAACGTGCGCATGCGGGGGATGCCTCCGGTCAGCCGGCAGACGGCGCGGCGGCCGCGACATCGAGGGGTTGAACGGGCGTAGCGGTGGGGTTAGGGAATTCCATGTCCTGGCGCTGCGTGCGGGGTGGTGCGTGATCGTGTATCGGCAACGAGAATCCGGTTTTTCCATGACGGCGTGCAGGCGTCTCCTGCGGGGCACGACGGCTGCGCTGATGCTCCTCGGGGCTGCCGCCTGCGGCCCGGTGATCGAACCGATTGTCGACTACCAGGGCTACCAGCCGCGCGGCGAGGACCTGCAGAAGGTCCAGATCGGCATGAGCAAGCAGGAAGTCCAGGCCCTGCTCGGCTCGCCGTCCACCACGGCCACGATCGAGCAGCTCGGCGAAGGCTACTACTACATTTCCAGCAAGGTCGAAACTGTGGCCTTCTTCGAGCCGCGGGTGGTCGAGCGGCAGATCTTCGCCGTCCGATTCGACGAGGACGGGCGGGTGTCGAGCTTCGCCCATTACGGTCTGGAAGACGGCAAGATCATCGACTTCATCTCGCGCAAGACGCCGACCCGCGGCAAGGAGCTGTCGGTCCTCCAGCAGCTGTTCCAGAACGTCGGCCGGTTCTCGCCGGGCGGCGGCAGCGTCCCCAACCGCGGTCCGGGCGGATAGCGGTCGTTTCCTTCCCGAAGGGGTAACCCCGGAAAAGTTCGACCCCGGCCATGAATGGCCGGGGTCGTTTGCCTGTCGCGGCCGCTGCGGTCAGTGCGCCAGCACCGCCAGCAGCAGCAGCGCCACGATGTTGGTGATCTTGATCATCGGGTTGACGGCCGGACCGGCGGTGTCCTTGTAGGGATCGCCGACCGTGTCGCCGGTGACCGCGGCCTTGTGGGTTTCGGAACCCTTGCCGCCGAAGTTGCCCTCTTCGATGTACTTCTTGGCGTTGTCCCACGCGCCGCCGCCGGCGGTCATGGAAATCG
>CAZSNL010000139.1:0-6860 GCA_964608275.1 uncultured Hyphomicrobiales bacterium | reverse complement strand
CTTCGACAGGATGGTGATGCCGCGCTCGCGCTCCAGGTCGCCGGAATCGAGGGCCCGCTCGGCGACCCGCTGGTTGTCGCGGAACGACCCCGACTGCGCGAGCAGGCGGTCGATCAGCGTGGTCTTGCCATGATCGACGTGGGCGATGATGGCGATGTTGCGAAGCTGCATGGAAATGGATCTCGTGCATGCCGCCACCCCGTCATCGGGAACGCCGGCCGGCTGCGAGGCGCAATATAGGGTCTCGCCGGGCGCTGGCAATATTTTCCGCCAACATGCACGAGGGCCGCCGGTTGCGCGCCGGCGGCCCTTTGCGTCGTTCCGGTCGATGACAATCAGGTGCGCGCGATCGGCACGCTCTGGTCCGACGCGAGCTGCTGGTACTCGCCGTCGAGCTTCGGCATCGCCGCGAGCTCCTCCTGCGTCATCTGTTCCAGCACCAGCTCGTCGCCGCGCAGCGAGAACCGGTCGAGCGGGATCGCTACCTCGTCCTGGCCAAGCCCGAGAAACCCGCCGTGGGCGACGATGGCATGGGGACTGCCGCCGATGTTGGCGATCGCCTCGATCTCGCCGAGATCCTCGCCCTGGGCGTTGACGATGCTGCGACCTTCGAGCTCTTCCACCGGCACCTGTTCTGCCGCCTGTTCCGGTTGCGCGGCCGGATCGGCCTGACTGGCGTCGGCCTGCTGGCCGGTCGCCCCGTCCGCGCCGGCCTCGGAGCCGGCGGCGGTGTCGGCGGCGGCAGTCTCCTGTTCGCCGTCTGCCGCTTCCGCACCGGCCTGTCCGCTGGCAGCGGAGCCGGCTGAGGCAGTGTCCTGTCCATCGTCGACCGCTTCCGTGCCGGCCGTGGAGCCAGCGGTGGAGCCAGCGGTGGCGGTTTCCTGCTCATCGCCGCTCTTGGCCTGCCCCTCCGGGGCGCCGGTCGCCGCGAGGCTCTGGCCGCTTTCGGCTCCCTCCTCTTCGTTCAGCTGCGAGAGGTCGGGCCCGCTGCCATCCAGCTGCGCCTGTTGCTGCTGCTGTTGCTCCTGCCCGCCGTCGCCGGCCGCCGCCTGGCGCTGGTCGCCCTGCCGTTCGAAGCGGACCTGCGGCTCGCCGGTGCGTTCGAACTGGACCTGCGGTTCGCCGGTTCGCTCGAAGCTGACCTGCGGCTGTGCCTGCTCAACCTGCACCGCCTGTTGCTCGGACTGGCGGACGCTCACCTGCGGCTCGGCCTGCTCGACCCGGACCTCGGGCTGCGCCTGCTCGACCCGGACCTCGGGTTGCGCCATGCTGACGTCTACTTCCGGTTCCGGCATCGTCACCGTGATCTCCGGCTCCGGCTGCTGGATCGTGATCGTCGGCTGCTGCTGGCGGACGACGATCTGCGGCTGGCCCTGGCGGACGGTGACCTGCGGCTGCGGCTGCTGGACGCTGATCTGCGGCTGGGCCTGCTGGACCGTGATCTGGGCGCCCGCCCCCTCCTCGCCGGCCTCGCCGGCAGTCTGCTGGTGCCCGAGGCGGCCGTCTTCCTCGGCCCTGGCCAGCTGCTCCGGCTGCTCGCCGGGCTGGTCACCGGCCTGTGCGGTGTCATCCCCGAGCTGTGCATTCGTCTCGCCGGCGGCCGGCTGGTCGGACGGTGGCGCGGCTTGCGGCTGCTGCTGTGCTTCCTGGGCCGGAGGTGCCGGGCCCGCGTCCGGTTCGCCGGAGGTCTGGGCAACGGCGAGCGGCGCGGCCAGCAGCGTCAGTGCGCTTCCGGCAAGAAGCGCGGTGCGAAAACGGTTCATGGTGATCTCCATTGCATGTCCATCGGATGGGTGGTCAACGATGGCCATGCAACGCGGTTCCGACGCTGCCGCCGCGCGGGGGCGGGCCATTTCGCGCACCCGCGCGGAATGCCGTTTTGCGGGAACGCTGTGGAACGAGTGCCCGGGGCGGGCGGCTGGCGCCGGTCAGTAGAGCCCGGAGCCGAAGCGGAACGGACCGATGCTGGCTTCCTGGACGTCCGCTGGGGCCGATACCCGGCTCGGCAGGACGGTGACCCGGGTGCCGAGCGGCACGCGATCGTAAAGGTCGATGATGTCCTGGTTGAGCAGCCTGATGCAGCCCGACGACACAGCGCGCCCGATAGACGTCGGATCGCTGGTACCGTGAATGCGGTACAGCGTGTCGCGCCCGTTCTCATAGAGGTAGAGGGCGCGCGCACCGAGGGGGTTCTCGGGACCGCCCGGCATGCCGCCGTTGGCGAACCGGGCCAGGTGCGGTTCGCGTGCGATCATCTCCTTGGGCGGGTGCCAGCGTGGCCAGGCCTGCTTGTCGCCGACGACCGCCTCGCCGCTCCAGCCGAAACCCTCGCGTCCGACCCCGACACCATAGCGGATGGCCGTGCCATCCTCGCGCGTCAGGTACAGGAAGCGCGCATCGGGATCGACGATGATGGAGCCGGGCTCCTCCTCGGCGACGTAGGAAACGAGTTGCCGGCGGTAGCGCGGATCGATTGCCATTTCATCCGTGTAGGCGACGGGAAACGGCTCGCTCAGCAACATCGGCATCCTGTTGGCGCGGGCCGGGCCGAGCGCGCCCAGGCTGGCAACCGACACGCCGCCCAGGAGAGCGAGAAAGCGCCTTCTATCGAGTGACATGGACTTACCCCTACTTCCGCTCGAATACGTACAACGTGAACGCGCGGAGCCGCCTTCAGGTTGCCTGCCCTTGACAGCGGCGGACCCGCTGCTGTCCATGACATGGGAAGTGTGCTGACCGGAGGAACATTGCAAGTCATGCCGGGACCTCTCGACGGCGTCACGATACTCGATCTTACCGCGATGGTTTCCGGCCCCCTGGCCACGATGCTGCTGGCCGACCAGGGCGCCGATGTCATCAAGGTCGAGAACCCGAACGGCGGCGACCATACGCGCCAGGTGGCGGCGGGACGTGGCGGGTTCACGGCGTCGTTCCTCAACAACAACCGGAACAAGCGTTCCGTCGCACTGGATCTCAAGGACCCGCGAGGGCGCGATGCCGTACTGCGGCTCGCGGCAACTGCCGACGTGTTCGTCCAGAACTTCCGGCCAGGCGTGGCCGACCGGCTGGGCCTCGGCGAGGCTACGGTGCGGAAGGCGAGACCCGACATCGTCTACGTGTCGATTTGCGGGTTCGGCGAAACCGGGCCCTACGCCGGCCGGCCCGCCTACGATCCGCTGATCCAGGCATTGTCCGGACTGGCAACCGTCCAGGCGGGATCGGACGAGGAGCGTCCGCGGCTGATCCGGACCATCCTGCCCGACAAGCTCACCGGCTTCGCCGCCGCCCAGGCCATCGCCGCGGCGCTGTTCGCGCGCGAACGCACCGGTGAAGGCCAGCACGTCAGGCTGTCCATGCTCGACACCGTGTTGTCGTTCCTGTGGGGTTCCGACATGGGCAACCAGACATTCGTCGAGGAACGGCCGACGAAGCAGCCGCCGCAGAGCTTCATCGACCTGATCTACGAGACGTCCGACGGCTACATCTCCGTTGCCGTCCAGTCGGACCGCGAGTGGGCCGCACTCACCCGCGCCCTCGACCGCCCCGAATGGCTGGAAGACGAACGCTTCCGCACCCCGGCGCTCAGGCAGCGCAACATTGACGCGCGACTGGCGTTGACGCAGGAGGTGCTGAAGACCCGAAGCTCCGGGGAATGGCTGAGGCGGTTCGAGGCCGAGGACGTGCCGGCCGCGCCGGTGCTGCGCAGAAGCGAGGTCATTGGCCATCCGCAAGTCGCCGCCAACGGGTCGATCGTCGAATTCGATCACCCGCAGGCTGGCCGGTTGCGCCAGGCGAGGCCCGCCGCACGATTTTCTTCATCCCCCGCGGAACTTCGCATTCCGGCACCCCGCCTCGGCGAACATACCCGTGAAGTCCTTGCCGCCGCCGGCCTCGAGGAAGCTGAAATTGCCGACCTTGCCGCCGCAGGGGTGGCCAATCTGGGCGATGATTGACGATGATCGACTTCTACTACTGGCCGACGCCGAACGGCTGGAAAATCTCCATCATGCTGGAAGAGCTCGGCCTTGCCTACCGCATGATCCCGGTCAACATCTCCAAGGGCGAGCAGTTCGACCGCGAATTCCTGAAGATCAGCCCGAACAACCGCATCCCGGCGATCGTCGACCACGCCCCGGACGGCGAACCCATTGCCGTCTTCGAGTCGGGAGCCATTCTCGTCTACCTCGCCGAAAAGACCGGCCGCTTGATGCCGACCGATGCGCGCGGCCGCAAGGAGGCACTCGAATGGCTGTTCTGGCAGGTCGGCAATCTCGGCCCGATGGCCGGCCAGCACAGCCATTTCGTCAACTATGCACCGGATGGCGAGGACTATTCCAGGACGCGCTATGCCAACGAATACAACCGTTGCCTGGGCGTGTTGGAGAGACGGCTGCAGAATCGCGCCTACCTTCTCGGCGAATACTCGGTCGCCGACATCGCCGCATGGCCGTGGGTGCTGATCGCCAAGGCGCTCGGCCAGCCGCTGGACGAGTTTCCCAACGTCGCCCGGTGGCGGAATGCCATCAAGGGGCGTCCGGCGGTGCAGCGTGGCGTCGATCTTGGCAAGGAGCTGCGCCGAAAGGCACCGCCCACCGAGGAAGAAGCCAGGATCATGTTCGGCCAGACCGCACGGGCTGTCCGCGAAAGGAGCGGTTGAAATCAAGGCGATGGTGCTGTATCGGGATGCGTCACAGCGGCCATGGACAGCCCGTGCACACTCGGCTATAGAGCGCGCCGCTTTCTCAGATCGACCATGCTGGTCCGCAAGAGCCGCGTCATGACGCCTGCTCCTCTGCGATCTCGGGCAAACAGAGAATTACGAGGTACGAGATCATGAACATCATTGCGGAACTGGAGAAGGAAGAAGCGGCGAGGCTCACCGACAAGAAGTCGATCCCCGACTACGCCCCGGGCGACACGGTGCAGGTGAACGTGCGCGTCGTCGAAGGCCAGCGCGAGCGGATCCAGGCCTACGAAGGCGTATGCATCGCGCGCTCCGGGTCGGGCCTGAACGAGAGCTTCACGGTACGCAAGATCTCGTACGGGGAAGGTGTGGAGCGCGTGTTCCCCGTGTTCAGCCCGATGATCGATTCGATCAAGCTGGTGCGCCGCGGCAAGGTCAGGCGCGCCAAGTTGTACTACCTGCGTGGCCGGCGCGGCAAATCGGCACGCATTGCCGAGAAGCAGGATTTGCGAAGGCGCGAAACCGCCACCGCAGAGACTGCGGCCGCGGCCCCGGAGGCTGTCGCCGGCGAAGAGGCGTGAGCTTCGGGAGCAACACCTTTCCCGGCCGGCCGTTCCGGGCTACTCTCCGCCCGGTCGGCCATGCAAATCTCACATCTTAACCCGCTCGCAATCCTGCTGGCAGTCGCCCTTGCCGGGGCCGGCGCCGCTGCGCCGGCGGCCGCGGCCAACATGGCAGCGGTACCCCTCTTCGACGCCCACCTTCACTATTCCAGCGGTTCCTGGGTGGGCTACCCCGTCGAATACGTGCGCCGCGTGCTGCGGGTCAACGGGGTGCGATGGGCCCTTCTGTCGTCGTCGCCGGACGAAGGCACGGTCATGCTGCACGAGGCCGACCGCGACTTCTTCATCCCCCTGCTTTCGCCCTACCGCGACAAGGTCACGGAAGCGAACTGGCTCGACGATGCCGGCCTGATGGACTACCTCACGGGCCGGCTGGATGAGCGGGAATACGCCGGCATCGGCGAACTCCATATCGACGACGTATCGGAGGCAGGCGAGGTCGTCCTGCGCAAGCTGGCGAAACTCGCCGCCGAGCGGAACATCATACTGCAGGTCCACGCCGGTGCGGGGCCGCTCAGGACGCTGTTCGGGCTTGCGCCCGAGGTCACCATCCTGTGGGCCCACGCAGGGCTGACCGAGCCGCCCGAAGTCGTCGGTGCCCTGATGGAGGAACACGAGCGGCTATATGCCGACACCTCGCTGAGGGTCGAGGAGATTGCACCGGGGGGCGAACTCGATCCTGCCTGGCGCGACGTCGTGTTGCGATTTCCGGACCGGTTCCTGATCGGGACCAACACGGTTACGAATGCCCGCTGGCACAACTACTCGGACCTGATCGCCGCCCATCGTGCGTGGCTGTCCCTCCTGCCCGAGGACGCCGCGCTGAACATCGCCTACCGGAACGGTCTCGCGCTCTTCGGCCGCGAAGAATAGCGCCGGCCCGGCGGCCGCTTGACCGGCGCTGCGCTGTCCGCCATATCACCTGCGTACCGGGAACCTGGGAGCGTAAGTCATGTCCGCGCCAAGGACGCTCTACGACAAGATCTGGGACGATCATCTCGTCCATGAACACGACGACGGCACCAGCCTGATCTACATCGACCGGCATCTCGTCCATGAGGTGACGAGCCCGCAGGCATTCGAGGGACTGCGGCTTGCCGGACGAAGCGTACGGGCGCCGGAAAAGACGCTTGCCGTCGTCGACCACAACGTGCCGACAACCGATCGTACACGCGGCATCGATGACCCGGAGTCGGCCCTGCAGGTGGACACCCTTGCCCGCAATTGTGCCGAGTTCGGCATCCGGTACTTCGACGCGGTGGACCGCCGCCAGGGCATCGTGCACATCATCGGGCCCGAACAGGGCTTCACCCTGCCGGGCACGACCATCGTCTGCGGCGACAGCCATACCTCGACGCATGGCGCATTCGGGGCCCTCGCGCACGGCATCGGTACGTCCGAAGTCGAACACGTGCTGGCGACCCAGACCCTTCTTCAGAAGAAGGCGAAGAACATGCGCGTCACCGTCGACGGCAGGATTCCCGACGGCGTGACGGCAAAGGACATCATCCTCGCCATCATCGGCGAGATCGGCACCGCCGGCGGCACCGGCC
>CAZSNL010000138.1:0-6864 GCA_964608275.1 uncultured Hyphomicrobiales bacterium | reverse complement strand
CGGCTGCCGAACGGATCCCGCTCGCCCTGGCAGATGAGCGTCGGCACGGTGGTCCTGCACAGGGACACGATCCGCAACCGGTCCGGCTGTCCCGGCGGATGAAAGGGGAACCCGAGACACACCAGTCCGACTATCCGGCCTTCCTCGTGCAACCAGCCCGCGACGAGGCTCGCCACCCGTCCGCCGAGAGATTTGCCGCCGATGAGAAGCGGCGCATCGCCGGCCGCCGCGGCCACCGCCTCGCAATACTCTGCTACCAGGGCCTCGGCGCGCGGCGGTGGCCGTCGGGCACCGCCAGCCCGGCGTGCCGCCATATACGAGAACTCGAAACGCAGGACCGTCACTCCGCGCTGTGCGATCAATGTTGCCATACGCTGCATGAATGCGGAGTCCATCGGTGCGCCGGAACCATGTGCGAGCAGGAGCACGGCCGCCGCATCCCTTGCGTCGTCGCGAAGGATGTCCATCAGCACCACCCCGGTCGATGGAATTGCCTTGCCGCGCGGACTACATAGGAGAGCAGCCGTTGCCTTGGGTCCGTACAGGGCCCGTGAAGACACTCCGAATGATCTGGAACGACGAAACGATCATACGACTGGCGGTGTTTGCCGGCATCTTTGTCACGATGGCGGCGTGGGAAATCCTCGCGCCGCGGCGGAAGCTCGCCGTCCGCTGGACGCGCCGCTGGGTCACGAACCTGAGTTTGATCGGCGTCGACGCACTGGCCGTTCGGGTGGTCTTGCCGATCGTGGCCGTCGGTGTCGCCGCGTGGTCGGAACACCAGGGCATCGGCCTGTTTGCGCTTGTCGATCTGCCGTTCTGGCTGGAACTGGCTGTTGCCGTGGCGCTGCTGGATCTGGCGATCTACCTGCAGCATCTTGCCACCCACAAGATTCCCGTACTGTGGCGCCTGCATCGCGTCCATCATGCCGACCGGGACATCGACGTGACGACCGGCCTCAGGTTCCATCCCATCGAGATGGTGCTGAGCATGGTGTGGAAGTTTGCGGTCATCGTCGCAATCGGCGCCTCCCCCATGGCCGTGTTCGTATTCGAGGTGCTGCTCAATGGCCTTGCCATGTTCAATCACGCCAATGTTCGTATTCCCGCGGCCGCGGACAGGGTGTTGCGGCTCGCCGTGGTGACGCCCGACATGCACCGGGTGCATCATTCGGTGCGCCTCGAGGAGACGGACTCCAATTACGGATTCAATCTCTCGCTGTGGGACCGGCTGTTCGGCACCTACCGGCCGCAGCCCCGCGACGGTCACGAGGCGATGCGCATCGGCTTGCTGGACTGCCTCGATGACCGGCCCACGCGTCTGGGCTGGAGCCTGTTGTCGCCCTTTACCGATCATGTGCGGAGGCGCATCAGTAAAGAGCGAGCGGAAAGTACTTGAGATAGATACGATCGTAGACCCCAGAGGACTTGATCCTGTCGAGGGCCGCGCCGATCAGGTCCAGCGTCTCCGCATCGCCCTTGCGAACGGCGATCCCTGCGCCCAGGCCGAAGTAGCGGCTCTCGGTATACGCGCCATCGGCAAAACGGCAGCACCCCCGTGACGCCGCGCCGTTCAGCCAGTACATCAGATTGATACCATCGGCGAAGACCGCATCGATGGCACCCGTCCGCACCGCCTCCAGCGCGTCGCTCAGCGATGCGAACGGATAAATGCGGCTGCCTTGAAAAAATGCCCGCAAATACGCCTCGTGCGCCGATCCGCGAACCACACCGACGCGCTTTTCGACCATGGTTTCCGGCCGGGCCTCGTCTATTCGGCTCTGGATGCCAACGACGAACCGTGCAGGCGTGCGGTAGTACGGGGCGGTGAAGTCCACTCGCGAGAGGTTGTCCTTGCTTATCGCAAGGGAGGCGATCACTGCATCCGCTTCCGACTTCTCCAGTGCCGGGATGAGTTGATCCCAGGACACTATGGAGATGCGGCATCCGACCTTCAGCACGTCGCAGATGGCGCGCGCGATCTCGACGTTGAACCCGGTCAGCTGGTTTTCGCTGTTCGTGTAGCTGAACGGCGGGTAAGCATCCTCGGTAAGAAAGTGCAGCCATTCCCGGTCACCGGGATCCGGCACCCGCCGGTCGGGGTCAACCTGCCAGAACCCGGGTACCTGCGGAACCGATGGTTGTGCGGAAACGGTGGCGGCCGTGAACCATATGGCGGCGGCGGCGAACAACATGGCTGCCGCACCGCGACAGGAGCGGCGCGGGCGGTGGTTGTATCCGTTCTCGTCTGCAGCTGACGGGCCACGCCACATGAGTCGTCACTCAACCCAGGATTGACTTTGTCGCCGTGTGCGGGAAGTCTTGCATGCGGGCAAACCCATTGCCGACCGGGGGCACCAATTCCTTTCGCCCGGACACACCAGGCGCGCCGGCCAGTCCGGCGACCGCTGACGCGGAGCAACACCACGTCGAGCGGCTACCTGCCGGCTGCCGGTTTCCTCTCCGAGCGGCGGGCGACGTCCCGGGTGGAGCGTCACCTGCTTAGCGGCGGGCGGGTCGAACCGTCAACTCTCGACTGGGCGCGCCAGCTCGGCGCCACGTGGAACGTGCCGGCAGTTGAGATACTGGTGACATTTGGTCACCTGACCCCGTCGGATCTCGCCCGATCCGTCGCTCATGCCCACCGGCTGCCAGTTTACGACCCGGACCGCAGGCCGGTGCCGCCGCATCTGTTGTCGCTCCATGACGTACCCGCCTACTTTCTCGACCAGCGCCTGCCCGTCGCGGCCTCGTCCGGGCGCACAACGTATGCCTGCTCATCGGCCGCCCTGCTGAGGTGTCGTGTGCCGCCAGCGGGGACCGCGGCTGTCATCAGCACGCAGGATCTGCGGTCGGTCATCGCGCGCAGGTTCTCCCGTGAATTTCGTGACCTTGCCGCGTCTCGCCTGAAACGGCGCGCTCCCCATTTCTCCGCGGATCGCCGCATGACGGCTATGCAGCTGCTCATGATCGCGTTCATCACCGGCGCCGGCCTCACGGGAGCCTGGTCGATGCCGGTTCTGACGCTGCTCGTCGCCGACGTGCTGCTCGCCGTGATCTTCCTGGCAACGATTGCTCTCAGGTTGTGGGCGGCGCTTCCCGAAAGCCGCCCCTCGCGCGGTCGAGCCGCATTGCGCCCTCTGCCCGACCACGCACTGCCGGCCTACACGATCCTCGTCCCGCTGTTTCGGGAGGCCGATGTCCTGCCACGGCTCGCGCGCTCGCTGCTTGCGATCGACTATCCTGCCGTAAAGCTCGACATCAAGCTGGTGTTCGAGGCCGAAGACCTGGCGACCCAGGCTGCGGCACGTGGCCTTGGCCTGCACAACCGCTTCGAGTTTGTCGTCTGTCCTCCGGGCGGGCCGCAGACGAAGCCGCGCGCCCTCAATTTCGCGCTGCAAACCGCGCGGGGTGCCTTCGTCGTCATCTATGATGCCGAGGACCGCCCGGAACCCGACCAGTTGCGCAAGGCCGTCCAGGCATTCCGGCGACTGCCCAGGAACGTGGCCTGCCTGCAGGCGCACCTCAGCTTCGACAATGTGTCGGAAAACTGGCTGACGCGACAGTTCACGATCGAGTATGCGGGCCACTTTGACGTCCTGATGCCTGCCATGACACGGATCGGGCTTCCGTTGCCGCTCGGCGGAACGTCGAACCATTTCCGTACCGGCATCCTGCGGGCGGTATTCGGATGGGATCCGCACAACGTCACCGAAGACGCCGATCTCGGCATCCGGCTGGCCCGGCTCGGATACCGGACCGCAATGCTCGACTCCACCACCTACGAAGAGGCAAGTTGCCGGTTCGGCAACTGGCTCGGCCAGCGCACGCGCTGGTTCAAGGGATGGCTGCAGACGCTGCTGGTACACTTCCGGCGCCCGCGCCGGCTGGTACGCGATGTCGGGTTCGTGGGAGCGTTCGGCGTGTTCGCCGTGATCGGCGGCGGACTCCTGTCGGCTCTGGTTCACCCGCTGTTCACGGCGCTGATCGTCGCCTTGCCCCTGCTCGGCTACCGCCTGCTTGATCCACAGGACTGGCTGGGCGCGATGCTCGTCGGTCTGAACGTCATCGTCCTCATGACCGGCTACGCCGCGGTGGTCGCGATCGGCGCCGTCGGCATCCGCCGGCGGCGGCTCAACGGACTGTGGCCCGCCGTTGCCGGCGTCCCCGTCTACTGGCTGATGATCTCGGTCGCCGCGTGGCGCGCCCTGTGGGAATTCGCATGGAGGCCGTTCCACTGGTACAAGACCACGCATGGAGAAAGCCGGCTCCTGGCCACCGACGGCCACGTCTACCCGGCCGACATCAATGGAGCCGCCGGGGCGCGCAGACCCCGATAGTCTCCCAAAAGCCCGGACCGGAGTCCGACGCCGCTTTCACGTCAGCAACTGAGAGCCTGGTCGCGAAACAGGTTGGAGCGGGCGATGGGGATCGAACCCACGACATTCAGCTTGGGAAGCTGACGTTCTACCACTGAACTACGCCCGCCTGCGGCCGGTAATGTAGCACCTGATCGCGACGACTTGAAGTGCCGAGGCGGTTCGGAAACGCCCCGAACCGTGCCATAAAGCATGTCAGAGAGACCCTGGGCGGCGCTGCCGCCGGAGGGTCTTTGCCAGTCACCGCACCATGAAGGAGCAGGGTTCGTTGCCATCGCCCGCCCCCCGGCTGCAGCCGCAGAAGTTCCGCAATCCGGATGTGACAGCCAGCGGCGAACCGCGGGCGCAGGTTGCGTTGTGGCGCCTCGAGACGCTGTGGATCAACACCGGGTCCCTGTGCAACATCGCCTGCGCGCACTGCTACATCGAGTCCGATCCGCGCAACGACCGGCTCGCCTACTTCACCGCGGAGGATGCCGGCCGTCTCTACGACGAGATCGCCGCGCTTCGTCTCGGCACCCGGGAAATCGGCTTTACCGGCGGCGAGCCGTTCATGAACCCCGACCTCACCACAATGGCCTCGGACGCGCTCGACCGAGGCTTTGCGGTGCTGATCCTCACCAACGCGATGCAGCCGATGCAGCGGCCACGGCCGCAACAGGCGCTGGCGCGCCTTGCCCGCAAGCACGGCTCTCGCCTCGTCGTCCGCGTTAGCCTCGACCACTACTCGCAGGCGCTGCACGAGCGCGAACGGGGCACGGGGAGCTGGCCGATCACCATCGCCGGCCTCGACTGGCTGGTCGGCAACGGTGTCACGACAGCGGTGTGCGGCCGGATCGCGTGGAACGAGCCGGAAGAGGATCTCCGCGCAGGCTACCGGCGGCTGTTCGCGGAGCGGGGTTGGCCGCTCGACGCCATGGATCCGGCGCAACTCGTGCTGCTGCCGGAAATGGACGAGATGGCCGACGTGCCGGAAATCACCACCGCCTGCTGGGGCATCCTCGGCGTCGATCCGCAGAGCGTGATGTGCGCGCGAAGCCGCATGGTCGTCCGCCGCAAGGGGGCGGACCGGCCCACCGTCCTGCCATGCACGCTGATCCCCTACGATCCCGCCTTCGAGATGGGCGCGACGCTTGAGGAATCGCTGTCCGTCAACGGCGGCATGTTCGATCACGGCCGGGTGAAGCTCAACCATCCGCACTGCGCACGCTTCTGCGTGCTCGGCGGCGGCAGCTGCTCCGGCTGACGGCCGGCGGCACTCAATCGAGACGCGCGTGCCTGAACCAGCAGAGCCTGATCTGCCGCCCGTCCCGGGTATGGCCGATCAGCGTCAGTCCGCTGTGCTGCCACACGGGCAGCCGCCCCAGTTCCGCAAGATTGCGGCCCTCGACCACCGCCGCCATGCCGTGCAGGCGTTCCTGCGGATCGGCGGCGGACCATCGTTCGAGTTCGTCGCGAGAGAACACGGCGAGGCTGCGCGCGATACCCAGGCGCCGGTAGGCAGGAGCCGTCAGGCAGCGAAAGAAGGCAAATCGGCAGCCGGGCAGCGCCGGAAGCGGGCCTATCGCCGCGGTCGCGATCCCCGCCAGTTCGTCGCCGGCATAGGCGGCGGCGCAGAGTTCGCGTGCCCTCGCGTCGACATCGACACCGTCCGGCAACGCACCCAGCCGCCGCCACAGGGCGATCGCATCGGCAATGACCTTCGGGTCGTCGCGCCGCCACGCCGGTACCAGGTCGATACCGGGCATGGCCGTCACCGGAAGTGCTTGGAAAGCTTCAGGCCCTGGCGCTGGTAGCTCGACCCGATCGCCTGACCGTAGACCGTATCCGGCACCTCGGTGAGCGGCTCGTAGACCAGCCGCCCTATGATCTGGCCATCCTCGAGGATGAACGGCACGTCGTGGCTGCGCACCTCGAGAACGGCGCGGCTGCCCTCGCCGGCGCCGGCGGCATGACCGAAGCCGGGATCGAAGAAGCCCGCATAGTGGACCCTGAACTCGCCGACGAGAGGGTTGAACGGCACCATCTCGGCGGCGTGCGTCGGCGGCACCCGGACCGCCTCCTTGGAGGCAAGAATGTAGAACTGGCCGGGATCCAGCACCAGTTGACCGGGCCGGTGAATGGGCTCCCAGAAGTCGTGCAGATCGTAGGCGCCGGCGCGATCGATATCGATCAGCCCCGAGTGGCGCTTGGCGCGGTACCCGATCGGCGCGCCGTCGTCGGTCATGCGGAGATCCACGGTCAGCGCGATCCCGCCATCGATGTCGGGGGCGCCGGATGTGACGAGCGCCTCGCGCTCGTGGAGCTGGCGGATCATGGTGTCCGACTGATCGGGCGTTCCCCGCCTGAACCGCAGCTGGGACAACCGCGACCCGGTGCGCACGAGGATCGAGAAGGTGCGCGGGCTGATCTCGGCATAGAGCGGACCCCTGTAGGCCTGCGGGATCTTGTCGAACTCGCGTGCACGGTCGGCGATCAGCCGGGT
>CAZSNL010000137.1:0-6872 GCA_964608275.1 uncultured Hyphomicrobiales bacterium | reverse complement strand
AGGGCGCGCGTGGCGGCATGCCGCATGCGGTCGATCTGCTCGTTGATCGACGAATCCTTCTCGATGTAGGTGTCGGTCCGCGGGATGTAGGCCTCCGGCTGGTAGTAGTCGTAGTAGGAGACGAAATACTCGACCGCGTTCTCCGGGAAGAACGAGCGGAACTCTCCGTACAGCTGCGCCGCCAGCGTCTTGTTCGGCGCGAGGATGAGCGCCGGCCGCTGCACCGCCTCGATCACCTTGGCCATGGTGTAGGTCTTGCCGGAGCCGGTGACGCCGAGCAGGACCTGGTCGCGCTCGTTCCGGTTCACGCCTTCGACGAGTTCGGCGATCGCCTGCGGCTGATCGCCGGCCGGCTCGAACTCCGACACCAGGTGAAAGCGGCGGCCGCCTTCCGACTTGTCGGGCCGCGGCGGCCGGTGCGGGACGAAGTCGACCTCGGGCAGCAGCGGGCGCAGCGTGCCGCCGTAAGCGCGCGCTGTCATGTCGCCGCGAACCGGGATGTCCGGATAGCCTGCGATGGGCTTCAACGGCGCTTCGGAGAATCCGCGTTCTGCCATGCCGACAATATAGGCGCCCGCCCGGCGGTCACAAAGCAGGAAGGCCGGGTCTGAAACCCGGCCTCCCGCCTGTGTTCACCGGCCAGCCCGGCCGGGTGCGTTGCGGTGTCAGCCGCCGCGGCGCTCGCCGCGTCCGCCACCACCGCGAGCCGCCCGCTGGCCACCGCCGCTACGGGCGGCGCGCTGTCCGCCGCGCTGGGCGCGCTGGGCGCTGCGGTTGCTGCGCTGGGCCCGCTGCTGGCGCTGGGCCCGCTGCTGGCGCTGGGCGCGCTGCTGGCGCTGCGCCCGCGGCCGCTGTGCGCGCTGCTGACGCTGGGCCCGCTGCTGCCGCGCGTCACGACGCCGCTGCTGCCGGGTCTCGGCTCGGCGTTCCTGCCGGCGCTCCGCCCGCCGGTCCTGGCGCCGGTCGCGACGCGTTTCCCGACGAGTCTCGCGGCGTTCGGCGCGACGGTCCTGGCGACGGTCACGACGAGCTTCACGACGGTCCCTGCGGATTTCCCGGCGAACCTCGCGACGATCGCGCCAGTGCCCGCGCCAATGGCGGTGGCGGTGCCACGGCCGGCCGCGGTACCAGCGGTCGTGGTAGTCCACGAACGAGAAGCTGATGACCGGAATGCCGATGCGCGGGGCATAGGTGGTCCAGTAGACGACCTCGCCGCCGACCGTCCCGGCGAGATACCGGGAGTAGACCCAGCCGCGGTAGCCGTCCCATTCGACGTCACACCAGCTGTAGCCGGACGTGCAGCCGTACACCGTCACCGCGACGCCGCTCGGAATTGTGGTGATGATGCCGTAGTCCGTGCCTGCGCCGACACGCAGATTCAGGTCCACGGTGACCTGAGCCACCTCCTGCGCCTGCGTCACGCCCGGCACGCTCATGCCGACGGCGACGACGCCGGCGGCAAGAAGTGCTTTCATTCGCATGGGTTCAAACCTCTTGCTGACAATTTCGAACCCCCATCTCCATTTCTGGCGGACCAACGCATTGCGCCGGCGAGTGTTCCGCCTGATGCCTGGTCATTGAACGCGGCGGCGGCGGATTTCCGTCGCCGGGCGGTACATCTGGCAGCGGCGGGCGACGGCCGGTATGGTGGCGGCGACGCGGCGACGGGGAACGGAGACAGGGGACATGGATGCCGGAAAAGTTGGCATGGCGGCAGAGATTCTGGCCGATCTGAGGGTGCGTGCCGAGGCAATGGCGGCGCCACTCGACGAACTGCCGCCGGACTGCCGCCCGGCGACGATCGATGCCGCCTACGCCGTGCAGGACGCAACCCGTGCGTTGCTGGCCGCGCGCGGGCTCGGGCGGCAGGCCGGATGGAAGATCGGCGCGACGGCGAAGCCGACACAGGACTTCCTGGGCATCGACCATCCCGCTGCCGGCACTCTGTACGAGGCCACGCTGCACACCGGCCACGCCGACCTCGACCGCTCCGTCTATCTCCGCCTCGGGGTGGAATGCGAGATCGCGGTGCGGCTGGGCGCCGGGCTGCCGGCACGCCCTGGCGGCCACGACCGCGACAGCGTGGCGCCTGCGATCGCTACCGCGATGGCCTCCATGGAACTCATCGAACACCGGTTCGCTGCCGGGGCGGGCACGCCCAGCCTCATTGCCGACGATGTCTTCTCCGCCGGATGCGTGATCGGCGACGAGCATCCGTTCGACGAGGTGGCAGAAGGGCTTGATGATCTGGACGGCCGCATCGTCGTCGACGGCGACACCGTCGCCACCGCCCCGGCGACCGCCATCCTCGGTCACCCGCTGAACGCGCTGGCATGGCTCGCCGACCACCGCGCCGCACGCGGCACCCCGCTGCAGGCCGGCGACCTTGTCTCCCTCGGGAGCGTGGTATCGCCCTGGTATCCCGACCGGCCATGCCGGATCGCGGTGTCGTTCGACCGGCTGGGCAGCGTGTCGGTCACGGTGACCTGACCGCCGGGGATCCGACCATAGACCAAAGTGGTAGGCGGAAAGCCCAATGTCCCCTGCCGGCAGCGGCGGCTAACGTGGTTCGCGATCCCTCAAAGGACGTGCACCGGAGGCGCCGTTGTCCATGTGGACGAAGTATCCGTGGCTCGTGCCGGTCGTGGGTATCGTCCTTTTCGTTCTGGCCGGGCTGCTACTCAGCTGACGGCTCCGCGACGGAAACCGGCCCTTCCGGCCGGTCGGACAGCGCCACCGCCGCAGGCATCCCGACCGCTACCGCAACATCGGCGCGGGCCGCTTGCAGGCTGACCAGCCCGAGCACGAAGCCGACGACCAGGCCGAACAGAAGATAGAACAGGGAAACCGAGCGCCGGTGATGCTCTAGGCGCTGCGCGTGATTGCGCAGGATCATACGTGCATCCTGTTCGAAACGGCTCATGCGCCTGGGCTGCGGAGTTCCTGCCCGGCGCCGGTCGACCCCCATGGCGCTTCCCCTCGATACGACCAACAAACCAGCTGAGATTCCTGCGTCTAGCCGGGGAGTGTTGCAGAATTGTGCCACAATCCGGGAAATTTGGGGGCACCGGTGCGGCGTATCAGAACGGCCGGGCGTAGAGCGGGCGGCGTTCGCACAGTCCGCCGACGAGCGAACGTACCTCCGCAAGCGTTGCGCCATCCCCGGGAGCCGAGCTCAGCAGGTCGGCAATGGCGTGGCCGATCCGGTCGAAATCGCCGGCATCGAAGCCACGCGTCGTTCCGGCGGCGGTCCCGAGCCGGATACCGCGCCACCGCGCTGGCGCCGGCGGGTCGCCCGGCAGTGGATTGCGGTTGCAGGTGATGCCGGCGGCGCCGAGCCGCTTCTCGGCCGCGTCGCCGGTCAGCCCGACCCGGCTCGTGTCGACAAGGACGAGATGGGTATCCGTACCCCCGGTCTGCACCGGGAAGCCCCGCTCCATCAGCGCCGCCGCAAGAGCCCGGGCGTTGGCGACGACCTGGGCTCCGTAGTCAGCGAATTCCGGCTGCAGCGCCTCGCCCAGGCAGACCGCCTTGGCCGCGATGACCTGGGTATGGATGCTGCCCTGCACGCCGGGGAATACGGCTGCATCGAGCCGCCGCGCGAGGTCGTCGCGCCGCGAAAGGATGAGCCCGCCGCGCGGCCCGCGCAACGTCTTGGTCGTCGTGCAGGTGACGATATCGGCGCAGTCCACCGGATTGGGATGGCAGCCTGCCGCGACCAGCCCCGCCACATGTGCCATGTCGACGAGGAAGAGCGCGCCCACCGAATTGGCAATGTCCCGCAGCCGGACGAAGTCGATGATCCGCGGATAGGCGGATCCACCGGCAATCACGAGTTTCGGGCGATGCTGTTCGGCGAGACGCGCCGCTTCGTCGTAGTCAATGAGCCCGGTCTGGGGATCGACCCCGTAGGCAACGGCATTGAACCAGCGCCCGGATACGTTCGGCGTTGCGCCATGGCTCAGGTGGCCGCCGGCGGCCAGCGCCATCGACAGGACCGTTTCGCCGGGGTTCACGCAGGCGAAGAACGCGGCCTGGTTCGCCTGGGTACCGGAATGCGGCTGCACGTTGACGTATGCGGCCCCGAACAGCCGCCGGGCCCGGTCGATGGCTTCGCGTTCGGCGATGTCGGCGAAATCACCGCCGCCGTGGAACCGGGCTCCGGGGTAACCCTCCAACGTCTTGTTGACGATGGTCGCACCGAGCGCCTCGAGGACGGCGAGACTTACCGTGTTCTCCGACGCGATCAGTTCGATCTGCGATTGCTGGCGGTTCAGGTCGCGGCTCAGCGCGGCGTGGATGACAGGATCGGCAGCGGCGAGCGAGGCCGCGAACAGGTGCGGTCGCCTGCTGCCGGTCATTGCCCCGCGGCGGTGGCACGCGCCGCTTGCGGCGCGGCGCCGCCGAACCGGCTTTCCAGCTCGGCGCGAGCCGCATTCGCAACGGAATCGGCGAGGCCGCCGACATCGTCCCGCCGCACGATCTCGCCGGCGCGAATCCTGCGGCGCACCGCGGGCCCGTGCGCGAGCCCGATCGGCAACGCGCCGGTGGCAAGGCTGGCGGCAGCCGGGACCAGCTTTCCCCACACCGTGTAGCCGCCCTCGCCATCCAGCCGCTCTCCCGGTTCGAGGTCACGCTTTGCGACCGCGACCACGTCGCCGCGCCATTCCGTGCACGTGCCGGTAGCCTCGCCGTACACTGCCGCCTTCACGACCGAGACGTTCAACTCGAGACCGATCAGGTGGTACGGCCGGTGAAGCGCCGCGTAGCGGCCACTGCCATCGGTCCTGACGCCGTATTGCGCAAAGCAATCGGCGGTATAGGCGTTGGGCGCCTCGAAGACCACGTAGACGCCCCATCGCAGATCATCGGCGACCGCGCTGCCGTCGCGTTCGAGGCTCGAGACCACCTCGACCATGCCCTTGCCTTCCAGCACCCCGCCATCGGCCTGCGGCCGCAGGACATCGGCAAGCCGGCCGGCGCCGCACGGCGGGAACAGGAGCCCGTCGGCCGGCACCTCCAGGCCGCACGCGTTCGCCACCGCGGCCATCTCGATCGACGATTTGGTACCGTCGAGAAAGCTGTTGAACATCTGGGCGTTCATGCCCGCGCGCGCCGCCTCGTCCGGGCTGATGCCGTAATGCTCCCACACCGTCTGCGGCGTCGAGGCGTGATAGGCGGGCAGGTACTTCGTGCCCTTGCCGGCCGCGATTACCGACAGCCCGCAGGTCCGCGCCCAGGTGACCAGTTCGGCAATGAGCGCGGGCTGGTCGCCGTAGGCCATGGAGTAGACCAGACCTGCGCCCGCGGCACGGGCGGCAATCACCGGCCCGGCCAGCACGTCAGCCTCGACGTTGACCATCACCACGTGCTTGCCGTTGTCGATGGCGGACAGCGCATGGGCGATGCCTGCCTGCGGATCGCCGGTCGCCTCGACGACCACCTCCACGTCGTCGCGGGCAAAAAGCGCTCCCGCGTCGTCGGTAAAGGCCGTTGCCTCGATCCTCGCCTCGTCCCAGCCGACCGCCCTGCAGGCGCCACGGGCACGCTCCGGGTCGAGGTCGGCGATCGCGGTAGCGGCAACGTGGGGCGAGGTCGGCACCTGGCTGAGAAACATCGAGCCGAACTTGCCGGCACCGACAAGGCCGACACCGATCGGCCCGCGCGCATCGATGCGCCGCGCCAGCGCACCCGACAGGCGTTGCTCCGGGACATTCGTCATGCACATCCAATCCGCGAAATGTGACAACCCAGCCGATCATGCACCGCGGCGCCGCACGGCTCAAGCCGCCGTTGCCGCCTCTCGCGAGGGCAGGCTTGAAGATGAACGGCAGATGAACGCGCCGTTCAGGGACGGTTCGGGCACGATCGGCGATTGTCTGCCGCATCGATATTCGAGGGCAGCGCAATGGAGCCGAAAGAACGATCGACGGACAGGGGTTTCGAAACCGTGGGCCTCGCCGTCATGGTGCTGACCGGCTTCGTGATGATGCTGGCGGCAAACGTCGCCCATCAGCCGCGCACCGACGCGATCGCCATCGTGGCGGACGCGTCCCCTCACCTGAAGACACGTGCAGGGCTCATCGACGGAGATAACTTCTAGCCCTCTCCCATGACGACCCCTCGCGCGTTCGACGCGGGGTCCGCCTCGGAACCGGCATCGCCATCCGCCCCCCTCTCCGGTGCCGGTTTCGACCAGCGGATCCCGCGTCAAACCTTTTCGCCACCTTCGATGGCGCAGCCGGTCACGTGATCATCGTGGCGGCGATTGCATTTTTCGTGGCATGCGCGCCAAGATTGCTGTAGGCAGCACGGCGACCTGTCAGCCGCCGCCATGCCCAAACGAACCGACATCTCGTCCATCCTGATCATCGGGGCCGGACCGATCGTGATCGGCCAGGGGTGCGAGTTCGATTATTCCGGGACCCAGGCGTGCAGGGCGCTGAAGGCGGAGGGCTACCGCATCGTGCTGGTGAACTCCAACCCGGCCACCATCATGACCGACCCGGAACTCGCCGACGCAACCTACATCGAGCCGATCACGCCCGACGTGGTGGCAAGGATCATCGAGCGCGAGCGCCCCGACGCGCTGTTGCCGACGATGGGCGGGCAGACGGCGCTCAACACCGCGCTTTCGCTGCGCCGGGACGGAATCCTCGACCGCTTCGGGGTGGAGATGATCGGCGCCACCGGCGAAGCCATCGACATGGCCGAGGATCGCGAGCTCTTCCGCGACGCGATGGCGCGGATCGGCCTTGCCACCCCGCGCGCCATGCTGGCCCACGACGACCGCGAGGCCGAGGCCGCCCTCGACCACGTCGGCCTGCCGGCGATCATCCGCCCCTCCTTCACGCTCGGCGGCACCGGCGGCG
>CAZSNL010000136.1:0-6905 GCA_964608275.1 uncultured Hyphomicrobiales bacterium | reverse complement strand
GATGTACGCGCACGATCGCGGATGGGTGACCAAGATGCGCGAGGCGGTGGAGACCGGCCTCACCGCCGAGGCCGCCGTCGAGCGGGTGCAGAGCGACAACCGAGCCCGGATGCTGCGCCAGCGCAATCCGTACCTGCGCGAGCGGCTGCACGATCTCGACGACCTCGCCTACCGGCTGCTGCGCATCCTGACGGGCGATACGGGCTCGGCGGCCGAAAAGGAGCTGCCGCAGAATGCGATCATCGTCGCCCGCAACATGGGGCCGGCGGAACTGCTCGACTACCGGCACGGCCAGGTGCGGGGCCTGGTGCTGGAGGAAGGCACGCCGACGATGCATGTCACCATCGTTGCCCGCGCCCTCGGCATTCCTATGGTCGGCCAGGTGCCGGGCGTCGTCGACCTGGTCGACGAGGGCCATGCGGTCATCGTCGATGGCGAAAGCGGCGAGGTGTACATCCGGCCGTCGACCCAGGTCGAGCAGGCCTACGAGGAAAAGGCCCGGTTCCGCGCCAAGCGTCAGGCGCAATATGCGGCGCTGCGCGGCAGGCCGGCGGTCACCCGCGACGGCGAGCGGATAACGATGTCGGTCAATGCCGGCCTGCTGGTCGACCTGCCGCATCTCGACGAGGCGGGAGCCGACGGCATCGGCCTGTTCCGGACCGAGCTCCAGTTCATGATCGCCTCGTCGTTCCCGCGCATGAACGAGCAGACCGAGCATTACCGGGCGGTGCTCGATGCCGCGGGCGACAAGCCCGTCGTGTTCCGCTCGCTCGACATCGGCGCCGACAAGGTGCTGCCGTACATGTCGATGACCAAGGAGGAGAACCCGGCGCTCGGCTGGCGCGCCATACGCATGGCGCTCGATCGTCCGGCGCTGCTGAAGCTACAGGTGCGGGCCCTGTTGCGGGCTGCGGCAGGCAGACACCTGAGGCTGATGTTCCCGATGATCGCCGAGGTCGAGGAGTTCCTTCGGGCGAAGGCCCTGGTCGAACGGGAACGGGCGTTCCTGAAAAGGCACGGCCATGCGCTGCCTGACGAAATCAGCCTCGGCGCGATGATCGAGGTGCCGGCGATCGTGTGGCAGCTGCCGGCACTGCTCGCTCACACCGACTTCGTCTCGATCGGCTCCAACGACCTGTGCCAGTTCCTGTTCGCGAGCGACCGTGGGCATCCGCGCCTTGCAGACCGGTACGATCCGCTGAGCCCGGCGGTGCTCAAGGTGCTGCGGCAGATCGTCGGCGAGGCCAAGCGCGCCGCCGTGCCGCTGACCCTGTGCGGCGAGATGGCCGGGCGGCCGCTGGAGGCGATGGCGCTGATCGGACTCGGCCTGAGGTCGATCTCGATGGCGCCGGCGGCGATCGGCCCGGTGAAGAGCATGATACTGGAGCTGGACGCCGGCGCGCTTGCGCAACGCCTGGACGAGCTCCTCGAGCTGCCGGTGCGGACGCTTCGCCCGGAGCTCGAGGCGTTTGCCAGGGAACACAACATACCGGTCTGACCGCTTGTCGCTGCCCCATTTTATGGTTTATCGCTTGTAGGGGCTCACCAAGTGATTCGTTTCTGGCGCCGTTGCGAGTTGCGGAGCAACCAGCGCCCCGGGCCTTGCGCGAGACTGCCGTGACCGGCGCCGCATCCATGGCGGAGCGACATGATTCTGCACCTGCGGCCGAGCGAGACCGACGAAGCCGGTTCAACCGGATTCCGACCGAAGCCCGACGGGAACGTGGATCCGGCCGGCGAGGCGGGTTGGTTTCTCCAGCGCGAGCGCGAGCGGCTCGGCAAGTCGCTCGCCGACGCGGCGCTCGAGACGCAGATTCCCGTGCGCGATCTCCTCGCCATCGAGGCAGGGCGGCTTGAGGAACTGCCACGCGGTTCCTACGTGCTCGGCTACGTCCGGCTCTACGCGCAGTTCCTGAAGCTCGACCCCGAGCCGCTCGTCGCGCATTACCGGAAGCTGGTGCAGCCGCTCGAGGGTGCGAGCACCAAGGCAGAGGTCCTCCGCATGTACCGGCAGGCGCTGCCGACGCCGCGACTGGCGTCGACGGGCCTGGCCGCGGCGAGCGTGCTGCTCGTGGGCATCGTGGTCGGGACGGTGTGGTTCGCGGCGCCGGGACTGCTTCCGCCGCCGTATGCCGACGTGGCCACGAACGGCATCGGCGAGACGGTGGCGACGGCACCGGAGACGGCGGGCGACGCCATCATCACCGGGTCGATCGATACCGGCGCCGGGACGCCGCTGCAGGATCCGGCAAACACGGAGCCGCCGGAGGCCGCGCTGCCGAGCGTCACGATTACCGACGAGAGCCTGAGCACCGTCCTGGATACCCTCGAGACTGACCGGCCGTCCGCCAATTCGCTGAGCGAAGCCGACCGCGAACCGGTAGCCGGGCCGCCGGCCGCGGCGGAAGGGTTGACGGAGTTCATCCGCCAGCACGTCGATGCCGGGACGGCGACCGAGGTCGACAGGGTGGCGGCGACAAGCGGCGGCGAAGCCGTTGTCTACGGCATCGAGAACGGCAACGCGCGGGTGGTGTTGCGGGCCACCAAGGAAGTCTGGATCCGGGTGGAAGACGGCGAGGGGAACGTCATGCTCAACCAGACGCTTCGCCCGGGCGATTCCTACCGCGTTCCCGACAAGGACGGCATCTGGCTCGTCACCAAGGATGCGGGCGCAATCACCGGAATCGTGGATGGCAGCGACGTCGGTCCGCTCGGAGCGTCCGGCGAGGTGCTGGTCGGCCGACCGCTCGATCCGGAGTCATTGCTCAAGCAGCAGAAGGCCGACAGCTAGACGCAGCACGGCCGCCGCTGTAATTCGAAAACCCTGACACCACATTTGCGTTTCGGAGCCGGACGGCCAACGGCCGCGGCGCCGGGGATCGACAGGATTCATGGTCAACAGCGACCGTCTGGACAGCATCATCGCGCGGCTGGAGGAAATCGAGGCGACGCTCGCCGCATCGCCCGGCCGCGACGACTACGTGCGGCTGACGAAGGAACATGCCGAACTGAGCCCGGTGGTCGAGGTGGCGCGGGCGCTGAAGGAGGCCGAGCGCGAACGCCACGACCTGCATGAGCTGCTGGACGATCCGGCGACCGATGACGACATGAAGGCGCTGGCACGCGAGGAGATCGATGCGCTTTCGGACCGGATCGACGACCTGTCGCACCGGCTGAAACTGCTTCTCCTGCCCAAGGACGACGCCGATGAGATGAGCGCGATCCTCGAGATCCGCGCCGGCACCGGCGGCGACGAGGCGGCGCTGTTCGCCGGCGACCTGTTCCGGATGTATACGCGGCTCGCCGACATCCACGGCTGGAAGGTCGAGGTCCTGTCGGCGAGCGAGGCGGACCATGGTGGCTACAAGGAGATCATCGCCACCATTGCCGGGAGGGGCGTGTTCGCGCGACTGAAGTTCGAATCCGGGGTGCACCGGGTGCAGCGGGTGCCGGAAACCGAATCCGGGGGCCGCATCCACACGTCGACGGCAACCGTGGCCGTGTTGCCGGAGGCAGAGGAGGTGGACATCGAGATCGACGAGCGTGACCTGCGCATCGACGTCTACCGGGCAAGCGGCCCCGGCGGCCAGTCGGTCAACACCACCGACAGCGCGGTCAGGATCACCCACCTGCCGACCGGCATCGTGGTGACCCAGCAGGACGAGAAGTCACAGCACAAGAACCGCGCCAAGGCGATGAAGGTGCTCAGGGCGCGTCTCTACGAGGCCGAGCGCCAGCGGCGCGACGCCGAACGCGCGGCCGAGCGCCGCGGCCAGGTCGGTACCGGCGACCGGTCCGAACGCATCCGCACCTACAACGTCCCGCAGGGACGGGTGACCGATCACCGCATCAACCTGACACTCTACAAGCTCGACCGGGTGCTTGCCGGCGAGGCCCTCGACGAGATCATCGATGCGCTCGCAACCGAAAGCCAGGCGCGGCAGCTCGCCGCGGCAGAGGGTGCCCATGCATGACGTGGCGCTGGCCTGCGAAGCGACGGTCGGCCCGGCCGTCGCAGCCGCCCGCCGGCGGATCGCCGCGGCGGGCGCGCAGACGCCGGCACTGGATGCGCGTGTGCTGGCGTGCAGGGCGTTCTCGCTTACCACGACACGGCTGATCGCCGAACCGGAGCGAACGGTCGGCGCCACAGAGCTTCGCCGGTTTGAGTGCATGGTCGAACGCCGCATCGCGGGAGAGCCGGTATCGCGGATCATCGGCGAGCGGGAGTTCCGCGGCCTGGCGTTTGCGCTCACGCCGGACGTGCTGGATCCGCGGCCGGACACCGAATGCGTGGTCGAGACGGCGTTGCGGCACGCCCGCAGGTTGATGCAGGCAGGCGAGCGCATTAGATTGCTGGACGCGGGCACCGGCTCCGGCGCGATTCTGGTGAGCCTGCTCGCGGAACTCCCGACGGCGTTTGGCGTTGGAACAGACCGGTCGCATGCGGCCATCCTGATCGCGAGGCAAAACGCCCGGGCAAACAGGGTCGCCAACAGAACGATGTTCGTTGCTGGCGACTGGCTTGACGCGATCGGATGTCGGTTTCACCTGATCGTGGCCAACCCGCCGTACGTGGCGACGCCGGAAATCGCGGACCTGGCGCGCGAAGTCGCGGCATTCGACCCGCGATCGGCGCTGGACGGTGGGCCGGATGGCCTTGATGCCTATCGCAGGATCGTACCTGCAGCGGCCCGGCTGCTTGTTCCCGGCGGCGCGCTGGTGGTCGAGGTCGGGGCGGGACAGGCCGACGCGGTGGCAGAGATGATGCAGCGCGAGATGAGAGGCAGCTGCGGCGAGGTCGAGCGCGTACGCGATCTTGCGGGCATTACGCGATGTGTGACTGCCACAGTTTCGGAAGTTTGACGCAAGTGCAGCAAAAAGCTCTTGGAAACCCCGGTGCGAGCGGCTAACTTGGGATCAGGGATTCCACGGGTGGGCACGATCTCGCAATCATCGTGTTCGGTCGGCCGGCCCGGGACGGCAGTCTCGAATCCGAAACGGCAGCTGGTTACGAATTCGCTTCGAAGAGGCAGCAGGCGAGCTTTGGCCGTTATTGTCCGGGGACATTGACCGGCAACTTCGCAGCGGAGTTGCCACCGGGGCATGAAGGGAGGCGTGCCCACGGAAAGGTGTCGCCCGACCAGAAGAGCAGGGGCGAGCGGGCCAGGCAACAGACCGGTCCAACGCGCACCAAGGTGATCACGGGTCAGGAACCTTCATTCCCAGGCCAGTCCCGGGAATGAGTGGCCACAACCATGGCACCGGGAGCGGGCAAACAGGATTTGTGCGGGAGGCCGCACTGACAATGGAGTGAACTGAAGGGTTCGGAATGAGACAGGGGCAGCACAGCAAGAAGTCACGTGGCCGCAGCCGCAGGCCGATGAATTCGGCCGGCAGGATCTACGAGAGCAACGGACCCGACGTCAAGATACGCGGCACGGCTGCGCACATTGCGGAGAAGTACACCAGCCTCGCGCGCGATGCACAATCGGCCGGCGATCCGGTCGCGACCGAAAGCTATCTCCAGTACGCCGAGCATTACCTGCGGATCGTCGCCGCGGCCAACGCCCACCATGCGTCGCAGGGGCTACAGGCCGACGGCGAGGGATCGGCAGCGCGCGGCGACCGCCGCGACGGCGAGGATGGTGGCCGCTTCAATGGCAGCGTCCAGCAGCCCGGAGCCGAACAGCCGCGGTTTGAAGCGGCCGACGGAGATGCCGAGCCTGAAGCAGCGGAGGCGGTGCCGCCGTCACGCCAGCGGTCGCGCCGCAGCAACGGATCGGGCGAGGCGACACGGCAGGCGGTGGACGAGTCCGCCGACGGGCCGGCCGTCGACGAGCCGTCTGCCGACGGCGGACAGGAGGAAGCCGCCGTCGAAGCTTCGTGACGGCGGGAACCTTGCCGAAAGCATGCGGGTGAGGGACTGCCGTTTCGATCTGCGCGGCAGCGCGAGGTTCGTCGCGTGACAGCACCCGCCGCAGTGTAAGAACCAAATTTGGCGGCAGCCGAAAGCGCCGGGTGCCGGCACCGGCCGGAATGCGGCAGCCACGCGTTCCGGCGACTGCGGGCGCATGATTGCGTGCCCGTCTTCTCTCTCCTTCCCGAGCATTCCGAATCCTGGTCAGGCCGGCGGCCTGGATGCCAGTCATTGCTCCGTCGCAACACACCGCGGCGGATGTCCGCGGCGCAGCTTGAGCCGCCGGGAGGCGCCACTATATCAGCAACGACAGGGGTGCCTTCGCCAAGGATCCCTGTCCCGTAGCAGGACACCAAGTGCTGATCGAATGGATACGTGCGACCGGGCCGCAAAGGACGGCGCGCGTGGGCCGAAAAGGAGAAGCCTAAATGGATTTTGAGAAGTACTCGGAGCGGACGAGGGGATTCATTCAGTCCGCTCAGGGACTCGCCTTGCGCGAGGGCCACCAGCGTCTGACCCCGGAACACATTCTCAAGGTTCTTCTCGACGATGACGAGGGGCTGGCCTCGCGCCTGATACAGGCGGCGGGCGGTGACGCGCGGGCGGCGAGGGACGCCACCAATGCGGCGATCGGACGGTTGCCGAAGGTGTCCGGCTCGGGCGCCGGACAGGTCTACCTCGCCCCGGAGACGGCGCGTGTGTTCGAAGCCGCCGAGAGGCTGGCAGAGAAGGCCGGCGACAGTTTCGTCACGGTCGAACGGCTGTTGCAGGCGCTGGCCAGCGAACAGTCGGCAGAAAGCGCGCGCATTCTCAAGCAGGCCGGCGTGACGGCGCAGGGCCTCGAGCATGCCATCACCGACCTCCGCAAGGGACGCACCGCCGACACCGCGTCGGCGGAGAGCGGGTACGATGCGCTGCGCAAGTACACGCTCGACCTGACCCAGGCCGCCCGCGACGGCAAGCTCGACCCGGTCATCGGCCGCGACGA
>CAZSNL010000135.1:0-6937 GCA_964608275.1 uncultured Hyphomicrobiales bacterium | reverse complement strand
CGACAGCTCCATCGGGCAGCGCACGCCTTCCGGCACGTAGACGAACGAACCGTCGGAGAACACCGCCGAGTTCAGGGTGGCGAAGAAGTTGTCGGTGATCGGCACCACCGTGCCCAGGTACTTGCGCACCAGATCGGGGTATTTGCGCAGCGCCTCGGAAATCGGGCAGAAGATGACCCCGGCCTTGGCCAGTTCCTCCTGGAAGGTCGTGACCACCGAAACGCTGTCGAATACCGCGTCAACGGCGACCCGGGCGCCCTCGACGCCGGCCAGCACTTCCTGCTCCTTCAGCGGAATGCCGAGCTTCTCGTACGTGCGCAGCAGCTCCGGATCGACCTCGTCGAGGCTCTTCGGCCCCGACTTCTTCTTCGGCGCCGCGTAGTAGTAGAGGTCCTGGTAGTCGATCGGCGGATGCTGGACCTTCGCCCACGTCGGCTGCTCCATGGTCAGCCAGCGGCGATAGGCCTCGAGCCGCCATTCAAGCATCCACTTCGGCTCCCCCTTCTTCTCGGAGATGAAGTGGATCGTGCCTTCGTTCAGGCCCTTGGGTGCCTTCTCGGTCTCGATGTCGGTGTAGAAGCCGTACTTGTACTCCGAGACATGCAGGTTGCGGACCTGCTCCACCGTGCTCTGTTCGACTGCTGCCGCCATTCCCTTCTCCAGTTACTCGTGTTGCGTTGTCCCGTCAGGCCGCGAGGCCGCTCCGGGCAGCTTCACGGGTGCAGATATCCTTCAGTGCCTGCGAAAACCGGGCGATCTCGTCGGGCGTCGTAGCCCAGCCGGTGCTCACCCGTATGGCGCCCGCGGCGAGAGCCGGCTCGATGCCCATGGCCTCCAGCACGTGCGACCGGGTGACCTTGCCCGACGAGCAGGCGGCCCCCGAACTCACCGCGAAGCCGGCCAGGTCGAGCGCCATGACGAGGAATTCGGCGCTGATGCCCGGCACCGCCAGGCAGGTGGTGTTGGCAAGCCGGCGGACGGTCCCGCTTCCGAACACCACCGCACCGTCGATGTCGGCGACGATGTCGGCCTCGAGCCGGTCGCGCATCTCCGCCAGCCGGCCGGGCTCTTCAGTCTCCTTGCGGACACACGCGGCCGCGGCCGCGAACCCCGCGATCGCCGCCACGTTTTCGGTACCCGCCCGCAGACGGCGCTCCTGGCCGCCTCCGGTCAGCACCGGCGCCGGATCCGCCCCGTCACGCACGATGAGCGCGCCGATGCCCTGCGGACCACCGATCTTGTGGGCCGAAAGCGTGATCATGTCGGCGCCGGACGTCATCGGGCCGAGTGCCAGCCGTCCGGCCGCCTGGACGGCGTCCACATGCATCAGCGCGCCGTGGTCGCGGGCGAGTGCAGAAGCTTCCTCCACCGGCTGTACGGCGCCGGTCTCGTTGTTGGCGGCCATCACCGAGACGAGGCAGCGCCCGTCCGCGCGTGCAAGGCACGCGGCCAGCGCATCGAGTTCGATCGCACCGTCCGCGGCGGCCGGAATCTCGAGCGTCCGCACACCGGCCAGGCGCGCGGTCTGCAGCACGCTCGGATGTTCGATCGCCGAGACGATCAGCGTCTCGACACCCTGTCCGGCAATGGCGCCCCTCAGCGCCAGCACGTTGGCCTCGGTGCCGCCGCTGGTGAAGATCACGTCCTGCGGATCGGCATCGACGAGTGCCGCCACCTCGAGTCTCGCGTCCTCGACGCGGCCGCGCGCGGCGCGGCCTTCGGCATGGACCGACGACGGATTGCCGACAGTCGCGAGTGCCTCGACCATCGCCTCGCGGACCGCGGGCCGCACCGGCGCGGTGGCGTTGTAGTCGAGATATGTCCGCTGCGCGTTCATCGAACCTGTCAGCCGTCGAGCCTCTGCTCATCCGCCGTTGCCGGCTCGCCGCGGTGGACCGCCGGCAATACCGGTTGCGCCAGCCCCAGTACGCGCTTGTTGATCACGTCGCCGAGGCTCACCGAGGCGAGGAAGATATGGATCTGGCGCCCCAGTTCCTCCCACAGGTCGTGGGTGAGGCAGCGGCCGTTCGGCAAGCATCCCATCGGCGAGCTGTCATCGCACCGGGTCACCTTCAGCGATTCGTCGACCGCAAACACGATGTCGGCGATGCGGATCTCGTCGGCGGGCCGGGCAAGCCTATACCCGCCACCGGGACCGCGCACGCTGTCGACCAGGCCGCCCTTGCGCAAACCAAGGAAGAGCTGCTCGAGGTAGGCGAGCGAGATGTTCTGGCGCTCGGCGATCTCGGCAAGCGGGATCGGATCGCCGGCTGAATAGTGCGCGATGTCGGCCATCGCCATGACCGCATACCGTCCGCGGGTACTGAGCTTCATCGCCTGATCGTCCTTCTCCCGAACCGCCAGGGCTCGTGCCTTCGTCCGCTCCGGCCGTGAGCACGATGCGGCGGCCGGAACCCGCCGGACCATCGGCCGCTGCAGGCGACGAACCGCCCGGTCAGCTTGCAAAAACCGCCGTGATCCATGATATGTACCCCCGGCGCGCCGGTCTGCCGGCCCTGTTCGCACTGGTGCCGCGACAGCCCGTCGGAAGCGCCGCCGGAATCTCGAACCGTTCTAAGTTTGGATATAGATTGTCCGACTATACGAGTCAAGTAATCGGCCGAATTCGGAATTTTCTCTCACACATCAGTGTGTTGGGAGAGCGCGCCAATGGAGTGCGCGGTCGGCTGCTGTGCGCGCGGAGCAACCCGCCAGCCCGCGACCCTGCCGGCGCGCTCGTCGGGTAACCTGAGGTCAGCTGAACAAGAGAACATGCCGGAAGTCATCTTCAACGGCCCCGCCGGACGTCTCGAGGGGCGCTATCACCACGCCAAGTCGCCAAACGGCAAGCTTGCGATCATCCTGCATCCGCATCCCCAGTTCGGCGGCACGATGAACAATCCCGTCGTGCACCAGTTGTTCTATGCCTTCGTGCGGCGGAACTTCTCGGTGCTGCGCTTCAATTTCCGCGGCGTCGGCCGCAGCCAGGGCCTGTTCGACAACGGGCTCGGCGAACTGTCCGATGCGGCCGCCGCCCTAGACTGGCTCCAGATCTACAATCGGGACGCCCGCACCTGCTGGATCGCCGGCGTGTCGTTCGGCGCCTGGATCGGCATGCAGCTCCTGATGCGGCGCCCGGAGATCGACGGCTTCATATCGGTCGCACCGCACGCCAACCTCTACGACTTCTCGTTCCTCGCGCCGTGCCCGTCGTCGGGATTGATGGTCAATGGCGCGAACGACTCGGTCGTTCCGCCCGCGGAAGTGACGAAGCTCGTTGACCGGCTGAAGACCCAGCGCGGCATCGTCATCGATCACGTGACCATTCCCGATGCCAACCACTTCTTCGAGGACAAGACCGAGGAGCTCATGCACACGGTCGAGAGCTACCTCGACAAGCGCCTCGCCGCCGACGAGGCTGCCTGAGCCCCGCCCGTCGACGTGATCGCGGCCCTCCCGGGCGGCGCGTGTCTGGGGGGAGGTCGGTCCCTGCGACTTTCGCCGCTACCGACCTCAGCGTCCCGGTGCGCGGCAGAGGACGCCGCCGGTGAGCGGCGACGGCACCCCGGTCGTCGACGGCCACGACAGCGGCAGCCGCTTGAGCGACCGTACGGCGAGATAGCCGAACGCATGCGCCTCGACGTAGTCACCCTCCACTCCTGCATCTTCGGCCGCCACCACCCGGCCGGGCAGATACCGGCGCAAGGCAGCCATCAGCGCCGTGTTGTGCCGGCCGCCTCCGCACGCGATCCACAGCCGCGGCGCCGCCGGCAGATGGGCGATGGCGCGGGCAACACCGGCGGCGGTGAACGCGGTCAGCGTCGCCGCCCCGTCCTCGAGGCTCAATCCGTCTAGGGCGGCGCCGGCGAAATGGTCGCGGTCGAGCGATTTGGGCGGCGGCATGCCGAAGTAGTCATCGTCGAGCAGCGCCGTCAGTACCGTGTGGTCAACGGAACCGCGTGCAGCGAGCTCGCCGTCGACATCGCATGACGCGCCGGTGCGGGCGCGCACCCAGTCGTCGATAAGCGCGTTGCCGGGACCGGTATCGAATGCCGACAGCGTACCGTCGGCACCGATGAAGGTGAGATTGGCCACCCCGCCTATGTTCAGGAACACCACCGGACGATCGCCTACGCGCCCGGCGAGGGCGCGATGAAACGCCGGCGCAAGGGGCGCCCCCTGACCACCGGCGGCCACGTCGGCGGCACGGAAATCCGCCACCGTGTCGATACCGGTCATCGACGCAAGCAGCGGCCCGTCGCCGAGCTGGATTGTGAGTCCCGCCTCCGGCCGATGCAGGACTGTCTGGCCGTGAAAGCCGATCAGGTCGACCTCGCGCGGCTTGACATCCGCAATCGAGAGCAGCCGGTGCACGGTCTCGGCATGGAGTTCCGTCAGCCGCCGTTCAGCGGTCGCCAGCGGCTCCGGCCGCGCCAGGCGGTCGGTGATCGTGCGTGCGGTCACGGCCGCCTCGCGGATCAGGGTGACGAGGTCGGGCGGATAGGCAAGCGTAATTCCGGGACCGGTATCGACGAGCCCTTCCCCATCGGTCTCGATCAGCGCAGCGTCAACCCCGTCCATCGAGGTACCGCTCATCAGTCCGATCGCGAGGTAGTCGGAAATCACGTGTCTTTCCCGTGCATTTGACGGCCGATGTTGCTACATCAGCCCTGACTGTCCCAACCACCCGAAAATACCGGCTCGATCCGCATGACCAGCTACCAATCCGCCTTCCTCCGGGTGATGGAGGACCGCGGCTACATCCATCAGTGCTCCGACCCGCAGGGGCTCGATACCGCAGCCCACGCTGGACCGATCACCGGCTATGTCGGCTTCGACTGTACCGCACCCAGTCTCCACGTCGGCAATCTGCTTGGTATCATGATGCTGCGCAAGCTGCAGCAGACCGGCCATCGGCCGATCGTGCTGATCGGCGGCGGCACCACCAAGATCGGCGATCCGTCCGGCAAGGAGGAGCAACGCCGGCTCCTGAGCGACGAGCAGATCGCCGCCAACATCGCCGGCATCCGGCGCGTGTTCGACCGCTTCCTCGCGTTCGGCGACGGCCCCACAGACGCCATCATGGTGAACAACGCCGACTGGCTCGACCGGCTCAACTACATCGAGTTCCTGCGCGACTACGGCCGCCACTTCTCGGTCAACCGGATGCTCACCTTCGACGCGGTGAAGCTCAGGCTGGACCGCGAACAGCCGCTGTCGTTCCTCGAATTCAACTACATGGTGCTGCAGGCCTACGACTTCGTCGAACTGAACCGCAATTACCGATGCATCCTGCAGATGGGCGGCTCCGATCAATGGGGCAACATCGTCAACGGCATCGAGCTCGCCCGCCGCGTCGACGGCACCCAGCTCTACGGGCTGACCACTGCGCTGCTCACCACCTCGTCGGGGGCGAAGATGGGCAAGACCGCCGCCGGCGCCGTATGGCTCGATGCGGAGATGCGCTCGCCGTGGGACTACTGGCAGTTCTGGCGCAACACCGAGGACGGCGACGTGGGCCGGTTCCTGCGGCTGTTCACCGAGCTGCCACTCGACGAGATCGCGCGGCTTGAGGCCCTGCAGGGCCAGGAGATCAACGAGGCCAAGAAGGTGCTGGCCAACGAGGCCACCGCGCTCCTGCACGGCCGCGCGGCGGCGGATGCCGCGGCGGAGACCGCACGACAGACCTTCGAGCTGGGCGATGCCGCGGCCGGCCTGCCGACCGTCGAAATCCCGAGGCAGGAATTCGATGCCGGGATCGGCGTCCTTTCCGCCTTCGTGCGAGCGGGCCTCGCAGCGTCGAACGGCGAGGTACGGCGCGCCATTGCCAACAATGCCATCCGCGTCAACGACGCCCCGGTCACCGACGAGCGCGCGGTGATCGACGCGTCGAGCCTCGGCGCCGACGACACGGTGAAGCTGTCGTTCGGGCGCAAGCGCCACGTCCTGCTGCGCGCGGTGTGACGGATCGGGTCGCGTGCGCGCGGCCCCCGCGCTCCGCCGCCGCCTGACGGTCAGTGGCGCCTGAGGTCGGGCGGGACGGCTTCGGCCGCGAGTTCCCGCACGGCATCCTCGAGAGAGGCGGACGTCTGGTCGCGCGAGCCAAGCCGGCGGATGTTGACGCTGCGCTCCTCCACTTCGCGGCGACCGACGATCACGATCACCGGCACCTTCGCCACCGAGTGTTCGCGCACCTTGTAGCTGATCTTCTCGTTCCTGAGATCCGCCTCGACCCTGAGCCCTGCCCGGCGGCAGGCGTCGCGCACCTCGACCGCGTAGTCGTCGGCATCGGAGGTGATGGTCGCCACCACCGCCTGCACCGGCGCCAGCCACAGCGGCAGATGGCCCGCATGATGCTCGATCAGGATGCCGGCAAAGCGCTCCAGGGAGCCGAACATTGCCCTGTGCAGCATGACCGGCACGTGCTTCTCGCCGTCGGGACCGATGTAGAAGGCGCCAAGGCGTTCCGGGAGGTTGAGGTCGACCTGCAGGGTGCCGCACTGCCACTCGCGGCCGATCGCGTCGCGCAGCACGTATTCGAGCTTCGGCCCGTAGAAGGCCCCCTCGCCCGGGTTGAGGTCGTACTTCTGGCCGGTCGTCTCGACCGCATGCTTCAGCGCCGCCTCGGCCTCGTCCCACACCTCGTCGGCACCGACCCGCTTCTCCGGCCGGTCGGAGAACTTGACCACCACCTCGTCAAAACCGAAGTCGCGGTAGATCGACAGCATGAGTTCGTGCACCGCCACGCACTCTTCCGTGATCTGGTCGCGGGAGATGAAGATGTGGGCGTCGTCCTGGGTGAAATGGCGCACCCGCAGCAGCCCGTGCAGCGCGCCCGACGGTTCGTAGCGGTGGACCTTGCCGAACTCGGCGAGTTTCACCGGGAGGTCGCGATAGCTCTTGAGCCCGTTCTTGAAGATCTGCACGTGCCCCGGGC
>CAZSNL010000134.1:0-6943 GCA_964608275.1 uncultured Hyphomicrobiales bacterium | reverse complement strand
TATCAGCTGTCGCAGAACGCTTTCCAGGACGCCTTCGAGCGTTTCAAGAACCTGGCGGACAAGAAGAAGCACGTCTACGACGAGGACATCGAGGCGCTGGTCGACGACCAGATGGCCCATGCCGACCAGGCCATCAAGGTGGTGGCGCTCACCGTGATCGCCGGGACCGGCGGTCCGCAGAAGGCGACCTTGACGCTCGACATTGCGGGGCGCCACGTCACCAAGGAAGCGACCGGTGACGGCCCGGTCGACGCCATTTTCAATGCGGTCAACGCGATGGTGGAGCATTCCGCACAACTGCAGCTCTACCAGGTGCAGGCAGTCACCGAAGGCACCGACGCGCAGGCGGAAGTCAGCGTAAGGCTCGAAGAGAACGGCCGCTCGGTGACGGCGCGCGGAGCCGATACCGATACGCTGGTCGCCTCGGCCAAGGCGTACGTCGGGGCGCTCAACAAGCTGCTGGTCAAGCGCGAGAAATCGCGGCCCGAGGCGCTGCTGGCTTCATAGCAGGCCGAGACATGGCAAGGGGCGTCCTGGCGGACGCCCCTTTTTCTGTGCATCGCCGTGATTGCCGCACCCGCTTCCCGCGGTCGTGCACACGCCCGCCCACCTGACCCGCGGCCACTGCGCGGTCGTCGCCGGCAACGGCGATGACGGCTTGATCAATGTTGGCTTGACGGAGCCGTCTCAGCGGCCGCGGATGATGGCGCGGCGCAGCAGACCGAATCTCTCCCTTGCGGCGATCAGTGTGCTGACGGGAGTCGGGTCGGCGCGCTCCTCGATGATCCGCTGGATGACGATTTCCGGACCACACGGAAGATTGGTCTTCGGATCATGGTAGCGCGGGTAGAGGATCAGCGCCCCGGCGACCAGTTGTTCGAGGGTCAATGTCCGCTTGCGCCTGGGGCACGTCTCGCGATCGTGAGTAAGACCCCATCCGGCGTAGAACGGCATGCCGTAACAATGGACCTCCTTGCCGCGCAGGAGGGCTTCGAAACCGGTAAGCGAGGTCAGCGTATGGACCTCGTCGGCCTTGCTGATGAGATCCAGTGTGCAGGCGTCCTCGACGTAGACGTCGGCGAAGCGGCTCACGACCTGCGGCCGCTGGAGCCCCGGCCGCTGGCCCGACGTCACGTCCGGATGGGGCTTGTAGATGATGTATGCATCGGGGTTCGCGCGGCGGATCTCCTTCAGAAGCTGCTTGGTGCCCCGGAGCCTGCTCGACCCGTGCAGCAGGGACGCATCGGTCTCGACCTGGCCGGGCACGAACACGATGCGGCGGTCGGTCGGAAGGTCAAGCTGGATCGGCTGCTGGCGAACGTTGTACTTTGAAATGTTGTTTTCGACCATAAGGTCGATCAGCCGCCTTGCCCGGTTGAGCAGTTCCGGCTCGAAGGGATGTTCGTTGAGGATGATCTCGAGATCGCTGGGCTCGGCCGAATTGTAGTAGATGCCGCGGGTGTCTAGAATCAGCGACATCGGGGGGTGGAAATTGGTGCCGAGCCCCACCGAACGGATAAAGCCGTCCTCAAGCCGATACAGCGGCACGCCGTTGCGCTTGCAGGCCTGCTCCAGGTCAGGCCCGATCTTGGATGCCCAAGCGGTGAGCGGCCGGCCCTGCCAGGCAGCGCGCCTGGCGGCACGGCGGCCGTTGGCAAAGAAGATGCCGCCGACACCGGTCTTCTGGAACATCCGGCGGACGGCCTTGCGCTTCCAGGGTGAGATATAGGCGAACGGGCCCAGCGCCTGGTTGGAACGGTAGATGCGGCTCCAGTCCGACAGCAGCTCGATGATTTCGTCGAGCGTAGCGGGGCTGCCGGTGTACGGGTTGACGTATCGGCTGTAGCGGAGATAGGCGGCAGCAAACAGTTCCTCCAGCCGCGGCCGGAAGCCATTGCGCCGCGCACAGGTCTTCTGGTCGCTGGTGAGCCCCCATCCAGCATAGAACGGCAGGCCAAAACAGCGCACCTCACGGCCGGCAACAAGAGCCTCGAAGCCCAGCTGGCTCGATACGGTGTAGCAGCGGGCAAAATGGTCGAAGAGGTCCCATGGATTGACGTTCGACGTGATGAACCGGGCCTTCCAGCGTCGACCGATATCCTGCAGGTATCCGAATTTCCGGCCTGCAACCACCTCGGGATGAAGCTTGATCCAGATGTTGCTGCCCGGATTTTCGTCGAAGGCAGCCTGCAGCATGTCGAGGAAGTCGAGGTCGCTGGCGAGCGCGCCGGTAACCGAGTTGTCACCCCGCGTCTGGTCGACCACGAGGACATTGTCGCCGGGCTCGCTGCGCGCGAGGGTGTCGGCGAGGTCCGGATCGAAGTTGTTGTACTTGGAGAGCTTGCGGTCGCGCAGCGTGTTCATCACCTGGCGAGCCCGATCAGCCAGGCTGGCATCGTGGCGCGATGCCGCGACCATGGTCTCCAGGCGTGATGCCTCGGAAGCGTCGTAGTAGATGCCGAGATCGTCGAGGACCAGGCTCAGCGGCGGCTCGCCGGAAACGCTCTTCGGCGCCATTGAGCGGAGGAAGCCATCCTCGAGAAGGATGAAGGGCTTTTCGAATCGCCTCGCCATGCGCCTCGCATGGCGGCCGCTTTCCTTGTTCCCCCAACCCACGAACAGATCGAAGTTGCGCCCGTCGCCGCCGGTGACAAGCTCGACACCGGCCTGCGGCAGTCCGAGAAACGCATTGAGATTGGGAATCCGTGCGAGGCCTTGCGATGTTACCCCGACCCGAAGGTCGGCATTGTTCGCCTCTAACGCAGCGATTTCCACGTTATCCCCCGCATCCCTGCACCCGGCTTCCCCTCCGCAGCGCAATCCCCGGAACGCGGCAATCGCATGCGCGAACTCTGGGGACTCTTCGAGATCACCCGCATGTTACGTTTGCGTCCAAGGCGAATTCAAGGAATTCCGGCGGGACTGGCACACGACAGCGATCAGGTGATGCAAATTGATCACTGTGCCGCAGGACCCCCCTGCACCCCGGACGCATGATATCACCGGATTTACGCCGATTCGGGCATTGCAAGCGATAACCAATCTTTACAAATGGTTGGTTGATACCGATCTTTATCGTGGCATCCGATACCGTGGAATGCGGCGATCGCGCTGGCTTCCACGGCGGCTTTTGACGGTGATACGGATGCAACGCACTGGACCGCTTTCGTCCGCTTTGCTAGAGAGGCGCAATTCGGCAGGCCTCGGCCACGCGGGCGGGGCGTTCGACCTGCAGGCGCATAGCTCAGTTGGTAGAGCAGCTGACTCTTAATCAGCGGGTCCGGGGTTCGAGTCCCCGTGCGCCTACCAGTCTTCTTCGAAACCAAACTTCGTGGTGCGCTCAGGGCAACGGACAGCGAACCGAGCGCCCGTTCGTTCAATCGCTTTCACCTGATCCGTAGTGCCCGATATCGGCATCTCTCGGCGGCCGGGAAACGTTTCCCGCCGATTGCGGCGGCTCGTGCTCGTGCAACCGGTGGTCTTCGACCGCCTGCTTCAGGCCGCCCAGGGACGCCCGGTTGGCGACCAGCAGGGCCTCCCGCGTCGACACGATGACGAGATCACGAACGCCGAGGGTGACCAGCGTCCGCCCGTCCGTTACGTGGACGAACGTCCGATCGGTGTCGATCATGGTGGCGGTTCCGACCGCAGCGTTCATTGTCGAACCGCCGCCTACAGCATCGGCAAACGCGTTCCACGATCCCACGTCGCTCCAGCCGAGGTCTTTGACGGGGTGTACGCAGAGCCGCTGCGACTGCTGGAGAAGCGCGCAATCCAGTGACAGCGTCTCGAGCGGCTCCATCGAAGCGCCATCGAGGTGGACGAAGTCGCCGTCCATGTGGGCGCCGGCGAGACTGGCATGCGCGGCCTCGGTCACGGCGGGAATGTGCCAGGCAAGTTCGCTCAACAGCGCCGCAGGCGCGAACAGGAACATTCCGCTGTTCCAGTAGTGCTGGCCGCCGGTATGCAAGGCGGCGGCGATGCTGCTGTCGGGCTTCTCCACGAAGCTTGGTGCGGCCCAGGTACCGTTGCAGATCAGTTCACGCCCCTTCTCGATGTAGCCGTAGCTTGTCTCGGCTCCTGCCGGCGCGATCCCGAACGTGACCAGGTAGCCCGACAGTGCAGCCGGAAGCGCTTCCGCGACCGCTTCGACAAGGGCTGACGGATTGTCGATGACATGATCGGCAGGACAGACGAGCATGACCGCATCCGGACGGTTCCGGGCGAGCCAGCACGCGGCCACGGCGACGGCGAACGCGGTATCGCGCACAAGCGGTTCTGTGAGGACGGCATCAAGGACAATGCCGCAGTCCTTCGCCTGCTCGGGGACGAGATGCCCGAATGCGCGATTGACCACCACCATGGGCCGGTCGAAGGTCGGCGGGGCCAGTCGCTGAAGGGTTGCCTGCAACAGCGAACGGCCGTCGCCAAGGTTCATCAGAGCCTTCGGCAACGATCGCGACAGAGGCCACAGCCTCGTTCCCGTGCCGCCGCCGAGGACGACCGGGACGATGCTGGTCATGGCTGGGCGTCACTCCGTCTTGCGCGCGAACTCCGCCTTGCCGCCATGTTCAAGCGACCATTTGGCGGGCTCGTGCAGGTACCTCTCGATTTCGGCTACGGTCGCCGGATCATAACGCCCCGACGTCCGGGCGTAATCCAGAATGTCCCACCAGGTTGCCAGATAATGCAGGGTAACGTCGGTTTCTTCCAGCGTCGCTCGCGGAAAGATGTCGTAGTAGAAGATCACGAAGCAGTGTTCGACGGTGAGGCCGGCGCGCCGCAGCGTATCGCAGAACTGGACCTTGCTGCCGCCGTCCGTAGCGAGATCCTCCACCAAGAGCGTCCGGTTGCCGGGAACGACGTTGCCTTCGATCTCGACATTGCGGCCGAACCCCTTGGCCTTCTTGCGCACGTACAGCATCGGCAGCATGAGGCGATCGGATATCCAGGCTGCGAACGGAATTCCCGCCGTCTCTCCGCCCGCCACGCAGTCGATCGATTCATAGCCGACGTTGCGGCAGATGGTGGTCGCGGCAAAAGCGGTCAGTGCGGACCGCACGCGGGGGTAGGAGATCAGTTTTCGGCAATCCACGTAGACGGGGCTCGCCCATCCGGACGTGAAGATGAACGGCTTCGCGGCATTGACGTGGATCGCGGAGACTTCGAACATCATCTTCACTGTCTCGCGTGCGATCGTCGGGCCGTCGCACCCGATGTCGGCTCGTTCGGCGGTCATGGCATCCCCGTCTCGTGACTGCATTCAGCTCCCCGCAGCGGGATGGTGCCCGCCCCCGCGATTTATGAAAGGCTGCGCATGGATGGTCAATGATGCGCGCGCCTCAAGCCACATGAAGCCGGCCGTCCAGCCGCCGCCGGCCGTGCACGTCAGCGGCATCGTTGCGTACCAGGGAGACCTTCAGCCGTCGCCGACGGTGGCGAGGCAGGCGGCAAGGCCGGCAAGCGCATCGCGGCCGGAACTGTGACCGGTGTCATCGAGACGGACGAGCGCACGATCGAACGCCGGCACATCGCACGCCACAAGTGCGGCAAGGGCGCGATGCAGCGCCTCTGCGCCGAGGCCATCGCAGGCGGCAAGAAGGTGGGCCCTCGAAATCATGCCCGTACCCTCGACGGAGGCGATGCGGACGCTCGCTGCCAGGGCACCGGCCAGCCTCTTGCGGCCCAGCCCGTGCAGGCCGACGAGCAGGCCGATCAGGAAGTCGTCGCCCGATGGTGTGAGGCCCGGTCCGAGCCCGATCAGTCGGGACACCGGGGCGGGCGAGGCGGTCTCGTCCCGCGCCGACTCGTCGAGCCAGGCCAGCAGACGCACAATGGCGGGCACGGCCGCAGCCAGCAGGTGCCGGTCGCCGGTCGTGGGAGCAGTGAGCGATTCCGGACCGGTACACAGTGGCGCTATGAGCGGACCGAGACCGTCCTGGCGCGGAAATCTGCTGATCCGATCGGCAAGGACCGAGAGGATGTCGGCGCGCGGTCGCCATGCGGTGGGCGGCGGAAGCGCAGGTGGATTCCACTGCCGGGCCCTTGCGAACAGGAGGCTCCGCCCCCCTGGAAGCTGCAGGCCATCGGTGTCGGCAGATACCGGCTCGTCCTGCACGAGGCCGGTGAGAAAACCCGCTTCCGCATCGCAGACGACGTTCAGCGGCCCGTTGCCGAGAAGCCGTCTGCCGATACAGACCAGCGCATCGGCGCCGAAACTCAGGTAGGCGCTGCGCCGGAAGGCGGCGAGTACCGTGCCGTGCAGCGGCGCCCCGCCGGCTTGCCCTTCCTCGATCAGCCGGAGTGCTGCCGGTCCGGCGGAAATGACGGCTACGCGACGAGGAACCCGGTACGCCGGGCCGGTGGATACTGTCATGTGCTCCCGTTCAACTTGCTTGAACAATATTAAGCAGGCACCGACCGCCCGGCCGCTCCGATGAGATTGGTCGAAAGTCTCATTGTTTCAAATTCCAACAGTCTTAGCCTAGGCAGTGGCAGGTGGTGCAGCCATTTGCGTCTCGCCGCATGCTTGCCGGAACAATAATCCAGCAGGAGGAGAACATGAGCGACCGGAAGCCAAAGAATCTTTCGCGGCGCAAGGTCCTGAAGGGCGCGGCGGCCGGGGCCGTCATCCTCGGAGCGCCGAACTTCTATATCAAGAACGCCTGGGCGCAAAACGCGATCGGCAATTTCCCGGCCCGTACGGAAGGCCCCACCGTCAAGTTCGGGTTCAACGTGCCCTTGACGGGCGCCTATGCAGAAGAGGGCACCGACCAGCTGCGTGCCTACCAGCTCGCCGTCAAGCACATCAACGAGGGTGGCGGCATGCTGGAGACGCTGAAGCCGCTGGCCCTCAAGGGCAACGGCATCCTCGGCAAGAAGGTCGAGTACGTCTCCGGCGACTCGCAGACCAATCCGGATGCCGCGAGGCAGGTGTCGCAGC
>CAZSNL010000133.1:4105-7004 GCA_964608275.1 uncultured Hyphomicrobiales bacterium | reverse complement strand
TACTGCTTCTTCACCAATTCCGGCTACGAGGCCGCCGACACCGCGCTCAAGATCGCGCTCGCCTACCACAACGTCCGCGGCGAGGGCTCGCGCACCCGCCTCATCGGCCGCGAGCGCGGCTACCACGGCGTCGGCTTCGGCGGCATCTCCGTCGGCGGCATCGTCAACAACCGCAAGTTCTTCGGCTCGCTGCTCGCCGGCGCCGACCATCTCCCGCACACCTACAGCCGCGAGCACCAGGCCTACTCGCGCGGCGAGCCGGAGTGGGGCGGCCACCTCGCCGCCGACCTGGAGCGCATCGTCGCCCTGCACGACGCCTCCACCGTCGCCGCCGTCATCGTCGAGCCGATGGCCGGTTCCACCGGCGTGCTGCCGCCGCCCAGGGGATACCTGCAGCGGCTGCGCGAGATCTGCGACCGGCACGGAATTCTCCTTATATTCGATGAGGTTATCACCGCCTTCGGCCGCCTCGGCTTCGCCACCGCGGCGGAGCGGTACGGCGTCGTGCCCGACCTGATGACGTTCGCCAAGGGGGTCACCAGCGGCACCGTGCCGATGGGCGGCGTCTTGGTGCGCAAGCCCATCTACGACGCCTTCATGTCCGGCCCCGAGCACACCATCGAGCTGTTCCACGGCTACACCTACACCGCCCACCCGCTCGCCGCAGCGGCGGGGCTGGCGAGCCTCGACGTCTACCGCGACGAGGGCCTGTTCGAGCGCGCCCGGGCGCTCGAGGAGCCGTGGGCGGATGCCGCGCACGCGCTGAAGGGCGAGCCGTTCGTCAGCGATATCAGGACCATAGGCCTCGTCGCCGGGCTCGACCTGGAGCCGTCGAAGGAGGGCGTCGGCCGCCGCGGCTACGACGCCATGCTGCGCGCCTTCCACGACCACGGGCTGATGATCCGGGTCACCGCCGACACCATCGCCCTGTCGCCGCCGCTGATCATCTCGGAGTCCCAGATCGGCGAGATCTTCGACAAGCTGCGCAAGATCCTGCACGAACTCGCCTGAGGCCGGCACCCCCTCCGGCAGTGCCGCCGGCCGTCGCCGGATGCGCTGCCGGACGTGTCGCCGCCTGTCGCCGCAGGCGTTGCCCGCCGTCGCCGCCGCCGTTGCCCGCCGTCGCCGCAGGCGTTGCCGCGGCGTCGCCGGCGCGGTCGCCGCAGATCATGGTTAACGAATCGTCAACGACTGTCGGCGTAGATGGCAGGTGAGGGCTGAGACCGCCCCCGCGCGTCCGCTCACGGCGTGCCCGATCGGGCACCGGCCGGGCGGCAGCGACGCGAGGGGCGGACCAACGGGGGAGACCACCTGCCATGCGACGGCTCGCCGGCATCATCATCGCAAACCTGGTCATGGCCACGGCCGGCTTCGGCGGCTGGCTGGCATGGGCGCACGGCACCCTGTCCGGCGTCGAGGCGCTGCTCGCCGTTGCCTGCGTGCTGATCGGCTCCGGCCAGCTCGCCGCGCTGATCGGCCGCGACCGCGGCCACGCCGCACTCGCCCGCCGCGCCGCCCGCCTCGGCGAGGTCAACGAGCGGCTCGGCGACGAGGCGATGCGGCTGCGCGAGCGGATCGAGGCGCTGGAGCACGCGTTCCGCGCCGCCGAGGAGGCGGCCCGCGCCCAGGCCCAGGCCCAGTTCGAGGCGCTGGAGGCGCTGGCCGGCGAGATCGCCGACCTCCGGGCCAACCCCGTGGCGCAGCACGGCCCCGGCGCGGCATTCCGCGCCCCTGCCGGCGATCCGGCCGCTCCCGGCGCCGCGACCCCGGAGCAGGACACCGCGCCGGCGATCGCCATCGAGACGGTGCGCCGGGCGGTGCGCGACGGCCGCGTCGAGCTGTGCCTGCAGCCGATCGTCACCCTGCCGCAGCGCCGCACCCGCCACTACGAGGCGATCGCGAGGCTGCGCGACGACGACGGCCGGCCGGTGCTGGCCGGCGCGTTCGCCCCGGTCGCCGCCCGCGCCGGGCTGATGCCGGCGATCGACGCCATCGCGCTCCGCCGCGCCGCCGACGTCGCCCGCAGGCTTGCCGGCCGCGACCGGCCGCCGGCGGTGTTCTGCGACCTGTCGGCCCAGTCGCTGGTCGATTCCGAGCTGTTCCCGCAGCTGATGGAGTTCCTCGCCGCCAACCGCGCGCTCGCCGCCTCCCTGGTGCCGGAGTTCGCGCAAGCCGAGGTCGAAGCCGCCGGCCCGCTCGAGCTCGAGAGCCTCGCGCTCCTGCGCGAGCTCGGCTTCCGGTTCTCGCTCGACCGGGTGCGCCACCTCGACATCGACGCCGGCCGCCTCGCCGGGCTCGGCTTCCGCCACCTCAAGGTGCCGGCGCGGACGCTGATCGACGGCATGGAGGAGGCCGGCGCCCAGATCCACGCCGCCGACCTCGGCACCCATCTCGCCCGCCACGGCATCGAGCTGGTCGCCGACGGCGTCGGCGACGAGCGCACCGCGGTCGACCTGCTCGACTTCGACGTCGGCCTCGGCCAGGGGGCGCTGTTCGGCAGCCCCAGGCCGGTGCGCGGCGACCTCGCCGCCGAACCCGAGCACCGCCGCGCGGCGTGAGGGGGTGGGGCGCGATTGTCGTTTCGCCTGCGATGAGGCCCGCAAATCGCTGATCGAAATTGCGCCGTCGTTATCAACCCGCGGACCTCGGCCGCATGCGCCCTGTCCGCTGCTGCTCAGGCGCTCGACGGTCGCTCGTGTTCAGGTTGTTCGCGTCCAATCGCCGGGGAAACCATTGCGTGAGCGTCTTCCCCGAGAGACGTTGTCGTGGATCGAAAATCGGCGGCGCCTTCGTTTGGCCAGTTGAGCCCTGAAGCGAGTGCTCTCAAGGCCTGCAAGACGTCCTCCGCGCGCTTTTTCAAGAACGCTTCGAGGCACGCGCCTGTGGTTGACTAGCAGAG
>CAZSNL010000133.1:2744-4095 GCA_964608275.1 uncultured Hyphomicrobiales bacterium | reverse complement strand
ACCTTGTGATCGCCGTCACCGACGGAGACTGGTTCGAGACGCTGCGCCGGCACCCGGGCCTGTCCGAGGTGAACTTCTGGGCTCCTTCCGCTAGCAGCTTCCGCGCCCTTCAGCCCGGCGAACTGTTCCTGTTCAAGCTGCACGCGCCGGACAACGTGATCGTCGGTGGCGGTGTCTTTGCCTACGCCAACGTCTTGCCCTGTTCGCTCGCCTGGGAGGCATTCGGAGAGGCGAACGGCGCGCGTACGGCACAGGAAATGCGCGACCGGATCAATCGCTACCGCCGGGCCGATCCGGCCGACCGGGCGGATTTTCAGATCGGCTGCCGCATACTCACGCAACCGTTCTTCTTTGAGGAACCGGACTGGATTCCGGTCCCAGCGAGCTGGTCGCCGAACATTGTCCAGTTCAAGACCTATAACTCGGACAACGCCGAAGGGCGGAGGTTGTGGGAAGCTGTTCACGATCGACTGAACCGAACGGCACTGCCCGGATTGGCCGAAGAAGGACGCCGATCAGGCAAGCCCCACCTCATCCACCCGCGGCTCGGACAAGGGGCATTCCGGGTTCTCGTCACCGACATCTATGAAAGACGCTGCGCGGTGACCCGCGAACGGACCCTGCCGGCCCTGGAGGCGGCACATATCCGCCCGTATGCGGCCGGCGGCGGACACGAGCCCGCCAACGGCTTGCTGCTCCGCCGCGACATCCACAGCCTGTTCGATGCCGGCTACGTGACCGTGACGCCCGAACTGCGGTTCGAGGTCAGTCGCCGGATCAAGGAGGAGTTCGAGAACGGCCGGCACTACTACGCCATGCACGGTCAGCCGATCAGCGCGCCGGCGGACATCCTCAAGCGGCCGGATTCGGAAGCGCTGAGATGGCACAACGAGAACTGTTTCCGTGGCTGAGGCCGGGATTGGTGGGGCGTCCGAATTCTCCCATTCTTCCCGGTTCGTCGTCGCCTCGCACTTCTCGCTTCATATCGGCAAAGCCGAATTCCCTCGGCTTGTAGGTGGTGTAGGGACGATCCGAGGTACGAGTCACCGCCGGCGTAGCGAGGCATTCGAGCACGGCGGGTGATGATCGTGTGTCGTGAGAACATCGAGGAGGAATGCAATGAGGACGGTACGGGAGGGGACGGTTGGCGATCTGTCGCTGCGCCTGGTGGAAAAGGACCGGAGGTTCATCGGCCTGATCTTTGGCGCGGAGCGATCGAAGGTGGCGCAGATCGATGGCGACGATGCCGACGATGTGTGGCGACGGCTGCATGACGAGGTCGGCAAGGCCAACCCGAAATACTTCGGATTCGACGGCGCCTGCGCCCGCTTCCTGCGCTTCTTCCCCGATG
>CAZSNL010000133.1:0-2734 GCA_964608275.1 uncultured Hyphomicrobiales bacterium | reverse complement strand
TCGGGTCGCCGGCGTACGCGTCTGCCGAGCGCGACTACAAGGTCGCCGCCAAGCGGCGGCTCGACGAAACCGCGCCGCTCGAACAGGCCGCGACGGCGGGTGGCTTCGGGGAAGCCGTCCTCGCGGTCTACCAGGCGACAAACCTGCTGTCGTCGTTCGAACTCATACGCCTTGCGGACATACTGCGCGGGCCGACGGCGGATGCGTTCGTCACAGCGGCAGCGCAGTTTGCCCTCGGCGGCGGAAAACGGGCTTTGGCGGAAATGGAGCAGGCCCTCAAGCCGCACGGCAGCGCCAAGTGGACGGTTGTGAGCTACCTGCCGTTCCTGTGGCGGCCGCAGGAGCACATGTTCCTGAAACCGAGCGTCACGCAGGACTTTGCCTCCCGCGTGGGTCACCGGTTTGCGAACGACTACGGAGCGCGGCTGGAGATCACCGTCTACGACAGCCTGCTCGACCTGGTCGCCGGAACCGAGAGCCAGCTGGCCGGGCTTGCGCCGCGCGACCGTATCGATGTGCAGAGCTTCATCTGGGTGGTCGGAGCGTACGCGGAGAACAGAATGCCGGCGCGCGACTGACGCGGAGCATACAATCCGGTCTGTCGCGCGGCCGAGCCGCTACATCCAACCTTTTCAGCGAAGAGCCCGGGATCGCGATGGCGTGATGTGCCCGCGACCGGTCTCCCGCATGGACTACTCTCCGGCCCTCATTGCGAGCACAGCCAAGCAATCCAGAGGCGGTTTGCTCCGCGCGTGCCGCCCCCGGGATAGCTTCGTCGGCTTGCGGCTCACCGCGATGACGGAGGTGGTGTTTCTACATCACAGCCCGTGCTTCCAGGCCATACACGCAAGCCGGGGTCGAGCGCCACGTCACGCATGTGAATGCCGCGCTGACACCAACCGTGAAGGCCGAGACCCGAACTTGAAAACCCAGAAAAATATGGATATATGGAAATACGGAAATATGAAGACATAGTTGAGGGCTGCAATGCCAACCATCGAGCTCAGTGACGCTGATTTCCAGCGTCTCCAAAAAATCGCGGTACCCTTGGTCGATACGCCCGAGACGGTAATACGAAAGCTCCTTGACAGCTATGAAAGGACCAACGGGAAGGCGCCTCCTCCAAGCACATTGCCCAGTGCCTCGCCTGGTCCGAAGCATTATGATGCGAGGAGCATTCCACCGCTGACGCACACCAAGCTGCTTGCGGGCGAATTCGACGGAGTGCGACCCGAAAGAACGACGTGGGACGGGCTTGTGAGGCTTGCTCTGGTGCGGGTGTGGGAAAAGAGCGGTGACGTGCGCGAGCTGAAACGAATGGCCGGAGCGAATGTGGTCGGCGGCGAGAAGCATGATGAGGGCTACAAGTTTCTGCCGTCACATGGATTCTCTTACCAGGGCGTGTCTGCCGAAGACGCGGCAAAGATCATTGTACGCTGTGCCAGGGCGCTCGGTTGTGGCGCCTGTTTCGAGTTTGAGTGGCGGGACAAGCCCGAGGCTCACAGGCCAGGTCAGCGTGCTGCGGTAAGGGTCTAGGACAACGGGTGGATATAGCACCACACCCCCGCGAGTTGATCGGGAGGGGCGGCGACGCGGATTAAAGACATGCTCTTCTCGGGAATCAGGTTCGACACCACTATCATCCGGAGGCTGTCTAATGAGCGGGTTGGGCAAAGATTCCGCTGAGGTTGCCGAGTTCATGTGGCTGTTCGCAACCCTGAAGTCGTACTGGGATGACGCGCCGGAAGACCTTGTCGATCTCGCTCGCACCGATACGAGCGTGAGGGACATCTGCTCGAAGCTTTTCTCAGCGGCGCATTTGCTCCAGATGAATGAACGCAGGCGGTGCGAACTTTTCGCCGCGCCGGTTGATCCCCGCTTTGTGGATGCCTGGCGCGATTACGAAAAGCGCTTTGAGTCCGTTTTGTCAGGCATATCGCTATACATTGTGCTGAACGAACCCATTGGGGATGTTGAGCCCTCGAATACCCGGCTGATGGACCTGAAACGGGAGATTGCCCGATACGATGGAATCAACCAGGCAACAGGTATCGAAGAGGCGATCGAGTTCGCTCGTTGCAACGCTGAACAGGAAGACAGGTGGGTTGATCGGCCGGAATATATCGAACAGATCTGGGACGGCATTGCTGCCTGGGAGCGACTGACGCAGGACACGGAATTCGACCTGAAGGGCGTTTTCCGGCGGCGGGCCCTTGTTCCGTTTGTGCTTGTACCACGCCATGTCGCCGCGAAGTACGGAAGCGCCGAAACGCCCTCAATGCTGAAGAATCTGCAACAAGCGCATGATGCCTTCGTCTTCGGCGCGCCATTTGCGGCACTCGCGTTGATGCGGTCGACACTGGAGGCGGTGCTGCGGGATCGCTATGGCGCTGCAGGCAAGGACCTGAGTGAACGTATTCGAAATGCGGGCCCACATCTTCCTCCCGGCGCCAATAAACAAGCGCTGCATCGATTGAGAAAGCTGGCAAATGCGATCCTGCATCCTGGCCTTGAGAACGACGAGGCTCCACCGAAAATCAACGACGAGCAGTTGGAAGAGGATATCGTGTCCCTTCTGGGCGTGCTTCGCAACCTGATCGAGGGAGCGCCAGTTGTTCCGACCGGGGGGCGCTGATACACGCTGGATTGCTTCGTCGGCTTCGCCTTTTCTCAGTTTCCCCGTTTCGCACTTCTCCTTAACCAGCCTGTCTTTCCACGTCATTCCGGCGCAGGC
>CAZSNL010000132.1:330-7207 GCA_964608275.1 uncultured Hyphomicrobiales bacterium | reverse complement strand
CGCCCACCGGGACGCGAGGCCTATCCGGGCGACGTGTTCTACCTGCATTCGCGGCTGCTCGAGCGCGCCGCCAAGATGAACGACGCGCACGGCGGCGGGTCGCTCACCGCGCTGCCGGTGATCGAGACGCAGGCCGGCGACGTGTCGGCCTATATCCCGACCAACGTGATCTCCATCACCGACGGCCAGATCTTCCTGGAGACGGGCCTGTTCTATCGGGGCATCCGGCCGGCCATCAATGTCGGCCTGTCGGTCAGCCGCGTCGGCTCGGCGGCGCAGATCAAGGCGATGAAGCAGGTCGCCGGGCGCATCAAGCTGGAGCTCGCCCAGTACCGCGAGATGGCGGCCTTCGCCCAGTTCGCGTCCGATCTCGACCCGGCGACCCAGCGGCTCCTCGCCCGCGGCGCGCGCCTCACCGAGCTGCTGAAGCAGCCGCAATATGCACCGATGCCGGTGGAGGAGCAGGTCGTTTCGATCTTCGCCGGCGTGCGCGGCTATCTCGATCCGATCAAGGTCGAGGACGTGACCCGCTTCGAGGCGATGATGCTGTCGGAGATCCGGGCCAAGAACGCCGACATCCTTGAGGCGATCCGGCAGGAGAAGGCGCTGTCCGAGGAGACCGAGCGCAAGCTGACGGCCTTCCTCGACCAGTTCGCCAAAGTCTTCGCCTGATCGGTTTCGCCTGGCGGTCCCGTCGAACCCATGGCCTGAACCCTGATCACCCTCGGAAGCGCGCGGCATGGCTAGCCTCAAGGATCTCCGAAACCGGATCAACAGCGTCAAGTCGACGCAGAAGATCACCTCGGCCATGAAGATGGTCGCGGCGGCGAAGCTGCGTCGCGCCCAGGAACAGGCGGAGGCCGCGCGGCCCTTCGCCGAGCGGATGGAGCGGATGCTGGCTTCGCTTGCCGCCGGCGCCGTGGGGCAGGAGGGCGCGCCCCCGCTCCTCGCGGGGACCGGGCGCGACCAGGTCCATCTCGTCGTGGTCATGACCTCGGACCGCGGCCTGTGCGGCGCCTTCAACTCGTCGATCGTGCGCGGCTCCCGCCGGCTGATCCGCGACCTGCAAGGGCAGGGCAAAGAGGTCAAGATCCTGTGCGTCGGCCGCAAGGGGTACGATCAGCTTCGGCGCGAATATGGCCCTCTCATCGTTGATACGATCACCGACGTGGGCCGCCCGCGGCTCGGTTTCGGCGACGCCGAGGCGATCGCCACCCGGGTGCGGGAGATGTACGAAGCCGGCGCGTTCGACGTTTGCACGATCGTCTACAACCGGTTCAAGTCGGCGATGACGCAGATCGTCACGGTCCAGCAGCTCATCCCCTTCGCGCAGCCGGAGGCGGAAGAAGCGGCCGGCGGGGAGCAGCCGCTCTACGAATACGAGCCGAGCGAGGAGGCGATCCTGAGCGAACTGCTGCCGCGCAATCTGGCGGTGCAGATCTACAAGGCGCTGATCGAGAACGCGGCGAGCGAGCAGGGCGCCCGCATGACGGCGATGGACAGTGCCACCCGGAACGCCGGTGAGATGATCAACCGGCTGACCATCACCTACAACCGCACGCGCCAGGCGGTCATCACCAAGGAGCTGATCGAAATCATCTCCGGCGCGGAGGCGATCTAACGGGAAAGGAGCCGATCGGGGCCGATCGGGTCAGGAGGAAGTCGTTATGGCAAAGAACGTTGTCGGTCGAATCACCCAGGTGATGGGCGCCGTCGTCGACGTCCAGTTCGACGGGGAGCTGCCGGCCATCCTGAACGCGCTGCACGTCGACAACCAGGGCACCCGGCTGGTGCTCGAGGTCGCGCAGCATCTCGGCGAGAACACGGTGCGCACCGTCGCCATGGACACGACCGACGGCCTCGTCCGGGGCCAGCAGGTGGTCGATACGGGCGAGCCGATCATGGTGCCCGTCGGGCCGGAGACCCTCGGCCGCATCATCAACGTGGTCGGCGAGCCGACCGACGAGCGCGGCCCGATCAACGCCAAGGTGAATTGGCCGATCCACCGGCCCGCACCGGAATTCGTGCAGCAATCGACCGAAGCCGAGATCCTGGTCACCGGCATCAAGGTCGTCGACCTTCTGGCGCCCTACGCCAAGGGCGGCAAGATCGGCCTGTTCGGCGGCGCCGGCGTCGGCAAGACGGTGCTGATCATGGAGCTGATCAACAACGTCGCCAAGGCGCATGGCGGCTACTCGGTCTTCGCCGGCGTGGGCGAGCGCACCCGCGAGGGCAATGACCTGTATCACGAGATGATCGAATCGAAGGTCATCCGCCTGGACGGCGAAGGCGAGTCCAAGGCGGCGCTGGTCTACGGCCAGATGAACGAGCCGCCGGGCGCCCGGGCGCGCGTCGGCCTGACCGGCCTCACTCTGGCCGAGTATTTCCGAGACGAGGAAGGGCAGGACGTGCTGTTCTTCGTCGACAACATCTTCCGCTTCACCCAGGCGGGTTCCGAGGTCTCGGCGCTTCTGGGCCGCATCCCGTCGGCCGTCGGCTACCAGCCAACCCTGGCCACCGACATGGGCGCCCTGCAGGAGCGCATCACGACCACCAAGAAGGGCTCGATCACCTCGGTGCAGGCGATCTACGTGCCGGCCGACGACCTGACCGACCCGGCGCCGGCCACCTCGTTCGCCCACCTCGACGCCACCACCGTGCTGTCGCGCTCGATTGCCGAGAAGGGCATCTATCCGGCGGTGGACCCGCTCGACTCGACCTCGCGCATGCTCGATCCTCGCATCATCGGCGACGAGCACTACACGGTTGCCCGGCAGGTGCAGCAGATCCTCCAGCGCTACAAGTCGCTGCAGGACATCATCGCCATCCTGGGCATGGACGAGCTGTCGGAAGAGGACAAGCTGACCGTCGCCCGGGCCCGCAAGATCGAGCGGTTCCTGTCGCAGCCGTTCCACGTCGCCGAGGTGTTCACCGGCTCGCCGGGCGTGTTCGTCGAGCTCGCCGACACCATCAAGGGCTTCAAGGGCCTGTGCGCCGGCGACTACGACCACCTGCCGGAGATCGCCTTCTACATGGTCGGCACCATCGAAGAGGCCGTCGAGAAGGCGGAACGGCTGGCAGCGGAAGCGGCCTGAGCCAGCCTTGCCGCGTTCATCTGAGAGGATCCAGTAATGGCCGAGACGCTGAGGTTCGAACTGGTGTCGCCGGAACGGCTGCTGGTCTCGGCCGACGTCCAGCAGGTCACCGTCCCCGGCACCGAGGGAGACTTTACGGTACTCCCCCGTCATGCGCCCGTCCTCACGACCGTCCGGCCGGGCGTGATCGCCGTCACCGACGATACCGGCGCCCAGGAGCGGATCTACATCCGCGGCGGGTTTGCCGAGGCGACGCCGGATGGCCTGACGGTGCTTGCCGAGGAGGCCATTCCGCTGGCCGAGCTCGATCGCGAGGCGCTGGCGCAGCAGGTCAGGAATGCCGAGGAAGACGTGGCCGACGCAACCGAAGATGCCGCCCGTGCACGCGCCCAGGAGGTGCTCGACCATCTTCGCCAGCTCCAGCAGGCGTTGTCATTGTAGCGCGGTCGGCGGTTTTGGGGCCTGACGGCCGCGGCCGTCAGGTGCTAGGGTCACTGTGATGCGGTGGACACTCGACAAGATCAACTGGGACGTGTTTGACGGGTCCAGGGTCGAGCCGGAGACGCTCGAGGCGGTGAAGGCCGCCTCGCTGGTCGAAGCCAACGCACCGGACTACGTGAGCTACCTGTGCAACGTGTTTGCCGACGCCCCGGACGTTCAGGAGGACATCCGTCAGTGGGGCCGCGAGGAATCGCAGCACGGCCAGGCGCTGGCGAAATGGGCGAAGCTCGCCGACCCGAGCTTCGACTTCGACCGGGCGTTCGCGCGCTTCCGCGAGATCCAGGGCATCCAGACCGACGCGATCGAGTCGGTTCGCGGCAGCCGCGCCGGCGAGATGATCGCCCGATGCGTCGTCGAAAGCGGCACCTCGTCGTTCTATTCCGCAATCAAGGACACCACCCAGGAGCCCTGCCTCCGGCAGATCGCGACCTACATGGCCGCAGACGAGTTCGCCCATTACCGGCTGTTCTACGAGACCTACAAGAAGTACGCCGACGAACTCCGCTCGACCTGGGACCGGCTCATGGTGGCGGTGGGCCGGGTCAACGAGGCCGATGACGACGAGCTTTCCGGTGCCTTCTATTGCGCCAACTATGCCGAGGATTCCGGCGTGCCGTACGAGCGCAAGAAGTTTGCCGACGCCTATCAGCGCCGCGCCCTTGGCATCTACCGGAGGCAGCACGTCGACCGGCTCATCTCGATGGTCGCCAAGGCCGGCGGCCTCAAGCCGCACGGCTGGGTGACGCGTTCGGTCTCGGCGGCCGCCTGGCACTACCTCGCGTTCAGGCAGCGTCAGCTCGCCCGCAAGGCGGTCTGACGCCCCGGCCCGCCTTGCTCACTCCGTCTCGACGGGATCGCGCCGCGCCAGGTGCCGGAATGCGGCAACCACCTGCTCGTAGACCGGGCGCTTGAAGGCCACGATCATCCGCGGCAGCCGCTCGATCTCGACCCACTTCCAGGCATCGAATTCCTGCTGCCCGCCGACGGGATGGGCAATGTCGATCTCGCTGTCCTCGCCCTTGAACCGCATTGCGAACCATTTCTGCTGTTGCCCGCGGTAGCGGCCTTCAAGGGCGATCCCGAGCGCCTCGTCGGGCAGGTCGTAGGAGAGCCAGCTCTCGGTCTCGCCGACCACCGTGACGTTGGCGGTCCCGATTTCCTCCTCGAGTTCGCGCAACGCGGCCTCGCGCGGCGTTTCGCCGTCGTCGATGCCGCCCTGCGGCATCTGCCAGAGGAGGCCCGATACGTCCTTCTCCCACTTCGGCAGCCGCCGCCCGACCCACACCAGCCCATCACGGTTGAAGAGCATGATGCCGACGCAGCGGCGGTATGGCAGCGAGTTGCGGTCGATTCCGCTCACAATTCCTGGGCCCTGATGATCCGGTCAGCTGATCCTGCCCGGCTGTGTGGCGCTGACAGGAACCAGCACGATGCCCTTCTGTTCCAGCCCGCGGGCCCACTCCCTAACGCTCTCGATGGTCACCGGCAACCCCGAACCGACGCCGATCGCGAAACCGCGTTCGATGGCGAGCCGTTCGAGCCGCGCCAGCGCGTCGGCGATCGAGCGTGCGCTGGGGCTGGCGTCGAGCACCACGTCGGCGGTCGCGACGCCAAGGCCGATTTCACGGCCCACCGCCGCCATGCGGCTGCGCGCCGAGGTGCCATCGTCGACCAACACGAGGCCGCGCCGCTTGAGCTGTTCGAGGACCGGCCGCAGCGCGTCCGGGTTGGCGGTAAACCGTGCTCCCATGTAGTTGGTGACGCCGAAGTAGCCGGTAAAGCGGCTGAGCAGCCAGTCGAGCCGCCGCAGGTTCTCCTCCGGCCCGGCTTCGGTGAGCAGCGTGTGCGGGCCCGGGTCGCTGTCCGGATAGTCGAACGGCTCCATGGGCAGCTGCAGCATGACCTCGTGTCCGTTCTGGCGCGCCTTGCCGACCCACGTCGACAGGTTGCTCGCGTAGGGCGCGAACGCGAACGTCACGTCCTCCGGCAACTGCCTGATCGCCTCCTCGGTCCCCGTCGCACTGAGCCCCATGCCGCCGATGAGGATGGCGACCTTGGCCTTGGCGCGATCCATCTGTCGGGCCGACAGCGGGCGGGCATAGGCTTCGGCGGGGGTAAGACCCTGTGGTGAAATGCGCGGCAGCGGTCCGTCGCGGCCGTCCTCGACCAGGTCGGCGATGTAGGTGACCGGGGTCGCCGCAGCCGTCCGGTTCGCGTCCGACATCCGCGCGAACTGCTCGTCGAGCGGATCGATCTCCGGTTCCAGGATGGGCGCCCGCGTGACGATCTCGAGCGTGTCGTCAGGGCCGAGACTGTCGCGGATGCCGAGTTCGCTGCTGCTGACCCCGAACGCGGACGACGGCTGCCATCGGTCCAGCTCGACCATCGCGACCGGCTGGCCGCCGAGCGGGTCGTCGAGCACCGCGATCCAGACGCCCAGCGCCGACGCCATGCCGATGAAGAGGCCCACCGTCAGGCGGAACAGGCTGCCGCCGGCAGTATATCCGGAATCGGATGCCGGTTGCGTGCTGTGCCGTCTGCCGTCGGAGCGGTGCCGCCTCATCGCTGTGCGTGTGTTCCGGAAAATCCATGCCCCGGACGCAAAAGTGCGCGCCGGGCAGCCCGACGCGCACTATGGGATGAACAGCGTTAATGCAGCGTTACCGCTGGCGCCTCCTCAGTTCGCGCTCTGGACTACCGGGGCGCCGTCGGCGGAGGTTTCCACCTTCTTGATCCCGCGCAGCAGTTCCAGCGCGTACTGGAGCTGGCGGTCATCCTTGGCATCGGGCGGCACATAGGCGGAGGATCCGGATTCCTCCTTCTCCGCCTCGCCGGTGTCCTCGTTCTTGAGGTGGCCGCGCAGCGTCGCCTCGCCGCGGATCTCGCGCACCTTGCTTGCCTCTTCTTCCGGCAGCGGCTGCTCGACGGTGATGTCCGGATCGATGCCCTTGGCCTGGATCGACCGGCCGGCCGGGGTGTAGTAGCGCGCGGTGGTGAGCCGGATCGCGCCGTTGCTGCCCAGCGGGATGATGGTCTGCACCGATCCCTTGCCGAACGAGCGGGTTCCGATCACCGTCGCCCGGCGATGGTCCTGCAGCGCGCCGGCGACGATCTCCGAGGCCGATGCCGAACCGCCGTTGATCAGCACCACCACCGGCTTGCCGTCGGTCAGGTCACCTGCTTCGGCGTTGTAGCGCTGCGTTTCCTCGGCGTTGCGGCCGCGGGTCGAGACGATCTCGCCGCGCTCGAGGAAGCTGTCGGTCACCGAGATCGCCTGGTCG
>CAZSNL010000132.1:0-320 GCA_964608275.1 uncultured Hyphomicrobiales bacterium | reverse complement strand
GGTCGATGATGTAGCCCTTGAGGTTGTCGCCGAGTTCCTTCTTGAGCTCGTCGATCGCCTTGGCGAGGCCCTCCTGGGTCTGCTCGTTGAACGTCGTCACCCGCACATAGCCGACGTCGCCCTCGGCGCGCGCGCGCACCGACTGGATGCGGATGATGTCGCGCACCACCTTGATCTCGATCGGCTGCTCGGAGCCCTCGCGGACGATCGTCAGCGTGATCGGCGTGTTGACGCGTCCGCGCATCTTCTCGACCGCCTGGCTCAGGGTCAGGCCCTGGATCTGCTCGCCGTCAAGGTGTGTGATCAGGTCGCCCGCCCGC
>CAZSNL010000131.1:390-7260 GCA_964608275.1 uncultured Hyphomicrobiales bacterium | reverse complement strand
ACATGCCGATGACGGGATCCGACGGAGACCCGGGCTATCCGGACGACGACATGCCAATGCACGACCCGGACGCGGATGCGGACTATCCGGACGACGACATGCCAATGCACGACCCGGACCCGGACGCGGACTATCCGGACGACGACATGCCGATGCACGACCCGGACCCGGATGCGGACTATCCGGACGACGACATGCCGATGCACGACCCGGACGCGGATGCGGACTATCCGGACGACGACATGCCAATGCACGACCCGGACCCGGACGCGGACTATCCGGACGACGACATGCCGATGCACGACCCGGACCCGGATGCGGACTATCCGGACGACGACATGCCGATGCACGACCCGGACGCGGATGCGGACTATCCGGACGACGACATGCCAATGCACGACCCGGACCCGGACGCGGACTATCCGGACGACGACATGCCGATGACGGGGCAGGACGAAGCGGGCGACGACGGAGCGGGATCGCCGGTTCCGGAAGCGACGGACGGCGACGGGGCGGAAGGTCGGCGAGATGGCGATCCGGCCGGCGATAGCGGGTCCGACCGCTCGCGCGATCGCCCGGCGGACTCCGACTGAGGCGAACAGAGTCCCCGTCAGCCGGCGCAATCACCGCCGATTGCACCGTCGGGGCTTGCGTCCTGCCGCCCTTCGGGCAAAGTCTGCTTCGTCATGACCACCTCGATGCTCCTCGACCGAGCCGACTTTGCCGACCATCAGGACCTCGACCGCTATCGCCGGGAGCGGTGGTCCGATCAGCTCGACTACGTGATGGCGCGGTCGGGATTCTACCGGCGCCGCTTCGCGCGGCTGACGCCGGACGCCGACATTGAGCGGCTCGCCGAGCTGCCGCTCACGGACAAGGAGATGCTGCGTGAGGACCAGCGCGGCCAGCCGCCGTTCGGCAGCTACCTGGCGGCGCGCGCCAACGAGATCTCGCGCATTCACCGCACATCCGGCACCACCGGCGTCGCCATGAACATCGCCCTCACAGCGCAGGACGCCGCGATCACCGCGGCGGTCGGCGCCCGCGCGCTGGTGGCGGCGGGCCTCGGGCCCGGCCACCGGGTGATCCACTGCCTCAACTACCAGCTCTGGATGGGCGGCTTCACCGACCACACGATCCTCGAGGCGACCGGCGCCGCCACGGTCCCGTTCGGGGTCGGCGACACGGCGCGGCTGATCCGGGCGATCCGCGAGCTGTCGATCACCGCGATCTCGTGCACACCGTCCTATCCCGCCGTCATCGAACAGGTCATCGCCAGCGACTTTCCCGGACTCGAGCCGCGCGACCTCGGCCTGAAACTCGGGCTGTTCGGCGGCGAGGCGGCACTCGACGACGCGCAGTTCCGCCGCCGGCTGGAGGCGCGCTGGGGCTTCCGGGCGCGCAACGCCAACTACGGCGTCTCCGACGTCCTGTCGATCATCGCCGGCCAGTGCGAGACACAGCCGGACCTGCACTTCGTCGGCGCCGACGTGCTGTACCCGGAGCTGATCGATCCGGATGACGAAAGCCCGCGACCGTGGCGCGACGGCGAGACCGGCGAACTCGTGCTGACCCATCTCCTGCGGCAGGCACAACCGCTGGTCCGGTTCCGCACCGGCGACATCGTCACCCTCACAGATACCGGCCGCTGCACGTGCGGGCGCACGGCGACGCGGTTCCGCGTCATCGGCCGTGCCGACGACATGGTCGTGGTGCGCGGCATCAACGTGTTCCCGACGATGATCGCAGGCGTCCTCAACCGCATGCCCGAGCTGTCCGGCGAATTCCGCATCGTGCTTGAAGGCAACCCGCCATACGACGCCCTGCCGCTGGAGGCGGAGCTCGCCGCCACCACCGCAAGCGCAACGGGACTTGCCGAGCATGTGGCCGGGGTGATCAAGTCGGAGCTCGGCGTCACCGCCCGGGTAAGCCTCCTTGCGCCCGGCAGCCTGCCGCGCACCGCCGGCAAGACGCGCCGGGTGATCCGGCAACCGTGAGCGGGGGAAAGACGATGTCCGACATTGTCCTGAGCACCGTCGACGACGGCGTACGAACGATCGTGCTCAACAGGCCCGAGACCCTCAACGCCATGAACGCGGAACTGGTGCGGGCGGTCGGCGATGCCTTCGAGGAGGCCAATGCCGATCCCGCCACCCGCGCCATCATCTTCACCGGCGCGGGACGGGCGTTCTGTTCCGGCGACGATCTCAAGGAGCACCGCCACCCGGAAAGCGAGGCCGAGGCCCGCGCCGCGGTGGACGCGATCCAGCGGTGCACCCGGGCGATGGTGCTGGGGGACAAGCCGATCATCGGCGCCATCAACGGCTGGGCCGTCGGCGGCGGGTTCGAGTGGGCGATCAACTGCGACCTCGCGCTGTGGGCGGCGGATGCAAAGGCGTTCTTCCCCGAGATCCGGTGGGGAATGTTCGTGACCGGCGGCGTGACGGCACTCTTGCCGGCAATCGTCGGGCTGACGAAGGCGCGCGAGATGCTGTTCCTCGGCGACACCTACACGGCGGCCGAGCTGCACGAAATCGGGATTGCCTGGAAGGTGGTGGCGCCGGACCGGCTCATGGACGAGGCCCGCTCCGTCGCCCGGCGCATCGCCGACAGCCCGCAGCTTGCGGTACGCAGCATGAAACGGGTGCTCAATGACGCTGCCTTCGCCTCCATCGAACGGGCGCTGGCGCTGGAGACGGAGGCAACGGTCGAAGGCTTTCTCGACCCGGAGACGACCGAGCGGGTCGGGGCATTCGCGCGCGGCCAGGGCGGATAGGATTACCGTCGGTCAGGCGGCGTCGGCGACGACCCGGTTGCGGCCGTCGCGCTTGGCACGATAGAGCGCCTGGTCGGCACGCTTGAGGATGACCGCCGGGGTATCCTCGGGGCCCTCGATCTGGGCAACGCCGACCGAGATCGTGATGTCCAGCGGACCCGCCGAGGGGCCGGCCTCGAACGGCGCGGCGGCAACGACCCGGCGCAGCCGCTCGCCGGCGCGACAGGCGAGCGCCCGGTCGGTGTCGGGCATGACGACGATGAATTCCTCGCCGCCGTAGCGACAGATAAGGTCGGCCCTGCGGATGTTGTCGGTAAGACGGCGGGCGAATTCCTTCAGCACCCGGTCGCCGACGTCGTGGCCATGGGTGTCGTTGACCGCCTTGAAGTAGTCGATGTCAATGACGAGCACGGACAGCGACTTGCCGCGATTGCCCGCAGCCTTGATCAGGGTGCCGAGATGCGACTCCATGTAGCGGCGGTTGTAGATGCCGGTGAGCGGGTCGATGACCGCCATCTCCATCCGCTGGTCGACCGTCTCGCGCAGCTTCTCCATGTAGCGATGGCGGCGGATCTGGGTGCGCACGCGGGCAATCAGCTCGTTCCTGTCGATCGGCCGCAGCAGGTAGTCGTTGACGCCCATCTCGAGCCCGCGCATGAGCCGGGCGTTGTCGTGCGGCTCGACGATCACCAAGATCGGCAGCTGGCGGGTCCGTTCCAGCGAACGAAGCTGCGAACACAGCCGCAACCCGTCGTACCCCTTCAGGCTGAGGCTGACGATGAGCAGTTCGCACTCCTGCTCCGCCGCCTCGAACAGGGCACGGTGCGGGTCGTCGACCACGGTGATCCGGTGGACGTCGCCGAGCGCGCCGAGAATGCGGTCGACCGACCCCTGGCTGTCATCGACCAGCAGGATGCGGCCGTCGTCGCTCGACATCACCGGATCGACCGCCTCCTCGATCAGGCCGAGCTGGGCCCCGGTCGCCGAACGCGAGCGCAGCTCGTCGGCCAGCAGCTTGAGCCGCACCAGGCTCTTGACCCGGCAGAACAGGGCCACGTCGTTGACCGGCTTGGTCAGGAAGTCGTCGGCGCCGGCTTCCAGCCCGCGGATGCGATCCTCCGGCTGGTCGAGGGCGGTGATCATGATGATCGGGATGTGCAGCGTCTGCGGATTCGACTTGAGGCGCTGGCACACCTCGAACCCGTCCATGCCCGGCATCATGACATCGAGCAGGACGATGTCCGGCATCGCGCGCTGGACCGTCTCCAGCGCCTCGACACCACTTCTTGCCGTCAGAACCTCGAGATATTCGGCGGTAAGTTTGGCTTCCAGGAGCTTGACGTTGGCAAGGATGTCATCAACGACGAGAACCCTGGCCGTCATCGAGCCTCACCACCGACAAACCGCTCGACCGTCTCGAGAAAGCTGGTGACCGAGATCGGCTTGGAAATGTAGGCCTCGCAACCGCCCTCGCGGATCCGCTCCTCATCGCCCTTCATGGCGAATGCGGTAACCGCCACCACCGGAATGGTGCGAAGCTCCTCATCCTCCTTCAGCCACTTGGTGACTTCGAGACCGGACACCTCGGGCAGCTGGATGTCCATGAGGATGAGATCGGGGCGGTGCTCGCGGGCAATCTCGAGCGCCGACAGGCCGTCGCGGGTCTGCAACGTCCGGTAGCCGTGCGCCTCGAGCAGATCGTGGAACAACTTCATGTTGAGTTCGTTGTCTTCCACAATCAGAATCATCTTGGCCATCGTGATCGCATCATCGGCCCGGCGACTGTCGGGCCTGCCATTGACGGTGATTGGTTGCATTCTCTAAAGTGCTCCCCGTGCGCCGCGATCCTGGGCCCCATGTCGTCGGCGGACGCGATTGCCGAGCCCCTTCTTCTTTACGCTGCATTTCACGCGATTCGGGTAACCAACTATTTAATCGGCAAGAAGAATCGCAGCATTACGGTTCACACTCGCGGCGACAGTAAACGAAACATGAAGCAGAACCAACTGTCACCCGAGACAGCGGAAGCCGTTGCCCTGCGCGCCGTCGCATTCATTGCCAGCGACGACGACCGGCTGACCCGATTCCTCGATCTGTCAGGGATGACGCCGTCGGACCTGAAGCAGAACGTCACGGAACCCTGGGTTCTTGCCGGCGCACTGGACTTCCTTCTCGACGACGAAACCCTCATATTCCTGTTTGCGGAACACTGCGGGCTCGCGCCGGAGGCGCCACGCGCGGCGCGCCGGGCACTTGGCGGAGCCGGCAGTGGCAGAGTGACGTGACATCGTGCTGCCGGTAAACGTTGAAAATCAACTGCTGGCGCTTGACCTGGACCCCTCGCGACCGCTCATCGTGTGTGACGTCGACGAGGTCGTCGTTCATTTCCTGCGCGCACTCGAGGACTATCTCGACTGTCATGGCTGCTGGCTCGACTGCGCGAGCTTTGCCCTCAACGGCAACGTGCGCCTCCGCGACACCGGCCTGCCGGTGGACCGCGACCGGCTGGTCGAACTCCTGCACGGCTGCTTCGCCGAGCGGACGCGCACGATGGAGGCCATCGACGGCGCGGCCCGCGCCCTCGAAGCTTTCAGCCGCGACGCGGACATCGTGATGCTCACCAACCTGCCCGAAGACTACATCGAGGATCGTAAGGTTAACCTTGCCTCGCACGGCATGCCCTACCAGGTGGTCGCCAACACCGGACCGAAGGGCCATGCGGTCGCGCACCTGATCAAGGACCGGCGGGCTCCGGTGATCTTTCTCGACGATACGCCGACCAACGTGGTGTCGGTGGCGGAACATTGCCCGGACGTCCACATTGTCCACTTCATGCAGGACGAGCGATTTGCCCGCCACGTTCCCCCGATCGATGGTATCGCCTTGCGGACCGGCAGCTGGCGCGATGCGGAACCGGCTATCGCGGACCTGCTTGCCTGTCGCTGAGCACGGCAGGCATTTCCCGACATGGTTGCAGACCTGCGCATCGGCATCGACCTCGGTGGCACCAAGATCGCCACGGCGGGGCTCGGGCGCGATGACACGACGCTGGCCGAACGTCGGATCGCCACTCCCCGCGGCTATCAGGCCACCATCGCCGCCATCCGCGACGAGGTGGAACACATCGAGCGCGAAACGGGGCTGAGCGGCAGCGTCGGGATCGGCATGCCGGGATCGATCTCGCCGGCCACCGGGCTGGTGCAGAACGCGAACTCGGTGTGGCTCAACGGCAAGCCGTTCGATCGTGATCTCGAACAGGCGCTCGGCCGCCGGCTCAGATTTGCCAACGACGCCAACTGCTTCGCGCTTTCCGAGGCGATCGATGGCGCGGCTGCCGGGGCGCGGGTCGTGTTCGGCATCATTCTCGGGACCGGCTGCGGCGGCGGCATCGTCATCGACGGGCAGCGGGTGGTGGGACGCCAGGCCATCGCCGGGGAATGGGGGCACACGCCGCTGCCGTGGCCTCGCGCCGACGAATTCCCCGGGCCGCGCTGCTGGTGCGGCCGGCACGGATGCATGGAGGTGTGGGTATCAGGCACCGGGCTTGCCCGCGATCATGAACAGGTGACCGGCGAACGGCTGCGCTCGGAGGACATCGCGGCTCGCGCCGCCTCCGGCGACCCGGCGGCGACGCGGACGCTGGAGCGTCATGCCGACCGGTTGGCGCGCGGGCTTGCCGTCATCAGCAACATCCTTGATCCCGACGTGATCGTCGTCGGCGGCGGCCTCTCGCGCCTCGACCACATCTACGAGCTGGTGCCGGAAAGGGCGGCCGGCCTGATCCTGGCCGATCGGCCCGAGCTCAGGCTGGTGCGGCCGGTCCATGGCGACGCCAGCGGCGTGCGCGGTGCCGCCCGCCTGTGGGACGACGACGCGAGAACGATACCCTGACTGCCGGGCCAATTCCCGCAGCCAGGGAATCCCGCTAGACTGGCACCGTGCGTCCCAGGGTTCGAAGGCGATGGCTGATACCGCGCTGCCCGGGTTCTGCCGGGACTGCCTGGCCGATGCGGGGCCAGGACCACGCTGCCGCGACTGCGGCGGGCCGCGGCTCGTCCGTCACCTCGAGATCGACGAACTGACGATCGCCCACC
>CAZSNL010000131.1:0-380 GCA_964608275.1 uncultured Hyphomicrobiales bacterium | reverse complement strand
GACGCCTTCTACGCGGCGATCGAAAAGCGGGACAATCCCGAACTGCGGGAAAAGCCGGTGATCGTCGGCGGCGGCCGCCGCGGCGTGGTGGCAACCGCCTGCTACATCGCGCGCATCCACGGAGTCGGCTCGGCGATGCCGATGTTCAAGGCGCTGGAACGCTGTCCCGATGCCGTCGTCATCCGGCCCGACATGGAGAAGTATGCCAGTGTCGGCCGCGAGGTGCGGGCACTGATGCGGGAACTGACGCCGATGGTGGAGCCGATCTCCATCGACGAGGCGTTCCTCGACCTGTCCGGCACGATGCGGCTGCACGGCCGCAGCCCGGCGCGGTCGATGGCGCTGCTCGCCCGGCGGATCGAGTCGGAGATCGGGGTGAC
>CAZSNL010000130.1:0-7274 GCA_964608275.1 uncultured Hyphomicrobiales bacterium | reverse complement strand
GCTGTCGATGCGCGCCGTCACCGGCAAGCCGATCAAGCTGATCGGCGTCGGCGAGCGGCTCGACGCACTGGAGGAATTCCACCCCGAACGCATCGCCGGCCGCATCCTCGGCATGGGCGATGTCGTGAGCCTGGTCGAGAAGGCGGCCGAGACGATCGACGCGGAGAAGGCGGAAGCCATCGCCGCGCGGATGAAGAAGGGCACCTTCGACCTCGAGGACCTTGCCGAGCAGCTGCGCCAGATGAAGAAGATCGGCGGCATGTCGGGGGTGCTCGGAATGCTGCCCGGCATCGGCAAGATGAAGAAGCAGCTTGAGGCGGCCAACCTCGACGACAGGATCATCAAGCGCCAGACGGCGATCATCGATTCGATGACACCGAAGGAGCGCCGTTTCCCGAAGATGCTGAACGCCTCGCGCAAGAAGCGCATCGCCGCCGGCTCCGGCACCACCGTGCAGGAGATCAACCAGCTCTTGAAGATGCACCGCCAGATGTCGGACCTGATGAAGTCGCTCGGCAAGCGCAAGGGCCTTCTGAGCGGCCTGTTCGGCGGCGGCGGCATGCCCGACGTCGACCAGATCCCGCAAGGGGCGCTGGCCGATCTTCCGGCGGAGCTGCCCAAGGGATTGCCGCCGCAGGCGCTGCCCGGCCTCGGCGCCGGCGGACTGCCCGGCCTCGGCGGCGGCCTGCCGGGGCTCGGCGGTGCGAAGCAGCCGCGCCCGTTCCCGTCCAGAAAGAAGTAAACCGGCGCACGCGCCCCTACCCACCAAGGAGAAATCGCAGACATGTCGCTAAAGATCAGGCTGGCCCGCGCCGGCGCCAAGAAGCGGCCCTTCTACCGCATTGTCGTTGCCGACGTGCGCGCACCGCGCGACGGGCGTTTCATCGAGAAGCTGGGAACCTACAACCCGCTGCTTCCCAAGGACCACGCCCAGCGCGTGGTGATCGACCAGGAGCGGGTGAAGTACTGGCTCGGCCACGGTGCGCAGCCCACCGACCGGGTGCACCGGTTCCTCGATGCCGCCGGCCTTCTCAAGCGCGAGCCGCGCCTCAACCCGCAGAAGGGGCAGTGGGGCAAGAAGCGCACCGAGCGCGAGGAAGCCCGCGCCGCAGCGGCCAAGCAGGCGGAGGAGGAAGCCGCGGCCGCCGCGGCTGAGCCGGAGGAAGCGGCCGCGCCGGCGGACGAGGAGGCCACCGCACCGGCGCCGGAAAGCGAGGCCGGGGACAGCGCCGAGGCGGCGAGCGCCTGACAGCCGTGCCGGTCGGGGCCCATGGCGGCACCTGACGAGCGCGTCTGTCTCGGCGTCGTGGTCGGGGCGCACGGCATCCGCGGCGAACTGCGGATCAAGGCGTTCACCGCCGACCCGGACAGCATCGCCGACTACGGCCCGCTGGAGACGCAAGCCGGCGACCGGAAACTCGTCATCCTCCGTCATCGGGTCGCCAAGGGGGTGGTCATCGCAACGGTCGAGGGCATTGCCGACCGCAATGCCGCCGAGGCACTGGCGGGGGCGCGCCTCTACGTGCCGCGCGACCGGCTGCCGGAGCCGGAACCGGACGAGTGGTATCACTCGGACCTGATCGGCCTCGGCGTGGAGACGACCACCGGCGAGCCGGTCGGCACGGTCACCGCCGTGTTCGACTACGGGGCCGGCGACCTCCTCGAGGTGGCGCTGGCCGACAGGCGACGGGTGCTGGTACCCTTCACCCGCGACATCGTGCCGCAGGTGGACATTAAAGGCCGGCGGGTGGTGATCGATCCCCCGGACGGGCTGCTCGATTGACGCCGGCGCCTTCACGGCCAGGGGGTCCAGGATCATGACGTGGCGGGCCACCGTGCTCACGCTCTACCCGGAGATGTTTCCGGGCCCGCTCGGCCATGCGCTGATGGCGCGCGCCGCCGAGCGCGGGGTGTGGACGCTCGAAACCCGCAACATCCGCGACCACGCGACCGACCGCCACCGCACCGTGGACGACACGCCGGCCGGCGGCGGCCCCGGCATGGTGATGCGCGCCGACGTGATGGCCGCGGCGCTTGACGCCATCGAGCCCGACGACCGGCCGCGGCTCTACATGAGCGCGCGCGGCCGGCCGCTGACGCAGGACCGCGTCAGGGCGCTGGCCGCGGGTCCCGGCGTGGTCATCCTGTGCGGTCGGTTCGAGGGGGTCGACCAGCGGGTCATCGAGGCGCGGGGGCTCGAGGAAGTAAGCATCGGCGACTTCGTGCTGCAGGGCGGCGAGGTCGCCGCCATGGCATTGATCGAGGCCTGCGTCAGGCTGCTGCCGGGAGCGCTGGGCGACGACGCCTCGACCGCCGAAGAGAGCTTCGAGGACGGCCTGCTCGAATATCCGCAGTACACTCGTCCGCGCGAGTGGGAGGGCCGAAGCATCCCGGAGGTGCTGATGTCCGGCGACCATGCCGCCGTCGCCCGCTGGCGGCGCGAGGAAGCCGAACGTGTCACCCGCCGGCAACGGCCGGACCTGTGGCGGCGCTACCGGAACCGGCGCACCGACTAACCCCGGCAAACCTTGCCGGCAGGCAGGCCGCACGCCATCTGCCAGACCCGGCGGAACGGAAAACGGAACCATGTACGACGAGACGACATCACCGGAGAAGGCGGGGGCGCCGGTCGCCGGCCATGGCCAGAAGCGCCCGCCGCGGGACGCCGCCACCGGCGCGGCGACACGGCGCACCTTCGCCATCATCTCCCACCCCGACGCCGGCAAGACCACCCTGACGGAGAAGCTGCTGCTGTTCGGTGGCGCCATCCGCCTTGCCGGTCATGTCCGGGCGCGCGGCGAGCGCCGCCGGACGCGCTCCGACTGGATGGAGATCGAACGCGCCCGCGGCATCTCGATCTCCAGCACCGTGATGACGTTCGAGCACGACGGCATCACCTACAATCTGCTCGATACGCCGGGCCACGAGGATTTCAGCGAGGACACCTACCGGACGCTGACGGCGGTCGACTCCGCGATCATGGTGATCGATGCCGCCAAGGGCATAGAGAGCCAGACGCTCAAGCTGTTCGAGGTGTGCCGGCTGCGCGACATCCCGATCCTCACCTTCATCAACAAGGTCGACCAGGAGGGCCGCGATACCTTCGCGCTGCTCGACGAGATCGAATCCGCGCTCGCCCTCGAAATCTGCCCGGTCACCTGGCCGGTCGGCATGGGGATCGACTTCCACGGCTGCTACGACCTCAGGCAGAACCGGCTTCTGCTCGGAGCGTCTGGCAGGGGCGCCTCCCAGGAAAAGTCGATCGCGATGAACGGCCTCGACGATCCGGCGCTGCGCGAGCGGATACCGGCGCCCGTCCACGCCGCGTTCCGGGAATCGGCGGAACTGGCGCTCGCGGCCTATCCGGAGCTCGACGTCGCCGCCTACCGGGCGGGGCACATGACGCCGGTGTTCTTCGGCAGTGCGCTCAAGGAGCATGCGGTGCCCGAACTGCTGGCGGCGATTGCCGCCTTCGCGCCGCCGCCGCGCCTGCAGCCGGCCGAACCGCGCGCCGTCGACCCGACGGAGGAGCGGGTCACCGGATTCGTGTTCAAGGTGCAGGCCAACATGGACCCGCAGCACCGCGACCGGGTGGCGTTCCTCAGGCTCTGTTCCGGCCGCTTCCGCCGCGGCATGAAGCTGCGGCAGGTTAGGACCGGCCGGTCAATCGCCGTCAACAATCCGATCTTCTTCTTCGGCCAGGAGCGCGAGCTCGCCGAGGAGGCGCTTCCCGGCGACGTCATCGGCATTCCCAACCACGGGACACTGCGGGTCGGCGACACGCTGTGCGAGGGCGAGGACGTCCGCTTCACCGGCATTCCGGATTTCGCCCCCGAGATCCTTCGCCGGGTGCGGCTCGACGACCCGATCCGCGCCAAGCAGCTGCATCGGGCACTGGAGGACCTCGCCGAGGAAGGGGTGACCCGGGTCTTCAGGCCGCTCGTCGGCACGTCGTGGATCGTCGGCGTGTTCGGGCCGCTGCAACTGGACGTCCTGTCGTCGCGGCTGGAGAACGAGTACAAGGTCCGGGCAGGCTTCGAGCCGGCCCCGTTCGAGACCGCCCGATGGATCGTCGCCGACGATCCGGCCGAAGTGAAGCGGTTCGTCGACCGCCATCCGAGCAGCGTCGCCGAGGATCGCGACGGCGCTCCGGTGTACCTTGCCCGCAATGCCTGGGACCTCAACCGCACCATCGACGACTGGCCGCGCCTGCAGTTCCTGAACGCGCGCGAGCGGACGTGACGAGTCCCGACAGGCGCGATGACGGGAACATCGAAGCCACCCGGCGGCGCCTGACCGGCGAGTGACCCGGGCGCATGGCCGACAGCAGCGGCCAGCGCGACGCGCACCGGCACGGCTGTCGCAAAATCCCGCCGTCGCCGCCTGCATCGGCCGCGCCGGCGCCGGGCGACCGACTGCGCTACCAGAAATCGGGGAGGGCCGGTTCGAGCCGGCCGCCGAGGCGGATCAGCCCGATCCGGCGGGCGAGCCCGGTCGCGTCGTCGACGTCGACCGCCAGTCCGCACACGGTGCCTTCGCCGTCCGCCGCTGACAGCCGGCCGCCGGAAATCTTGGTGAGGAACCGCTGCATCGGCTCCTGGCGATCCATGCCGAGGATGCCGGCGAAGTCGCCGCACATGCCCGCATCGCTGACGTAGGCGGTGCCGCCTTCCAGCACCTGGTGGTCGCAGGTCGGAACGTGGGTATGGGTGCCGAACACGACCGACACCCGGCCATCGAGGAAGTGCCCCATGGCCTGCTTTTCCGACGTCGCCTCGGCATGGAAGTCGACGATGATGGCGTCGCAGTCGCGGCCGAGCGATTGCGCTTCAAGCTGCCTGTCGACGGCCCGGAACGGATCGTCGAGCGCATCCATGAACACGCGACCCATCGCGTTGATCACCTGGATCCGCTTGCCGGACGCGGTAGTGATAACGATGGCGCCGGCACCGGGCGTGCCGGGCGGGTAATTGATCGGCCGGATCAGGTTCGGTTCGTTCTGGATGAACTCCAGGATCTCGCCCTGGTCCCATGCGTGGTTGCCGAGGGTGACGACGTCGGCGCCGGCGTCGCGCAGTTCGTGGAACAGTCGCGCGGTGATGCCGAACCCGCCGGCGGCGTTCTCGCCGTTGACCACCACCAGGTCCGGCCGGTAGCGCTCGCGCAGCCCGGGCAGTTCGCGCTGCACGGCCTGGCGGCCGGGCCGCCCCACCACGTCGCCAAGGATGATCAGCCGCATCGGATCGCCCCCTTCTCGGTCAATACCCAGTCGAGCGGCTCGTCGAGCTCGTCGTGCAGCACGTCGTCGACCTCCTGGGCGGCGTAGGCCAGCCCCACCGCGACAATGGGTTTCTTCTGCCTGAGCCACCGGATGGTGCGGTCGTAGAACCCGCCGCCGTAACCGAGCCGGAAACCCTTGCGGTCGAACGCGAGCAGCGGCACCAGCAGCACGTCGGGGTCCACTGCCGGCGCCTCCGGCGGAGGTATCGGGATGTTCCACACGCCCTTGGTGAGCGGCTCGCCCTTCCGCCAGCGGCGGAACACCAGCGGCTTGCCGGCACCGATCACGACCGGCAGCGCGGTCTGCCACCCGTCGTCGGCCAGCCGCGCCAGCAGCGGCCGCGGATCGATCTCGCTGCCGAAGGGATAGAACCCCGACACCGTGCCGGGCTCGCCGATGTCGAGGAAACCGATACCGGCCTCGGCGATAGCCCGCGCGATCGCGTGCCGGTCCAGCCCGCGCACCAGTTCGTCCCTGCGCTCCCGCATCTGGCGACGCAGGGGCTTCTTCTGTTCGGCATGCTTGCGGTGGGACATCGGCTCGGCGGGATCAGGAAGAGAGCTGGCGAAGCCACCGTGGCCGATGGAAGGTATCGATCCCGGGAACCTACGTCAGTAGGTGGGCGCCGAATGAAAGGAGCCACGGCTCCAACCAGGGTCAGCTCCCGTTCGGGTCGATAAGGCCCCGGGGAATGATGGTTTCCTGTCGTACCGGGCAGCCCCGCCGCAACGGTATGTAGGGCAGACGCGCCGGCAAATCCAGCCGTCGCGTTATTTGAGCGCGGCGTCGAGCTCGAGCGTCAGCGCCTCGATGCGCTGGGCCGCGGCATCGAGCCGGCAGGTCACCGCCCGTTCCAGCGACTGTCCGCGTTCCATTGCCGCCGCGCGGGCATCCTTGAGGCCGTCAATCTCGCCGCGCAGGCTCTCGATCCGCTGCTGCGCTTCGGCCAGCCTGTCGGCGATGACCAGGGCCGCCATCAGGAGCAGCCTGCTGTCGCCGACCTGGCCGAACCGCTTCTTCAGCCGGGTGACCTCCTCGTCGAGCATCTGGGCGAGCTCGATCAGGTGCTGCTCCTCGCCCTCGTCACAGACCATCGTGTATGGCCGGTCATTTACCCTGACGACAACCTGCGGCATCGCTTTCACGTTTCAGCACCTTTCAGTCGGAGTGCCCCTGATCCCCTTCGAGTATGGTCCGGATGTTGCGCATCGCGGCGTCGAGCCGCGTCGAGACCTCGCCGTTGGCGGCGGTGAGCGTGCCGATCCTCGCCTTCAGCCGCTCGACCTCTTCGGCGAGCCTGGCGCGGTCGTGCCGGAGCGACTCCGCCTGACGGCGATCGTGGTCGTGGCGCTGACCGGTGTCGCGCGCCCGCGCGACCGCGGTCTCGAACCCCTTCATGGCGGCGTCGAACCTGGCCAGCGCCGCCTCGAATTCCGACCCCTCAGGCATTGTCGAGTTGGACCCGCAGATCAATGTGCCGCACCGGCTGCCCTTGTCCTGTCCCCCGGCCACCGCCGCGCCAGCAACGCGTCGAAAGATTAGGCGCGCCGCAAGGCAAGCGTCAACCACATGTGCTGGGCCCACGCTGGCACCGCCGATTGGCGGTTGTGTGGCAAAGGCGGCCCGCGGCCGATGAGGCGGCGGGCCCCATTGACAGCCGGGGGCCGAAGGGTAATGTGCCGCCACCCGAGGCCCAACGCCCGACAGGACCATGACAGCAGCGCATCCGGCAGCTTCGCCGGCCGAAACCGATGGCTTCGTCTCCGGCGGCGGAGACTCGCCCAAAATGCACAAGTCGATGGCGAACGCCGTGCGCGTGCTTGCCATGGACGCCGTCCAGCAGGCCCGTTCCGGCCACCCCGGCATGCCGATGGGCATGGCCGACGTGGCAACGGTCCTGTTCACGCGCTTCCTGAAATTTGATCCGTCCGATCCCCGCTGGCCCGACCGCGACCGTTTCGTGCTGTCGGCCGGCCATGGCTCGATGCTGCTC
>CAZSNL010000129.1:0-7331 GCA_964608275.1 uncultured Hyphomicrobiales bacterium | reverse complement strand
GGCGGAAGCAAGAATGTCACGGACCGCCTGCTCCGGCAGCGCCGTCGAGTCGACCAGCATGGCGTTCATGCCGCCGGTTTCCGCAATCAGCGGCACGATCGCGCCTTCGCGGCTGGCGAGCGCCCGGTTGATCAGGGCGGCGGTCTCGTTGGAGCCGGTGAAGGCGACGCCGCCGATCCGGGTATCGGCCGTAAGCCGCCCGCCCACCGCCGCGCCATCGCCGGGCAGGAGGTGGAGGACGTCGCCGGGGATGCCCGCCGCATGCAGCAGCCGCACCGCCTCGCAGGCGACCAGCGGCGTCTGCTCGGCAGGCTTGGCGACGACCGTGTTGCCGGCGGCAAGGGCGGCAGAGAGCTGGCCGGTAAAAATCGCCAGCGGGAAGTTCCACGGGCTGATGCAGGCGAACACGCCGCGCCCGTGCAGCCACAGTTCGTTGCGCTCGCCGGTGGGCCCGCCCATCGGCAGCGGCGCAGTAAACTTGCCGCGTGCCTCGGCGGCGTAGTAGCGCAGGAAGTCGACCGCCTCGCGGACGTCGCCGAGGGCATTGTCCACCGTCTTTCCCGCCTCGCGCACCATGATCGCCATCAGCCGCGTCATGTTCTCCTCGTAGAGGTCGGCCGCGCGTTCGAGCAGTTGCGCCCGGGCCTCGCCACCGAGGGCGTCCCAGTCGTGCTGGGCCCGCATTGCGGCAGCGACGGCGTCGTTCACCGCCGCCTCGTCGGCCACCGCCACCTGGCCGACGGCGACGCTGCGGTCGTGCGGCGAGCGGATGTCGACGGTCTCGCCGCCACGCAGCCGGCCGGCGACGATTGGCCCGCCGGTAAGTGAACCGGCGAGGTGCTGCCGCATCTCGGCGATGAGCGGCGCGCGCGTGGCCTCGTCCCACAGCGGCAGGCCGCGGGAGTTCACCCGCGGCGCAAAGATGTCGCGTGGGGTCGGGATCGCCGGGTGTGGCACCGGATCGAGGCTGGCCGCGGCTTCGACCGGATCGGCAATGATCTCGCGGATCGGCGCCTCGTCGTCGGCGAGGCGGTTGACGAACGACGTGTTGGCCCCGTTCTCCAGCAGCCGGCGGACGAGATAGGCCAGCAGGTCCTCGTGGCTGCCGACCGGGGCGTAGATGCGGCACGGCCGGTCAAGCTTGTCGGGCCCGACAACTTCGTCGTAGAGCGCCTGGCCCATGCCGTGGAGACGCTGGAACTCGAGATCCCTGCTGCCGCCGGACAGCACCTCTATGGCCGCCAGCGTGTGGGCGTTGTGGGTGGCGAACTGGGGGAAGATCGCGTCCGGCCGCGACAGCATGTAGCGCGCGCAGGCGAGGTACGAGACATCGGTCGAGACCTTCCGCGTGAACACCGGATAGCTTTCGAACCCGCCTTCCTGGGCGCGCTTGATCTCGGTGTCCCAGTAGGCGCCCTTGACGAGGCGCACCGGGACCCGGCGCCCCGTCCGCTCCGCCACCGTCGCCAGCCACTCGAGCGCCGGCAGCGCGCGGCGTCCGTAGGCCTGTACGGCGAGACCCAGTCCGTCCCAGCCGGCAAGCGCCGGATCCGCTGCCAGCTCGGCAAACACGCGGAGGCCGATTTCCAGCCGCTCGGCCTCCTCGGCATCGATGGTCAGGCCGAGGCCATGACCGCGGGCGCGGGCGGCAAGGTCGCCAATTCGCGGCACGAGTTCACGGTGCACCCGCTCGGTCTGGCGCTCTTCGTAGCGAGGATGCAGTGCCGACAGCTTCACCGAGATGCTCGGGCGCTCCCATACGGCCGCTGTCTCGGCCGGCCCGGCGTCGCGCGCAACGGCGGCGAGCGCGCCGGCATAGGCGTCGAAGTAGCGGTCGGCGTCGTCCGCCGTCATCGCCGCCTCGCCCAGCATGTCGAACGAGAAGCGGTAGCCCGCCTGCACCTGGGGCCTTGCCAGCCGCAGCGCCTCCTCGATGGTACGGCCGAGAACGAACTGGCGCCCCATGATGCGCATGGCATGACGCATCGCCTGGCGGACGATGGGCTCGCCGCTGCGGGCGACGAGGCGCCTGAGGTAGCCCGACACCTCGCGCGAGGGCTCGGTGCCCAGCTCGACCAGGCGGCCGGTCAGCATGAGGCCCCAGGTGGAGGCGTTGACGAACAGCGAATCGGACTGCCCGACGTGCTGTTCCCACTGGCGGCCGCCGATTTTGTCGGCAATCAGCTTGTCCTGCGTCTCGGCATCGGGAATGCGCAGAAGTGCCTCGGCAAGGCACATCAGCACCACGCCTTCCTCGCTCGACAGCGAATACTCGTGCATGAAGGCGTCGACGCCGCCGCCGAGGCGGCGACCGGCGCGCACGGCGTTGACGAGGCGGCGGGCCAGCGCGTCGACCTCGTGTCGCTGCCGGTCGTCGAGACGCGCGGCCTCGACCAGTTCGCGGACAAGCGCCGTCTCGTCGGCAAACAGGCGGGCGGAGACGCGATCGAGCGGCGGTATGGAAACGGCCGGAACGCGGGATTGCAGTGCGGTTTCGTTCATGGCTCCATTATGACCTATTCGAACGCGCGTTGGCAGGGCCGGGATCGCCCGTCATGCGCCCCAGTCTACACCGGCCGCGGCGACAGGCCACGCAACACGGTTGAACGAAAGGCATGCAGGCCATGACACAGGCACCGAAGGTCGTGCGCACCGTTGCCGCACTGCGCGAGGAGATCGGTGGCTGGCGGTCGGCCGGCCACACCTCGGCGCTGGTGCCGACCATGGGCGCGCTGCACGAAGGTCATCTGTCGCTGGTGGACATCGCCACCGCCAGGGCGACGCGGGTGGTGGTGAGCATCTTCGTCAACCCGCGCCAGTTCGGCCCGCGCGAGGACCTTGCCACCTACCCGCGCGACGAGGCCGGCGATCTGGCAAAGCTCGCCGACCGCGGTGCCCATCTCGTGTTCGCACCCGACGTCGGCGAAATGTACCCGCCTGGATTCTCCACCGAAGTGACCGTCCATGGACTCTCGGAGGGTTTGTGCGGCGCCTCGCGGCCGGGCTTCTTCACCGGCGTCGCCACGGTGGTCGCCAAGCTCCTGATCCAGACGCTGACCGACATCGCGGTGTTCGGCGAGAAGGACTACCAGCAGCTCCTCGTGATTCGCCGGCTGGCGCGTGACCTCGACATTCCGGTGGAGATCGTCGGCGGACCGGTGGTGCGCGAGCCGGACGGGCTCGCGATGTCGTCGCGCAACGCCTACCTGAGCGAGGCGGAACGGGCGGTCGCCTCGCGCCTGTATGCCACGCTGACGGCCGTTGCCGACGCGGTCCGCGCCGGCTCCGCGGTCGATCGCGCACTTGCCGACGGGCGGCGGATGCTGGACGAGGCGGGCTTCCGCGTCGACTACCTGGAGCTTCGCCATGCGGAGACGCTGGAGCCGCTCGCCGCGTTCGCACCGCCGGCAAGGCTGCTGGCGGCCGCCTGGCTCGGCCGCACCCGCCTGATCGACAATATCACGGTGTGAAGGGTCCCGGGGGCCCGGTGAGGCCGACAGGAATTCTCCACCACCGTCAGGCATCGAGCCGCGAGATCGCCGGCTGCGGCGCGCCTTCCCACCGGAACACGTAGGTCGCATCCTTGCGGACGTTCATGACCAACGTCGGCCGGAAGCAGGCGAGGCAGGTGCCGGCCTGCCTGCGGACGCTCGGATAGACGATTCCGAGGGAGCCGGTATCGAGGAGGTCGCGGGCGAGGTCCTGCGAGGCAACGTAGCTGTCGGGCGACAGGCATGCGGCGAACCGTGCATCGTCGCGGAGGTCGTGGAATTCGGCGCTGAAGTCGGCGAGGTAGTCGTCGTAGGTCAGTTCCTCGTGGGTCCAGCCGACTTCGGCGAGCTCGACCCACTTGTGAAACGCGATCTCGGCCTGCGCGGTCTCCGGTTCGAACGCTGCGTACCAGGCGCCGCGGTCGGGACCGTTGAACCGGCTGCCCAGCGGATGGGCATGGCAGAAGGCGGCGTTGACGATTCGGTAGTACGGGACGCCGAACACCAGTTCGTGGATGCCGATCCCCGGCAGCAGGCCATTCTCGGCCAGCAGCCGGTCGTTGGTCGCGTTGTCGAGATCGAAGATGTCGCGCAGGTGCGCGTCGTCGTCGGCGATGTCGGCGAGCACGCTGGCGCCGCCGTCGGCATACTTGGCCGGGATCAGGCGATGGGTGTCGTAGCGGCGGACCAGTCGAACGCGCGGCAGCGTCACAGGCCACCCCGCCGCGCGTCGAGGAGCCGCCGCACCGTCTGCATCGCCGGCAGGCCGCCCTTGATCATGTAGGCCAGCGGTGTCGTGCCGGCGAAGATGCGGTTGCTGTTGGGCAGTCGAACCCAGGCGTCGGCGAGCGCTTCCGAATAGAGGATGCGCAACGCCTTGAAGATGCCGATGAGGTAGGAAATGCGGAGCAGCCGGTCGGCGTCGAGCACGCGGTCCGGGTTCTTCTTCATCTCGTAGTAGGCCCCGTTCGAGATGCCGCCCAGCAGCATCCGCGCGTCCTCGTCGCGGATTCCCCAATGGGCGACGATGCGGAAGAACGCGCGAACCGCCGACGGGCTCAACCGCTCGCGTTCCGCCCTGGCGGTCAGGTCGACGAGGGGCGACGGCTCGTAGCGCGTTTCGGGATAGTGCGCCGGAAGGGCCATTCTTTCTACTCTCCATTCACGGAGATAATATACTTCTTATCTGGAGAAAATCAATGCTTCCCTGTCTGGTGCCCCGATGGCCGAAACACGTCCGGCCGTACAGCATTCGTCGGGGGCCGTCGTGCCCAGCCCCGGATCAGCAGCGCATCACCGGGCTGTCACCCGGCGACTGCGCAGCATCCGGGGTGACACCCGTCTCCGTGTCGTCCCGCGCGCGGTGCAGCGTGACAACGGTGCACCGCAGACACGGGACCGCGCGGTACCTTCTTCACCCGGACAAGCCGGGGGATGACGAGGTGGTGAGTGCCTGCCGCCGCGTCATCCTTGCGTTGGCGGCCGCCCGCTCCTTGGCGCCCGGATGGCGGAATCCCGCCATCGCTGCCGACCGCTCGCGGATTTCGCGGCCGCCACGCTAGAGCAGGCCGAGGTGGATCAGTTCGGCGCGCATGTGCTCGGGCAGCGCCTCGAGCCCCCTGCCCTGCGGCAGGTCGCGGGGCGCGTCTGCCGGGTCGAGATAGCGCCAGCCCTGGAACGCCCGCCGCGGCTGCGGCATCGTCGGCACGAGCTCCGGATCGAAGACGATACGGCACCGGCTCACACCCTCGCCGTCGGCGAACCCCTCGATTGCCTCGATCCGCTGGCGCACCTGCACCACCCCGCGGGTGACCCAGTACATGGAGCCGCCATCGAGGATTTCGTCGACCCGCTTCGGCATCATCCGGGTGACGTGGAACACACGGCCGAGTTCGGCCAGCCGCCTCTCCTGCCAATCGCGCAGTTCGGCGATTTCGGCGACGCCGACACACAGCTTGATCAGGTGAAGTGCCATGCCGCCCAGTCTATAGCCGGCGCACGGGCGGGCGGGAAAGGCGCGAGGTGCCGCAGGAATGCTTATCCACAGGCGGGACCGTCACTGTTCGACCACCGGTTCGAGTACCACCAGCACCTGCCCCTCCTCGACCTGGTCGCCGGCGCGGGCGCCCACCTCGCGCACCGTGGCGTCGAGGGCGGCGGTGAGCGCGTGTTCCATCTTCATTGCCTCCAGCACCGCAAGCCGCGTGCCCTTGGCGACCGTCTGGCCGGGCTCGACGTCGAGCCGCAGCAGCCGGCCGGCCATCGGCGCGCGCACCTGGCCGCCGGCCGTCGCCTCCTCCTCGTCGCGCGCCAGCAGGTCACGGGCGCGGACGTCGAGATGATGGCCGCGGAGCTGGAGGAACACCCGCCCCGGCGTGAAGTGCACCGAGCCGACCAGCCGCTCCCCGTCGACATCCGCGGCAATGCGTCCATCGGCAAATTCGGGGACCGACAGGACGACTTCCTCGTCGACATCGACCGAGCGGACGCGGATCCGCCGCGTACCCGTCTCCCACCGGATGTCCGCGGTCGTCTCGCGGCCGTCGATCAGCAGATGCAGACGGTCGGTGCGGCCGGGGCAGAGCGTCCAGCCGGTCCGCAAGGACCACGGCGAAAACGGCTCGTTGGTTACCTTGCGACCAGGCCGTTCGGCATCGCGGGCGAGGCACTCGATCCATGCCATGGCGGCGACGGCGAGGACACTGGCCGGCACCGTTGCGGGGACCAGGTCGCCGAGATGGCGATCAACGAAACCGGTGTCGACCTCGGCCGCGGCAAAGGCGGGATGGCCAACGATGCGCTCGAGGAACCCGAGGTTGGTGGCGAGGCCGAGCACGGTCGTGTCGGCGAGCGCGGCGCCGAGCCGGGAGAGAGCCGCATTCCGCGTTTCGCCATGCACGATCAGCTTGGCCAGCATCGGGTCGTAGTGGCCGCTTACCACCGTGCCGGCCTCGATGCCGGTATCGACCCGTGCCCTGGCGCCATCGGGCCAGCGCACCGCGTGCACGGTGCCCGCCTGCGGCAGGAAGCCATTGGCGGGGTTCTCGGCATAGAGCCGGGCCTCGATGGCGTGGCCGGAAATCGCGGGCACGCTGTCGGCACCGAACGGCAGCGGTTCGCCCGCGGCCACCCGGAACTGGAGCTCGACGAGGTCCAGCCCGGTGATCATCTCGGTGACCGGATGCTCCACCTGCAGACGGGTGTTCATCTCCATGAACCAGAAGGCATCCTCTGCGAGGCCCCGGCTGCCGTCGGCGATGAACTCGACGGTGCCGGCACCGCGATAGGCGACCGCCTCGGCCGCCTTTACGGCGGCGGCGCCCATTACCGCGCGAACCTGCCCGGTCATGCCCGGCGCCGGCGCTTCCTCGATGATCTTCTGGTGGCGTCGCTGCAGCGAACATTCGCGCTCGTAAAGATGCACGGCGTTGCCGTGATCGTCGACAAACACCTGGAACTCGATGTGGCGCGGGCTGCTGACGAACCGTTCCAGCAGGACCCGATCGTCACCGAACGCGGCCTTCGCCTCGCGCCGGCAGGCATCGAGCGCCGCCGCGAATGCGGCCGCGTCGTCCACCTTCCGCATGCCCTTGCCGCCGCCGCCGGCGACCGCCTTGATCAGGATCGGCCAGCCGATCCGTTCCGCCTCGGCGGCGAGCAATTCCGGATCCTGCCGGTCGCCATGCCAGCCGGGGACGACCGGCACGCCGGCCGCCTCCATCGTCCGCTTCGCGGCATCCTTGAGGCCCATGATGCGGATGGCAGGCGGGGGCGGGCCGATGAACGTGATGCCGGCCGACGCACAGGCCTCGGCAAATGCGGCGTTCTCGGCCAGGAAGC
>CAZSNL010000128.1:0-7355 GCA_964608275.1 uncultured Hyphomicrobiales bacterium | reverse complement strand
CGGCCAGGCCGACATGGTGTCGATCGTGCGCGGCCAGATCGCCGACCCGCACCTCGCCAACAAGGCGCGCGAGGGCAGGGCGGACGACATCCGCCCGTGCCTGTCGTGCAACCAGATGTGCTGGGGCCGGCGCTTCCGCGACTACTGGATCTCGTGCATCGTCAATCCGTCCGCCGGACGGGAATACCAGTGGGGCGGCGACCGCTTCGAGGCCGCGGCGATGCCGCGGACCGTGCTCGTCGTCGGCGGCGGCCCGGCCGGCCTCGAGGCGGCGCGGGTGGCTGCCTCGCGCGGCCATCGCGTCACCCTCGCCGAGGCCTCGGGAGAACTCGGCGGCCAGTTCCGGCTCGCCGGCCTCCAGCCGCGGCGGCAGCAGGTGCTCGATCTCCTCGACTGGTACGGCAACCAGCTGCAGGTCGCGGTCAACTACAACACGTTCAGGGAGGCCGGCGAGGTGCAGGCCTTCGGCGCCGACGTCGTGGTGCTGGCCACCGGCTCGCTGCCGGCGGAGACCGGCTTCCAGCGGTGGCGGCCGGCGCGCGACGCGTTGCCGGGCGTCGACGCGGGCAGCGTCTGTTCCGACCACGAGGTGATGAGCCGCCAGGTCCGCCCCGGCAAGCGGGTCATCGTGCTCGACGAGGCGGCGAACTACCGCGGCGTCGGCACCGCGTGGCACCTCGCCGAGCAGGGCCACCAGGTGACGATCGTCACCCCGATGGCGGTCGTCGGCAAGGAGGTCGAGCGGACCGCCGCCGACGTGCCGATCCGCTCGCGGCTGAGGAAGCTCGGCGTCGTCTTCCGCACCGAGAGCGCCATCGAGGCCTGGCACGGCGACGGCGCCGACGTCCTCGACCTCCTGACCGGCGACATCGAGCGGATCGCCGCCGATACCCTCGTCCTCGCCACCACCAACGTCGCCAACACCATGCTCGCCGACGACCTCACGGGCTCCGGCCTCGACATCCGCATGCTCGGCGACTGCGTCGCCCCGCGCACCGCCGTCATGGCGATCTACGAAGGCCGCAAGCTGGGCCTCGATCTGTGATGCTGCTCGAGGGCCGCACGGCGATCATCACCGGCGCCGCCTCGCCGCAGGGCATCGGCCTCGCCTGCGCCCGCATGTTCGCAGCGCACGGGGCGCGCGTCGCGCTGTTCGACCTGGCCCGGCTCGATCCCGAAGGCGTGGCGGCCGGACTCGGGCCGGACCATGTCGGCTGCGTCTGCGACGTGCGCGACCGGGCGGCCTGCGCCGCGGCGGTGCAGCGGGTGGCGGACGCCTTCGGCCGCATCGACATCCTCGTCGGCAACGCCGGCGTGGTGCACGGCACCCGCCTCACCGACATCGACGAGGCCGAGTACGACGAGGTGCTCGACGTCAACCTGCGCGGCAACTTCAACATGGCGCAGGCGGTCGTCCCCCACATGCGCGCCAACCGGTCCGGCGCCATCGTCATCGTGTCGTCGATCGCCGGCCAGGTGGGCGGCGGCCTGTTCGGGTCGAGCCACTACGCGTCGGCGAAGGCCGGCCTGTTCGGCCTCGCCAGGGCGCTCGCCCGCGAACTTGCCGCGGACGGCATCCGCGCCAACGCGGTGGCGCCCGGCGTGATCGACAACGACTTCACCAGGGGGCGGATGACGCGCGAGATCAAGGACCAGATCGCGAGGTCCGTGCCGATGGGCCGCCTCGGCACGCCCGAGGACATCGCCGGGGTGTGCCTGTTCCTTGCCTCCGACCTCGCCTCCTACGTGACTGGCCACGTGCTGTCGGCGAACGGCGGGCTGGCGATGACCTGACGTCCGGTGACGGACGGCAGGCCTCCATCATTTGCGACGCTTTCCGGGCCCGCGGCGCTGCTGCAGATTGGCGGTCCAGGGGCCGCGGCTTCGGTCGCGGCAGGCCGGTCCGTGCGGTCCGCGGACCGCCACCGCGACCCGGAAACGGGAGGTCCCATGCCCATCTTCACCGGAGGTCCCACGGACGACACCCGCGCGGCGGCACCGGGGCGGATGCCCTGAACTGCCAGACCGGCGCGGATCGGCGCGGCGGTGCGTTCCCACCCATCACCGGGTCTGCTATGACGGATGCTCCGAGGGGAAGCATCCGGCATGACCATCAACCCTGCCGATTCCGACGTCCTGGGCGCGTGGTTCTGCACCCCGGCCATGCGCGACGCCTTTTCCGACCGCGCCCGGTTCCAGGCCATGCTCGACGTCGAGGCCGCACTGGCCCGCGCCCAGGCGTCGCTCGGGCTGATCCCGCCCGAAGCGGCGCGACGCATCACCGAGGCGGCGTCGGTCGAGGCGATCGACCTGGGCGCGGTGGCCGCCGGCACCGCAAGCGGCGGCTATCCGGTGATGCCGCTGGTGCGCGAACTTGCGCGCGCCGCCGGCGACGAGGCCGGCGGCTACGTCCACTGGGGCACCACCACCCAGGACATCATGGACACCGCCCTGGTGCTGCAGATGCGGACCGGGCTCGCGCTGCTCGAAGCCGATCTCGACGCCCTCGTCGCGGCGCTCGCCGGGCTCGCCGACGCCCACCGCGGCACCGTGATGGCCGGACGCACCCACCTCCAGCACGCATTGCCGGTCACGTTCGGCCTCAAGGCGGCCGGCTGGCTGGCGCCGCTCCTGCGTACCCGCGACCGGCTCCGCGCGGCGGCGCGGCGGGCGCTGGTGGTCCAGTTCGCGGGGGCTGCGGGAACGCTCGCCTCGCTTGCCCCGCACGGCATCGCGGTGGCCGAGGCGCTGGGCCGGGAACTCGACCTGCCGGTGCCGGAGATCGGCTGGCATGCCGCCCGCGACGGGCTGGCCGAGATCGCAGGCGTGCTGGGCATCCTCGCCGGCACCTGCGGCAAGATCGCCGGCGACGTCGCGCTCCTGATGCAGGCCGAGATCGCCGAGGCATTCGAGCCGGCGGCGCCGGGGCGCGGCGGCTCCAGCGCCATGCCCCAGAAGCGCAACCCGGTCGCCGGCGAATACGTCATCGCCGGTACGCGGAACATCCACCAGCTGGTCGCCGTCATGCTGGGCAGCCTCGTCGCCGACCACGAGCGGGCGACCGGGCCGGGCCACGCAGAGTGGCTGGCGATGCCGCAGATCTTCGCGTTGTCGTCCGGCGTGCTGCGCAATACGCTCGACATCGCCGGCGGGCTCGAGATCGATCCGGCGAGGATGCGGGCCAACCTGGATGCGACGCAGGGGCTGATCCTGGCCGAGCGGGTGATGATGGCGCTTGCCCCGGCGATCGGCCGCCAGGAGGCGCACGACCGGGTCGAGGCGATCTGCCGCGCCGTTTGTCGCGGCGAGGGGACCTTCGCCGAGCTGTTGCGGCGCGACGCTATATGCGCGGCCCGCCTGTCGGCGGACGAGGTCGACCGGCTGCTCGATCCGGCGGGCTATACCGGCGAGGCCGAACGGTTCATCGACCGCGTGCTGGCGCGCGCGGGTCGAATGCATCGGGGGATTGAAGGCGGGGAGGAGTGAGGAATGCCGCAGGCGGACGTCAACGGGACAACCATTGCATACCGGATCGACGGCACGGCGGACGGGCCGTGGCTGATGCTGTCCAATTCGCTCGGCACCAACCTCGGCATGTGGGACCACCAGGCAGCGGCGCTCGGCCGGCGGTTCCGCATCATCCGCTACGACAGCCGCGGCCACGGCGCCTCCGGCGTGCCGGACGGTCCCTACACGATGGAAATGCTCGGCCGTGACGCCCTCGGCCTGCTGGACCATCTCGGAGTGGAGCGGACGCACTTCGTCGGCCTGTCGAAGGGCGGCATGGTCGGCCAGTGGCTGGGCGCCAACGCCCCCGAACGGCTCGACCGGCTGGTGCTCTCCAACACCTCCAGCCACATGGCGCCGCCGGAACTGTGGGACGCGCGGATCGAGGCGGTGCTGGGGCGGGGCATGGCCGCGGTCGCCGACAGCGTCCTCGACCGCTGGTTCACGCCGTCGTTCCGCGAACGGTCGGCGGCCGAGGTGGCGAGGGTGCGCGAGATGCTGGTGGCGACCCGGCCGGAAGGCTATGCCGCCTGCTGCGCCGCCATCCGCGACATGGATTTCCGCGAGGCGAACAGGGCGATCACGGTGCCGACGCTGGTGATCGCCGGCGGCATGGATCCCGCCACGCCGGTGGCCCACGCCGAGCTGATCGCCGCGGCGATCAGGGGTTCCGAGCTTACGGTGATCGACGAGGCCGCCCACCTCGCCAACATCGAGCAGGCCGACGCCTACAACCGCATCCTGGCGGATTTCCTGTCCCGATGACCGCGACGGAGGCGGCGATGCAGCCCTTTGTCCTGCACTCGGTTCCGGAACTCCGGTTCGGCATCGGCGAGGCCGCAAGCGCCGGCGCCTGCGCGACGGCGCTGGCCGGCGGCAGTGCCCGGGTGCTGCTGGTCGCCGACACCGCGCTCGACGCCGCCGGCATCACCGGCCGCGTCCGCGAGGCGCTGGGCCGGGATGGCCACGCCGTCGAGCTGTACGACGCCATCGCCGGCGAACCGAAGGCCGATGTCGTTGACGCCGGTGCCAGCCTCGCCCGGACGGCACGGGCGCAGATGGTGGTCGGTCTCGGCGGCGGTTCGGCGCTGGATGCGGCCAAGCTGATCGCCTGCGCCGCGGCGGCCGAGGCCCCGGTAGAGACGTATCAGCTGTGCGCGGCGCCCCTGCCGTCCCGGCCGTTGCCGTGCCTTGCGATCCCGACCACCGCCGGCACCGGCTCGGAAGTGACGTCGACGGCGATCTTCACCAATTCGCGCGGCGTCAAGGTGTGGGCGTGGGGGCAGGAGCTGAAACCGCGGCTTGCGATCCTCGATCCCGAACTCACCGTCGGCCTGCCGCCGGCGCTTACCGCCGCTACCGGCCTCGACGCGCTGGTCCACGCCATCGAGGCGACGACGAACCGCCGCGCGTTTGCCGCCAACGATGTCTGGTGCCACGCCGCGATCCGCCTGATCGCGGCAAACCTGGAACGGGCGGTCGCCGCCCCCGACGACCTCGATGCCCGCGCCGGCATGCTGCTTGGATCGACATACGCGGGCATCGGCATCGAGAACGCCGGCACGGCGATCGCCCACAACATCGCCCACGCGCTTGCCGCGCTGGTGCCGATCCACCACGGGCGGGCCACGGCCATCGGCATGGCGGCGTCGATCGGCTGGGCGCTGCCGGGCAATCCGGCCCGTTTCGCCGCGGTGGCGGAGGCCATGGGCCGGCCCGCGCGGCCGGAGGAGGCGGTGGCCGGCTACTTCGACCTCGTCGAGGCGATCGGCCTCGACCTGTCGCCGGGATCGGCGGGGCAGGGCGTTCTCCCCGATCTCCTGGCGGAGCAGATGACGGCGCCGGAGAACGCGCCGATGCGCACCGCGACGGCGCGCGAGGTCACCGACGAGGCGCTCGCCATGCTGGCCAGGCAGACCTGCGCGCTCGGAACACGCATGCCCGCGGAGCAGCCATGAAGATCACCCAGATCAGGCTTTCGCGCCACCGGCTCGAACTCGACCCGCCGTTCCGCGCCAGCTGGGACACCCGGCCGCGCACCGCGTTCGAGGCGGTCATCGTCCGCGTCGAGACCGACGAGGGGCTGGTCGGCATCGGCTCGGGCGACCTGATGGTCGGATTCGCCGGCCACGAGGAGCTGTTCATCGGTCATGACCCGCGCGACCTCGACCGTCATTTCCGCATCCTCTCCAACATCGCGTTCCACTACGGCCGCTGCTGGCCGCTGGACCTCGCGCTGTGGGACCTGGCCGGCAAGGCGGCGGGGTTGCCGGTATGGCGCCTGCTTGGCGACCGGTCGCCGCGGGTGCGCGCCTATGCGTCGTCCGGCACCCTGCGCGGGCCTGACGAGATGGCCGAGGCGGCGCTGCGGTTCGTCGACGAGGGCTTCGGCGCCATGAAGGTGCGCTTCCACCGCGGCGACTGGCGCGACGACATCAGGGCGCTGGAGGCGGTGCGCGCGGCGGTGGGCGACAGCCTCGACCTCATGGTCGACTGCAACCAGGGCTGGCGGATGCCATGGGACGATGCCGAACCGTGGACGGTCAAGGACGCGCTCGCCGTCGGCCGTGAACTGGAACGGCTCGGCGTCTACTGGATGGAGGAACCGCTCCACCGTGGCGACCGCGACGGCATGCGGCGGCTCCGCGAAACGCTGGACGTCCGCATCGCCGCCGGCGAGATGAACCGCGAGCTGTACGAATTCCGCGACCTCATCGACGCCCGGGCCGTCGACGTGCTGCAGCCGGACGCCGCGCTGACCGGCGGGATCACGGGGCTGCGCCACGTCGCCGCCGCGGCCGCTGCGGCGGGGCTGATGTTCACGCCGCACACGTGGACCAACGGCATCGGTCTCCTCGCCAATCTGCACCTGACCGCCGGTGCCGGCAATGCGAGCTACATCGAGTACCCCTACGACCCGCCCGAATGGCCGGCCGCGGCGCGCGACTTCATGCTGCAGGCGCCGACGATTGCCGTCGACGGCTGGCTCGATGCGGGCGAGTCGCCGGGGCTCGGGATCGTTCTAGACGAGGACAGGCTTCGCGAAACCGCCGTCGCGTGAGGCACCGGAAGACGGAGGTCTCCGGCTGCAGCCGGGCTCCCCGGCCGTCTGCGGGCCTACGTACGCTTGCCGTCGACCGTCGCCGCAGGTCGCCGCGCCGACGGTTGCCCCGCGGTTGCCGGCGATACCGCCTGCGGCTCGGCGACGTCGGCGGCCGGCGCCGGCTGCCGTGCCGCCTTCGCACCGTTGCGTGGCGCCCGCGCCTTTCCCTTTGCGCCCGCGGCGGACTTGCGGGTAGCCGGCGATCCGGCTGCCGCTGCCGTGCCCGCCGCCTCTCGCGCGTCGCCGTTCTCGGCGAACGCGATCACCGGCTCCATCGCCGCCAGCTCTTCCGGCTCCAGGTGGCAGAGGATGCGATGACCCGCCCCGAACTCACGCACCGGCGGTTCCTGCGTCTCGCAGATCGCGCCGATCTTGCGCGGGCAGCGGGTCTGGAACGGGCAGCCGGAGGGCGGGTTCATCGGCGAGGGGATGTCGCCTTCGAGGACGATGTGCTTCTTGACCACCGAGGTGTCGGCGATCGGCACCGCCGACAGCAGCTGCTCCATGATCTGGCCGAGGTACATGACGACGATGCGGTCGGCGAGATAGCGCACCACGGACAGGTCGTGGCTGATGAACAGGAGCGTGGTGCGCTTCTCGCGCTGGATCTCGGTGAGCAGCCCGGTGACCGCCGCCTGGACCGAAACGTCGAGCGCCGACACCGGCTCGTCGGCGATCACCACCGACGGCTCGCCGCCGAACGCCCGGGCGATGCCGATGCGCTGCTTCTGGCCGCCCGACAGCT
>CAZSNL010000127.1:1325-7480 GCA_964608275.1 uncultured Hyphomicrobiales bacterium | reverse complement strand
AGAACTGGTCGAACGCGGCCACCTCTACATCGCGCATCCGCCGCTCTACAAGGTCAAGCGCGGTTCGTCGGAACAGTACCTCAAGGACGACAAGGCACTCGAAGACTACCTGATCGAGAGCGGTCTCGAGGGTGCGGTTCTGGTACTGGCCAACGGCGAGGAACGCGCCGGGGCGGATCTGCGATCGATCGTCGACCAGGCGCTCGCGGTCCGGTCGGCGCTGCAGGCCCTGCACAGCCGCTATCCGCGGTTCGTCGTCGAACAGGCGGCGATTGCCGGCGCCCTCGATCCGGAACTCCTGTCCGACCGCGAACGGGCGGCCGAAACCGCCGCCGCCATCGCGCACCGCCTCGATCTCCTGTCGGAGGAGACCGAGCGTGGCTGGTCGGGCACCGCGACCGACGACGGCGGCCTCGCGTTCGAGCGTACCGTCCGCGGCGTCAAGGAGAGCTACGTCATCGACGGCAAGCTCATCGCCTCGAGCGATGCGCTGAGGCTCAACCAGCGGGCTGACCACCTGCAGGAGATCTACGGCAAGACCGCGATCCTCAGGCGCAAGGACTCCGAACAGGAGATCCACTCGCCGACGGACCTGCTGGATGCGGTGTTCGCCGCCGGCCGCAAGGGCATCTCCCTGCAGCGCTACAAGGGCCTCGGCGAGATGAATCCGTCGCAGCTCTGGGAGACGACGCTCGACGAGAACGCGCGCTCGCTGCTCAGGGTACAGGTGAAGGAACTCGACGAAGCCGACGACGTGTTCGTCAGGCTGATGGGCGACATGGTCGAGCCGCGGCGCGAGTTCATCATCGAGCACGCACTCGACGTCGCCAACCTCGACGTCTGAGGCCGGTGCGACGGGTTGAAGCCCGTCGCTGTGCGTGGACCGGGTCGCCTTACCTTTGCGGTTGCTGCCCCCGTTTTGCCACCCTCGTGGGGTTCTGTTGCCGTTAATGGGCCCTTAAGACGGCCCGCCTAGCCTCCCACTGGGCGGGATTCTGGGGCCCTGAGGGGATCGGGACGTCAAAGACTTCGAATGCGGGTTGGTCGTTCTCCCACACTCAAGGCTGAGGCGGCCGGCCGCAAGGCAGGCCGCCGCGACGCCCGATCCCCGGGTCGGGGGTCGGGCGGCGGCAATGGCGGTCGCCGGCCGCGACGGCGGCGACCCCTGGTCCGTGTCGTGTACTGGCTGACGGTGCTCGCGCTGTGGGTCGGCATAATCGGCGGCGGCGCAGCGGCCTACGTGCTGTTCACCGTACCTGACGACGCTCTCGACCTGCCGCAGCGCGAGCGCGGCCTGATCGTCCTCGCCGAAGACGGCCGGGTGCTCGCCAGGCGCGGCACGTTCCGGGGCGACACGGTGAGGACCGACGAACTGCCCTCCTACCTGATCGATGCGGTGATCGCGACAGAAGACCGCCGCTTCTACTCGCATTTCGGCGCCGACCCGATCGGTCTCCTGCGCGCCCTGGTGGCCAACATCCGCGAGGGAGAAATCGTCCAGGGTGGCAGCACCATCACCCAGCAGCTCGCAAAGAACCTGTTCCTGGAACCCGATCGCACCTTCACGCGCAAGTTCCAGGAACTCGTCCTCGCGATCTGGCTTGAATACCGCTATTCGAAGGACGAAATCCTGCAGCTGTATCTCAACCGGGTGTACTTCGGCGCCGGCGCCTGGGGTATCGAGGCGGCAGCAAGACGCTATTTCGGCAAGTCTGCGCGGGAGGTCACACTGCCCGAGGCCGCGGTCCTCGCCGGGCTCCTCAAGGCGCCGTCCAGGTTTGCGCCCACCAACAATCCCGAGCTGGCAGAGGAACGGGCGTTCCTCGTCCTCAACGGCATGGTCGAGGCCGGTTACATCAGCCCGCTCGAAGGCCAGCTGGCGGTCGACAATCCCGCCGCCCTCAACCTCAAGCCCCAGGATCAGGCAGAGCAGTACGTGGTCGACTGGATCACCGAGATCCTGCCCGGCTACGTGCGGGTCGACGACCGTACCCTCATCGTCCACACCACCATCGACGCCGACCTGCAGAAGGCGACGGGGCGCGTGGTGCGCGATGTGCTCGACCGCAAGGGAGAGGAACGCGACGCCGATCAGGCCGCCATGGTGGTTCTCTCTCCCGACGGGGCGGTGCGGGCGCTGGTCGGCGGCCGGTCGTACGCGCAAAGCCAGTTCAATCGTGCGGTGAAGGCCCGCCGCCAGCCGGGCTCGGCGTTCAAGCCATTCGTGTTCCTCGCCGCGCTGGAGCGCGGCTACTCGCCCGACAGCATCGTCGTCGATCGGCCGGTGACGGTGGGCAAGTGGAGGCCGGCGAACTACAACGACAAGTACTACGGCGAGGTGACGCTGCAGGACGCGCTCGCGCTGTCGCTGAACAGCGTCGCAGCCCAGTTGGTCCTGAAGGTGGGGCCGAAGGCCGTTGCCTCGGTTGCCCACCGCCTCGGCATCAGCTCGCCGCTGCATCACAACGCCTCGCTGGCGCTCGGTACGGCCGAAGTCGGCCTGATCGAGCTCACCGCCGCCTATGCCCCGTTCAGCAACGGTGGTGCCGGCGTGCTGCCGCACGTGATTGACCGGGTGACCGACGATTCCGGCACGGTTCTCTATGAACGCCGTGGATCCGGCCCCGGCCAGGTGGTGTCCGCCGACAACGTTGCGGCGATGAACCGGATGCTGGCCGCCGTCGTCACCGGCGGCACCGGCCGTGCGGCGGCGCTCGACGGTTACCCGGCGGCGGGGAAGTCCGGCACCAGCCAGGATTTCCGCGACGCCTGGTTCGTCGGCTATACCGCGGACTATGTTGCCGGCGTCTGGGTCGGCAACGACAGCAACAGGCCGATGGAGAAGGTAACCGGCGGCAGTCTGCCTGCCGAAATCTGGCACGACGTGATGACCGTCGCCCACGCCGATCGGGCGCCGAAACCGTTGCCCGGGACCGACAGGACCCGCCCGGCGGAGCCGTTCGGCATCGTCGATCTGCTTCGCTCGCTGCCGTTCGGCCCGTCCGAAGCGCGCGTGCGGCAACCGACCGAAACGGCCGAAAACGCGGGCAATTTCATCGAGCGTATCCGGCAGAGCGTGCGCTGAGGTTCACGGACCGTAGCGGTGCAGCCGTGCACCGTATGTCCTGAGCCACCGCCGTGAGGTTTCGAAACCGGGACAGAGCTGCTCGACGAGACGCCAGAACCCGCGGCCGTGGTTCATTTCCCTGAGATGCGCCACTTCGTGGGCGGCGACGTAGTCGAGCACATGCGGTGGCGCCATGACGAGGCGCCAGGAAAACGACAGCGTGCCGGTGGTCGAGCACGAGCCCCAGCGGCTCTTCTGGTCGCGCACCACGATGCGCCGGTAACTCAGGCCGAGCGTATCGGTATGCCGTGAAACCGCCGCCTGGAGGTCGGCGCGGGCCTCCTTGGCCAGCCAGTCGGCGAGGCGACGCGAAAGATGCCGCAGATCGCCGCCGACACGCAGCATCGGCGCCGGAGCTGCCGTTTCGATGCTAACCGGTGTCCGGCATCCGGGTTCATGCGCGATGCGGTGGAGGACGCCGCGAACCGGCACCATCGCGCCGGCCTCGAAGGGAACCCGGTTCTGCCGCTCGCGCATCTTGTCGAGCGCCCAGCCCGAATGTTTCCGCACGAACTTCAGCGCATCGTCGAGCGGAGCATCCGGTGGCAGCGTAAGGCGAAGCGCGTCGCCTTCCGTGGTGACCCGCAGGATATAGCGGCGTGCCCGCGGATGACGGGTCACCCTGAGCGGAACGGTGCGACCGTCGAGGTCGACGGCATGACGATGGCCGTCTTGCGACGACGGGCCGTCGCGCAAGAGGTTACAGGTCATCGACCCCCTCGCGGTGCCACTTCGGTCGTATGGTGAGTCGCGAATCGCATCCCCGATCGCCAGTATCGCACCAAACGGGGCGAAAGTCCGGCAGAGGTTATGGCCGTGTCGGCCGCCTGTCGTGACGACGGACGAAGTCGGCGATGCGCGGGGCGATCTCGGCGCGGAAGCGGTGACCGTTGAAGACGCCGTAGTGGCCGACATCTTCCTGCAGGTGATGTTCGCGCATGGCCGCCGGGATCCCCGTGCAGAGATCGTGCGCCGCCTCGGTCTGGCCGATCCCGGAAATGTCGTCCTTCTCGCCTTCGACCGTCATCAGTGCGGTATCCCGGATGGCCCCGGGCTCGATCGGCAGGCCGCGATGGGTCATGCGGCCGCGCGGCAGGAGATGCCTCACGAACACCGTATCTACCGTCTGCAGATAGAATTCCGCTGTCAGGTCCATCACCGACAGATATTCGTCATAGAACTCCCGATGCTTATCAGCCTGATCGCCGTCGCCCTTGACGAGATGCTGGAACAGCTCGCCATGCGCGTTCAGGTGACGGTCGAGATTCATGGTCATGAATCCCGTGAGCTGGAGAAAACCGGGATAAACCTCGCGCAGCATGCCGGGATAGGGGAACGGCACGGTGGTGATCGCATTGTGGCGGAACCAGCCCGTGCCCCTTTCCTCGGCCAGCCTGTTTACCGCGGTGGGATTGCGCCGGGTATCGATCGGACCGCCCATCAGCACGAGTGAGGCGGGAACACAGGCGTCATTCCTCGCTGCCATGATCGCGGTTGCGGCCAGTGCCGGAACGGATGGCTGGCATACGGCGATGACATGGGTACCCGGTCCCAGGAAATGCAGGATGTCGACCAGGTAGTCGATGTAGTCGTCGAGGTCGAAGCGGCCGTCGGCCAGAGGCACCTGGCGCGCGTCGGTCCAGTCGGTGATATGAACGTCGTGATCGGGCAGCAGCGCGCGCACCGTGCCGCGAAGGAGCGTCGCAAAATGCCCCGACAACGGTGCCACGATCAGGAGTCGCGGCTGCTTCGGGCCTGGCGTTCTCTTGCGGAAATGCAGGAGCCGGCAGAACGGCCGGCTCCACACCACGGTCTCGGCAACCGGCACGGTCCTGCCGTCGACCGTCGTCTCCACGATCCCGAATTCCCGACGACCGTAGCGTCGCGTCACCCGTTCGAATACCTCGAGCGCGGCCGCCGTCGACCGCCCGAACGGCGTCTGGGACAACGGATTGAGCGGGGTCGAGAAGTAGATCCGCCCCAGGTCCGCTGCGGCGCGCAGAGGGGCCAATGCTGCCCGATTCAGCTCGTACAGGTGATAAAGCACAGATATTGTAGCCTTGAGCCAGGATGGCCCGAGATGTCGTTCATCCGCCCAACCTAGCAAGCGCGATGGTGCGATGCAACAATTCAAGGTGCATCCGCACACAGCTTCCGGTCGGTTGCGCGGAACCGTCAGCCGACAAAGGCGGCGAGTTCCGCGGCCAGCTTTTCGGGGGTGATGCCGTAGGTGAAGTGGGTGACGAAGTCGCCCTTGCCGTCCATCAGGTAGATGATGGTCGAGTGATCCATCAGGTAGTCGCCGGCCGAATCGTCGTCGACCTTGGCGTAGTAGACGCGGTAGGCCTTGGCGACGCGTTCGATTTCCTCGGCCGTCCCGGTCAGCCCGACGAAGCGGGGATGGAAATGCTGCATGTAGTCGGCGAGCTGGTCGACCGTGTCGCGCTCCGGATCGACCGTGATGAAGATCGGCTGAATGCGGTCGGCGCTGGCGCCAAGCCTGTCGAGAGCGGCGCTCACTACCTGGAGTTCGGCCGGGCAGATGTCTGGGCAATAGGTATAGCCGAACACGATCAGCATGTATCGGCCACGGAACTCCTCGTCGGTCCTGCGCGTGCCGGTCTGATCGACGAGGTCGAACGGGCCGCCGACGAGCGCCTTGCCGCTGGTCCGGACGTCTCCGGCAAGGAACCGTGCATCCGGTTCCACGACGTACCAGAATCCGACCGCTGCACCGACCAGCGCGATCGAAACGGCCATGGCTATGAGTGTCGTACGCGCCCGCATGCCCGGCAACATGGTGCCAATGCAGGGTGAGGGCAAGACGGTTGACCGCCGCACCCGGCCGCCGAGGACGGACGCACCAGGCCAATGAATTGTCCGCACCGATGTAAGCGAGGGTGATGCCGGTCCGCGTGGCCCGCGTGCACCGGCGCGGCAGACTCAGGCGGCGCTGGCGGTCCCGGCGCGACGATCCACCCGGATCAAGTCCGACGCCTATACCGCCATCAAGATCGTCGGCGAGATG
>CAZSNL010000127.1:0-1315 GCA_964608275.1 uncultured Hyphomicrobiales bacterium | reverse complement strand
TATTGCCGGAGGTGATCGTCGGCATGATGGAGGCATCGACCACGCGAAGGGCCCGAATGCCGTGAACCCGCAGCCTGTCATCCACCACGGCCCTGTCGTCGCGCCCCATCCGGCAGGTCCCGACCGGATGGAAGATGGTGGTGGCGATATCGCCGGCCGCTGCCGCCAGCTCCTCGTCGCTGGCCACATGCGGGCCCGGCTTGAACTCCTCGGGCTGGAACCGCTGCATTGCCTTCGCGCCGACGATGCGGCGGGTGAGCCTGATCGCATCGGCGGCGACCTGCCGGTCGGCCGCGGCAGACAGATAGTTCGGCCGGATCACCGGAGGTGACGCGGGGTTGCGGTCACGGATGTGGATCGAGCCGCGGCTTTCGGGACGGAGGTTGCAGACCGAGGCCGTGAAGCCGGGAAACGGATGCAGCGGCTCGCCGAAACGGTCGAGCGTCAAAGGCTGGACGTGATACTCGAGATCGGCAGTTTCCCGCGACGGATCGGACTTCACGAACGCTCCCAGCTGGCTCGGCGCCATGCTCATCGGCCCGCTGCGGAAGAGGAGATACCTGAGGGCGATGCCGGCCTTGCCCCACGGGGTACGCGACCACTCGTTCAGGGTTCTCGTGTTGTGCACCTTGTAGGCGCACCGTACCTGCAGGTGGTCCTGCAGGTTCTCGCCGACGCCGTCCAGTGCGCGAACGACGTCAATGCCGTGCGCGCGCAGGACGGCGGGCGAGCCGATCCCGGAGAGCTCGAGCAACTGGGGCGACTTGACCGCTCCCGCCGCCAGCAGCACTTCGCCGTCGGCTTCGACCCGGCTCGCAATCCCGTCGACAGTGAAATCGACGCCGACCGCCCGGCCGTCGCGGACCTGCACCCGCTCCGCCTCGGCACCGGTGAGCACCGTCAGGTTGCGGCGGCCGAGAGCCGGCCTGAGGAACGCCTTGGCGGCCGACCAGCGGATGCCGCGCCGTTGATTCACCTGGAAGTAGGCCACCCCCTCGTTATCGCCCCTGTTGAAGTCGTCGATCCGAGGAATGCCTGTTTCCACGCAGGCTTCCATGAAGGCGTCGAGGATCTCCCATGACAGCCGCTGCCGCTCGACCCGCCATTCGCCGCCGGCGCCGTGGTGATCGTCGGCGCCGGCGTAGTGGTCTTCAGAGCGGCGGAAATAGGGCAGCACGTCGTCCCAGCCCCAGCCGACGTTGCCCATCTGTCGCCACAGGTCGTAGTCGCGGGCCTGGCCGCGCATGTAGATCATGCCGTTGATCGAGGAGCAGCCGCCGAGCACCCGGCCGCGCGGGTAGGCGAGTGCCCGGCC
>CAZSNL010000126.1:0-7529 GCA_964608275.1 uncultured Hyphomicrobiales bacterium | reverse complement strand
GCCGAAGCCGAACGTCTTAACCTCCTCGGAAGTCCTGTTAGACTTTCTCCAGAGACAGCCGCGCATATCCATGAGGTGAGTCGTGAGGCAAATGCCGTCTTGCTTCGCGAATTTTGCCCGGAACTTATAGTGGAGGATGAGATCCTTCCGCCGATAGTGGAGGACAAGTTGCCGCTCGACGGTGATGTCGTGCGCGAGTTGACCGCCATCGCGGAGTCGATTGGGGAGGCGGGCGACACGCTCACCAATGACGGTTCAACGCCGCGATCGCGACCTCGCCTGACCAACTTGCGTCCTTGGGGGCTGAGCAGGCTTTCCAGCCGAGGAGTACGTCCATGAGTCGTTGCATCGTCCATGTCGGCATGCACAAGACCGGCTCGACGTCGATCCAGCAGAGCCTGGACGGTTTCGAGGACGACCGGTTCGTGTATGCCACCCTCGGCACTGACGCGAACCACAGCCTGCCCGTGTTCAGCCTCTTCTCGGACCGGGCGGAACGGCATCATCTCCACCGCGCCGCGGGGCGCGAGGGCGCTGCACTCCGGGCCTTCAACAACGGAATACTGGCTGATTTCGAACGGTCGATAGCAAGGGCGGCCGGCCGGACGCTGGTCGTCTCGGGCGAGGACATTGGCGTGTTGCGGCCGCTGGAGCTGGAGCGGTTGCGCCGTTTTCTCGAGGCGCGTTTTGACGATTACCGGATCGTCGCCTACGTTCGCTCGCCGGGCGGTTTCATCGTCAGCGCGTTTCAGCAGCGGGTAAAGGGCGGCGCACTCAACAAGCTCTCACCCGAACTCCTCTACCGAAATTTCCGCAACGCGTTCGGCAAGCTCGACGAGGTTTTCGGCCGTGACCGCGTCGACCTCTGGAAATTCGATCCGAAGGCATTTCCCGGCGGCTGCGCCGTGCGCGATTTCTGTTCCCGAATCGGCATCGCGTTTCCGGAAGACCGCATCGTCCGCATGAATGAATCCCTCTCGCGACACGCGGTGGCGACACTGTATGCCTACCGCGTGCTTGCGGAGTCGCGAGGCTGGCCGCCGATGCGAGGACCCGAGGCAGCCCGCATCGGCGCGCTGCTGCCGGGTGAGCGCTTCCGGTTCTCGCCCGAGGTGCTGCGCCCGGTGCTCGAAAGCAACCGCGCCGACATCGAGTGGATGGAAGAGCGGCTCGGAGCGTCGCTCGGCGAGGACTTCGAGGACCGCCCCGGCGACGTGCGCGCCGTGGATGACCTGCTGGCCCCCGACCCCGAAGCGGTACGGATGCTCCTCGGACTGCTGGGCGATGCCGTCCCCGAGGGCGTCACCGGAGCGACGGCCGAGGAGGTGGCCCTGCTCGTCCATGCCTTGCGCACCGACAAGGACACGGACGCCCGCGCCGGCGGGATGAACGGCCACGCCGTAAACGGCCGCGTCTACCGCGTTGCAGACATTCTCGACGAGCTGCGACGCGGCGACCCACAGCTTCTTGATGGCATACCGATTGCGGAGGCCGAGGCCCTGGTGCAGCATGTCTTCAGGCACATGAACAACCGGCTGGCCCACACCGATGAAGGCATCCTCGATTATGCCGGCCTGGGCCGCTTCAGCGTGCGCAAGGTGCACCGCGAAGCGGACGGCGAACACATGACGCGGACACGCGTCAACTTTCATCCGCTGTCGTAGGGGACATTCGTTCGATGAGTCGTTGCGTCCTGCATGTCGGAATGCCGAAGACCGGCACCTCGTCCATCCAGCAAAGCCTCGCCGGTTTCGCCGACGATCGTCACGTCTGGTACGAGGATCACAAGGGCCGCACCAACCACGCCGCGGCAATTTTCGAGCTTCTCGGCGCGGGAAAACCGGATCCCGCCCAGCGCCGCCGCAGGATGAATGGGGAAGGCAGGGCCGTACCGTCCCCGACCCCCGACCCGGACACGCGCAAGCAGCTGGAAAGGACCATCAGCTCGCTCGGCAGTCGGACGCTCGTGATTTCCGGCGAGGGAATGCTGCTGCTGTCGCGCGAGCAGCTCGGTGAACTCCTGGCCTGGCTGCGAAGCCGCGGGCTGGCCGACATCGAGGTCGTCGCCTACGTTCGGCCGTTTGCGGGCTATGTCACCAGTCTCGCCCGCGCCAGCAAGGGCGGCATCCTGAAACATCTCAACTTCGCCCGCCGCTCCTCCAGGTACCGCGACAGCTTCGAGAAGTTCGACCAGGTCTTCGGCCGCGACAACGTCCGGCTGTGGAAGTTCGACCCGAAGACGTTTCACGCCGGCTGCGTGGTGCAGGACTTCTGTTCCCGCCTCGGCATCGATTTTCCGCCCGAACGCGTGGTCCGCGCCAACGAGTCGATCCCGCGAGAGGCCGTCGCCCTGCTCTACACCTACCGCAAGTATGCCGAGGAGCTCGGCGCATCGGAGATGTCGCAGGCGGAGCGCTTCGCGCTGATCCAGCGGATGGGCGACGTCGGCAGCACCAAGCTCAGCCTGTCACCGGATCTCCTGCGGCCGATGCTGGAGAACAACCGCGACGACATTGCGTGGATGGAGGCGAGGCTCGGCGAATCGCTCGCGGAAGACCTCGGCGAGCCCGGGCCAGGCGACGTATGCGAGGAACGGGATCTCCTGCGCCCCGATCCGGCGGTCGTGGAGAAGCTGCTGGCCCGCCTCGGCGATGCCGCGCCCGAGGGCGTGACGGGCCGCACACCCCGCGAAGTCGCCGTGCTCGTCCATGCGCTGCGCAACGGCGGGATGACGCCGCGCGGCGGGCGCGAACGCGGGTTTCGCGCGTTCAGGCCGTTGCGCGACCGGTTGGCCGGCAGGCGCGCCAACGCCGATGCTGCTCCACGGCCGGCGCGCGCTGCGCGGGCGGATCGGGATACCCGGTCCGGGAGCGCGCTCAAGGCAGCGGAACTGATCGGCGAAATCCGAAGGAGCGATCCGGCGTCGCTCGGCGGGATCGCTCCGGAGGCCGCTGAAGCTCTCGTCGGCCAGCTGTTCAGCCACATGAGCCGGACCCTTGCCGAGGCAGAAGAGGGTGTCGTCAGCTATCCCGGCCTCGGCCGTTTCCGCGTCCGCCCGGCCAAGGGTGGCGCCGCCGGAACCGGCCCTGCCCGCACCCGGATCGTGTTCGTGCCGGAAAATGAACCGGGCCGTCTCTGAAAAGGCCCGCAAGCCGGCCGCGCGCAGCCGGCAAGAGGCGGGACAAGCGTCTTCCGCCTTCCCGCCGGAGTTCGACCCGGTGATCTGCCGCAAACGCTACCCCGACCTGAATGCGATGTCGGATGCGGAGCTTGCCGTCCATTACGACGTGCACGGCAGGCATGAGGGCCGGCTCGTTTCGAAGATCGTCAAGCGCAGCAGCTTCCTCGACCTGATCGACACCAGGCGGCCGACCCTCGAAATCGGCCCGTTCGGCAAGCCGTCGGTCAAGGGTGCCAACGTCCGCTACTTCGACGTGCTCGACAGGGAGGGTCTCGTGGCGCGCGCCGAGATCCACGGCGTACCGCCGGACGAAATCCCCGAGATCCACTACGTGTCGGCGGACGGCGATCTCACCATCGTCGACGAGACCTTCGACGCGATCGTGAGCTGCCACTGTCTCGAGCACCAGCCCGACCTTGTTGCCCACCTGAACGCGGCCGAGGCGATCCTGTCCGACACCGGCCACTACTTCCTCGTCATCCCCGACAAGCGGTACTGCTTCGACCATTTCCTTCCCGAGAGCACGATCGCCGACGTTCTGCAGGCCCGGCACGAGGGCCGCAGGCGGCATACGCTTGCCAGCGTGATCGAGCACCGCGCCCTGACGACCCACAACGAGCCGAAGCGCCACTGGGCCGGAGACCACGGCGAGCCGGCGGTGACCGTGGAGCGGGTTGCCCGGGCGCTGGAGGAACATCGCGTCGCCAACGGCGGCTACGTCGACGTGCACGCGTGGAAATTCACGCCGCAGTCGTTCCGCACCATCCTCGCGATCCTGCATGACATGTCGCTGACCCGCTTCCGCCCGGTCCGGGTGTACGACACCGTCCACGGCTCGAACGAGTTCTACGCCATCCTCGAAAAGCAGGGTGACGCCTGAGGCTGTCGCTGCCTCGGCGGCATGATGTCGGCCGGCCGTCGCTCAAGGCGCGTCAGCCGGTGCGCCGCGGCACCTTCCGGTGATAGGCCGGCGGCGCCACCGGGGGCACCCGGCGGCCGGCGGCGGACGGTTCGGGCTTCGCCGCCTTGCGGCGGATCGGCGCCCGCAGCAGCCTCAGCCCGTTCAGCACCACCAGCACGGTGCCGCCCTCGTGGCCGACGACGGCAAGCGGCAGCGGCAGTTCGAAGAACAGCCCGCCGATGACCAGCACCGCCATCGCGCCGAGCGCGAACGTGAGGTTCTGGCGGATGATCGCCGCCGCCCGCCGCGACAACCGGTAGGCCTCGGCGACCTGGCCCATGTCTTCCGACAACAGCGCCACGTCGGCGGCCTGCAGCGCCACCTCCGATCCCGCCGCCCCCATGGCGATGCCGACGTCGGCGCGGGCCAGCGCCGCGGCATCGTTGACGCCGTCGCCGACGAAGGCGATCCGCCCGCCCGCCGCAAGCTCCGCCACCATCCGGACCTTGTCCTCGGGCAGGAGGTCGGCATGGATGTCCTCCGGCGCAAACCCGAGCTCGCGGCCGATCCTCAGTGCCACCGGCCGCCGGTCGCCGGTCATCATCACGATCCTGCCGACGCCGCTCTCGCGCAGCGCGGCAATCGCCGGAGCCGACGTCGGCCGGGCCCGGTCGGCGAGGCTCACGGCGCCGAGCAGTTCTTCGTCCGCCCCGAAGTAGATGACCGACTCGGTGTCATCCTCGAGCTCGCCGAGCGCCGGATGGTCGAGCGCGACGCCGAACTCTTCCGCCAGCCGCGGGTTGCCGGCCCACAGCCGGCGGCCGTCGTGAACCCCGACGATGCCGGCGCCGGTGCGGTTGGCAACGTCGCGGACGTCGGCGAACGCGATCTCCCGGCGCGCCGCCTCGCTGCGGATGGCGGCGGCGCTGTGGTGTTCGGAGTGCGCTTCCAGCCCCGCGAGCAGCGACAGGAACCGCTCCTCGTCGCCGTCGAGGGCGACGACGCGGGTGACCACCGCCTTGCCGGTGGTCAGCGTGCCGGTCTTGTCGAAGGCGAAGATGTCGACCGCGGCGAGCGTTTCGAGCGCCGCCCCGCCCTTGAACAGGACGCCGCCGCGGGCCGCCGCCGACAGCGCCGACAGGATCGCCGCCGGGACCGAGATGACGATCGCGCACGGGCTTGCCGCGACCAGCAGCACGGCGGCCCGGTAGACCGCTTCCTGCCAGCCGCCGGCGAGCCAGTAGAACGCCGCGAAGGCGACCACGGAGCCCACCATCACGGCGATCGTGTAGCGCTGGCCGAACCAGCGGCTGAACCGTTCCGACGGCGCCTTCGCCGCCTGCGCCTCGATGACCAGCGCGATCATGCGCGCCACCGTGCTTTCCTCGACCGTGCGCGCCACCGTCACCTCGAGCACGCCGTCGAGGTTCACCGTCGCCTCGAACACCTGGCTGCCGGGGCCCTTGGCGACCGGCATCGACTCGCCGGTGATGTTGGCTTCGTCGAGCGCCCCGTGGCCGTCGACGATGATCCCGTCGGCAGGCACCCGGGCGCCCGGACGCAGCACCACCACGTCGCCGACTTCAAGCTCGGCGGCCGGGACCTCGCGCACCGTTCCGTCGGCGTCCTTGCGCAGCGCGGTTTCCGGGCGCAGCGCCATCAGGGCCTCGATGGCGCGCCGGGCGCGCCACAGGGCCCGGTCCTCGAGCGTCGTCGAGACGCTGAACAGGGTGAGCAGGACGGCGCCCTCGAACGGGGCGCCGACGGCGGCCGCGGCGACCGCGGCCACCACCATCAGGAGGTCGATGTCGAGCACCCCCTCCTCCCACAGCGCCGCAAGCGCGCGCCATGCCGCGGGCAGGCCGCCGGCGGCGAAGACGAGCACCACGCCGATCGCGAAGGCAAGCTCTGAGGCCTCGCCGGCACCGCCCCAGTAGCCGATGCCGGCCAGCACGATGCCGGCGAGGGTGACCGCCGTCAGGGTCATCGCGAGATCGAGGCTGAGGAAGTGCTTCACGGGGACCGTCTCGTCGCAGTCGGGAAAGGCGGGGCGCGGCGCAGGTACCAGCCGCCCCGGCCCGACCTTACCCCATGCCGGCCGCGGCGTATGCAGCCATGCGCCGCGACGGCCGGGACGGCGGACGGTCGGCCGCGACCAGGCCCGCCGGTCAGTCGAGCGCCTCGGCGCCCACCGGTCCGCAGCCCGCGAGGTCGGACGGCGCGCATGGCGGCAGTTCGCGGGCGATGGTGCGAAGCGCCCTACGCAGCCCTTCCTCGAGGGTGGGATGGTAGTACGGCATCCGCAGGAGGTCGTGGACGGTGAGCTCCTGGCCGACGGCGAGCGCGAGCAGGTGCGCCATGTGCTCGGCCGCCGGGATCGCCATCTCGGCGCCGAGCAGCCGGCCGTCGCTCCGCGCCGCGTACAGGCGCAGGAGGCCGCGGTTCTCCTGCATGATGCGGGCGCGGCCCTGATTGGCGAAGTCCACCTCTCCGGTCAGCGTCGTGCCGGGATCGAGGGCGTCGGCCCGTTCGCCCACCGAGGCGATCCCGGGATCGCAGAACACCACGCTGAGCGGCGTCCGTCGCGGCAGCCGGATCGTCTCGCCGGTGGCGTTGAGCCCGGCGATGTGGCCGTCGTCGGCCGCCTCGTGCAAGAGCGGCCGGTCGCCGTTGGCGTCGCCGGCGAGCAGCACCGGCGTATCGCCGATCCGCATGGTCATCGGGTCGACCTCCGGCAGGCCGCGGTCGTCGAGCGGCACGCCCAGCGTCTCGAGCCCCAGCCCGTCGACGTTCGGCCGCCGGCCGATCGCGGCGACCACCATGTCGACGGTGACGTTGCCGCCATTCCACCGGATCGCGACGCCGCCGTCCGACGGCTCGAGTTCAACTTCGGTCTCAAGATGGACGGCGAAGTCTTCGGCAAGACTCGTCCTCGCCGCTTCCGCCACCTTCGGGTCGGCGAGCCCGGCGACGCGGCGGGCGGCATCGAAGCCATGCACCTCGAGCCCGAGCCGCGCCAGCGCCTGGGCGATCTCCGCCCCGAGCGGCCCGAGCCCGATCACCCCGATCCGCGGCGGCAGGTCCGGCTGCTCGAACAGGCTGTCGGAGGTGACCAGGCGATCGCCGAGCGCCTGCCATGGCTTCGGCACGATCGGCCGTGAACCCGGTGCGAGAATGATCTGCCGTGCCTCGATCACGCGGTCGCCGACGATCAGCCGGTTGCGGCCGTCGAGCCGGGCGTGGCCCGCGATGCTGCGTTCGCCGAGGTCCTCGGTCGCCTTCAGCACCCCGGCCACGAACCGGTCGCGCAGCGCCCGCACGCGGGCGAGCACCGCCGGGATGTCGGCGCTGAGGTTCTCCCCGCCGCTGATCCCGGCCTGGTCGAGCCGGGCGCGGGCGTGGAATGCGTCCGCCGCCGCGATCAGCGTCTTCGACGGCATGCAGCCG
>CAZSNL010000125.1:0-7574 GCA_964608275.1 uncultured Hyphomicrobiales bacterium | reverse complement strand
AGTATGGCGACCGCGTCCGCGCCTATGTCTACGACGTGCGCCGCGAGCAGCGCGGGCCGCAGATCTTCCTGTCGCGCACCCATCCGCAGTTCATGGCCAAGCTGTTCACCATGGAGGTGCCGGAAATCTATGACGGCATCATCGAGATCAAGTCGGTGGCCCGCGACCCGGGCTCGCGCGCCAAGATCGCCGTGATTTCCCGCGACTCCTCCATCGATCCCGTGGGCGCCTGCGTCGGCATGCGCGGCAGCAGAGTGCAGGCCGTGGTGGCCGAGCTGCAGGGCGAGAAGATCGACATCATCCCGTGGTCGCAGGATGCGGCCGCCTTCATCGTCAACGCGCTGCAGCCGGCCGAGGTCGCCAAGGTGGTGCTCGACGAGGACGCCGAGCGCATCGAGGTGGTGGTGCCCGACGACCAGCTGTCGCTCGCCATCGGCCGCCGCGGCCAGAACGTGCGGCTGGCCTCGCAGCTTACCGGCTGGGACATCGACATCCTGACGGAGGCCGAGGAGTCGGAGCGGCGGCAGAAGGAGTTCGCCGATCGCAGCGCCATGTTCCAGCAGGCGCTGGACGTGGACGAGATGATCGCCCAGCTGCTCGCCTCGGAAGGCTTTTCCTCGATCGAGGAGGTCGCCTATGTCGAGGCCGACGAGATTGCCGAGATCGACGGCTTCGACGAGGAAACCGCGCAGGAACTGCAGCAGCGGGCCAGGGACTACCTGGATCGCGTCAACAAGGAACTCGACGACCGGCGCCGGGAGCTCGGGGTCGATGACGCGGTGGCGGAGATCCCGGGGGTGACGCCGGCGATGCTCGTCGCCTTCGGCGACAATGATATCAAGACGGTGGAGGACCTCGCCGGCTGCGCGACCGACGACCTGACCGGGTGGACGGAACGGGTCGACGGCGAAGTGGTGCGGCACCAGGGCATCCTGCACGACTTCGACGCGAGCCCGGCCGAGGCCGAGGCCATGATCATGGCGGCCCGGGTCAAGGCGGGGTGGATCGAGGAGCCGGTCGCGGAGCCGGCCGGCGACGAGGGCACCGACGAAGAAGGCGCCGCCGAGACGGTGGAAGACGGTCAACCGGAGTAATCGGGACGCACGGAAGACGTGAACGAGCGCATGTGCATCGTCACACGGGAGAGCCATCCGAAGGAACGCCTGATCCGGTTCGTCCGCGGTCCGGAACACCAGATCGTGGCCGATGTCGACGGCCGCCTGCCGGGACGCGGGGTGTGGGTCACCGCACGGCGGCCGGTGGTCGACGAGGCGGTCAGGCGGAAGGCGTTCTCCCGGGCGCTGCGCGAGACGGTCTCGGTGCCGCCGGAGCTCGGCGAGCAGGTCGGCGAGATGCTTGCCAGCCGCGCCCTCCAGCTCCTGTCGTTCGGCCGCAAGGCGGGGCTTCTCAGGACCGGCCACGACACCGTGACGAGGCTGGTCGAGACAGGGCGGGCGGCGATCGTCATTCATGCCGCCGACGCGGCACCGGACGGGGTCGAGAAGATCGCCGCGAAGATCCGCACCGCGGATCGCAGGCCGGAGGTGGTGCAGGCGTTCACGCGCGAACAATTGAGCTTGGCCCTTGGCCGCCCAAATGTGGTACACGCTGCCATGATCCGAAGCCGCCTGGCAGACGCCTTCCTGAGCGCTGCACAGCGATTTGCCGACTACGGCCGAACGGAAGACACGTGAAACAGGACCGCGACGCCTGACGGGCGGCGGTCACGGAAAGTCGAGACATGAGTGAAACGAAAGATACCGGCGAGAGCACAACCCAGCTCCGGACAGGCAGGACGCTGAGACTGCGCCCGCGGGTCGAGGCCGGTCAGGTTCGGCAGAACTTCTCGCACGGACGAAGCAAGCCGGTGGTGGTTGAGAAGCGCCGCAAGCGCACCATCGGCCGCGACGCCACCGAGACGGCGGCGACACCGACGCCGTCACAGCCGCAGCAGCCGATCCCGGTAGCCCAGCCCAGGCGCGCGGAGCAGCCATCCGACCAGCGGGCCCCCGATCAGGGGGCGCGGCCCGGCGTCGTGCTGCGCACGCTCACCGAGGAAGAGAAGGACGCCCGGGCGCAGGCGCTCGCCGAGGCGCGCATCCGCGAGGCCGAGGAACGCCGCAAGGCCGAGGAAGAGGCGCGCCGGCGCGAGGAGCTGGAGAAGAAGGAACAGATCGAGAGCAAAGCCGCGGAGTCGCGCCGACTGGAAGAGGAGGCGCGCCGCAAGGCCGAGGAAGAGGCGCGCCGCAAGGCCGAGGAAGAGGCGTCCAAGCGCCTCGCCCCCGAACCGGCCGCCGATACCGACGAGGCGCGCGAGGAGGAAGAGGCGCGCCGGCGCAAGCGGGCCCGCCCCGGCGAGGCGCGTCCGCAGGGTGGCCGCAAGGAATTCGCCCGCCGGCAGCCGCGGCTCACGCTCGCCAACGCGCTGGTCGAACAGCAGCGCGAACGCAGCCTGGCGGCGATGCGGCGCAAGCGCGAACGCAGCCGCAGACAGGCGCATGGCGTGGAGGAACCGCGGGTGAAGATCTCGCGCGAGGTGGTCATTCCCGAGACCATCACGATCCAGGAACTCGCCAACCGGATGTCGGAGCGCGGCGTCGACGTGATCCGCCTGCTGATGCAGCAGGGACACATGCTCAAGATCACCGACGTCATCGATGCCGACACGGCGCAGCTGATCGCCGAGGAAATGGGACACACCGCCAAGCGCGTGTCCGAGGCGGATGTCGAAGAAGGCCTTTACGGCGACGAGGACCCGGAGGAGACGCTCGAGCCGCGGGCGCCGGTGGTCACCATCATGGGGCACGTCGATCACGGCAAGACGTCGCTGCTGGACGCCCTCCGCGAGACCAACGTGATCGCGGGCGAGGCGGGCGGCATCACGCAGCATATCGGCGCCTACCAGATCGAGACGCCGGGCGGCCAGCGCATCACCTTCATCGACACGCCCGGCCATGCCGCCTTTACCGCGATGCGCGCACGCGGCGCCAGGGTGACCGACATCGTGGTGCTGGTGGTGGCGGCGGACGACGGCGTGATGCCGCAGACGGCCGAGGCGATCAGCCATGCCAGGGCGGCGGGTGCCCCGATCATCGTCGCGATCAACAAGATCGACAAGCCGGGCGCCGATCCGCAGCGGGTTCGCACCGAGCTGCTGCAGTACGAGGTCGTGCCGGAAAGCATGGGCGGCGACGTGCTCGAGGTCGAGGTGTCGGCGCTGCAGCGGACCAACCTCGACGGCCTGCTTGACGCAATCCTGCTGCAGGCCGAGCTGCTGGAGCTCAAGGCCAACCCCAACCGGTCGGCCGAGGGCACGGTCATCGAGGCCCAGATCGACAGGGGCCGCGGGCCTGTTGCCACCGTTCTGGTGCAACGCGGGACGCTTCGCGTCGGTGACGTGATCGTCGCCGGCGCAGAGTGGGGCCGGGTACGGGCACTCGTCAACGATCGCGGCGAGAACGTGAGCGAGGCCGGACCGTCGATCCCGGTCGAGGTGCTGGGATTGAGCGGTGCGCCGGAGGCCGGCGACCGCTTCGCGACCGTCGAGAACGAATCGCGGGCCCGTGACATCGCCGACTATCGCCAGCGCAAGCGGCGGGAGCTCAAGGGCACGACCGGTCAGCGCGTCTCGCTCGAACAGATGATGAGCCAGCTGAAGGAAGCCGGGACCAAGGAGTTCCCGATCCTGATCAAGGCGGATGTCCAGGGTTCGGCGGAAGCGATCGTCGGCGCACTCGAAAAGCTCGGAACGGACGAGGTAGCGGTCCGCATCATCCATTCGGCGGCAGGCGGCGTGACCGAATCCGACGTCACGCTCGCAGAAGCGTCCGGCGCCGTGATCGCCGCGTTCAACGTCCGCGCCAATGCCCAGGCGCGACAGGCTGCGGAGCGGGCTGACGTCGAGATCCGCTACTACAACGTCATCTACGACCTGGTGGACGACGTGAAGGCCGCAATGTCCGGAATGCTCGAGCCGGAACTGCGGGAGACGTTCCTGGGCAATGCCGAGATCCTGGAGATCTTCAACGTCTCGAAGGTCGGCAAGGTGGCCGGATGCCGGGTGACCGAGGGCACCGTGGAGCGCGGTGCCAAGGTGCGGCTGATCCGCGACAACGTCGTCATTCACGAGGGTCAGCTGGCTTCGCTCAAGCGCTTCAAGGACGAGGTTCGCGAAGTCAAGGCCGGACAGGAATGCGGCATGGCGTTCGAGAACTACCAGGACATGCGCGTAGGCGACATAATCGAGTGCTACCGGGTGACCAAGGAAAGCCGCACACTGGACTAGCCTCTCCACGCCGTCAGCGTGGGCGGCAGGCCGGGATTCCCGATTGCTTCGCGGATCCCGGCGCACCGTGGATCCGGGCACCCAGGCCCAAGGCGATGAACCACAGGGCGGTTGTCACCGTTTCCGAAAGGATGGCCTGCCGCACGATGCCGGGGCGCTGGTCGGCCTGGCAGCGGAGACAATCATGATAACAGGACGGGTCAGAAGTCAGAGACAATTGCGCATCGGCGAACTGCTGCGGCATGCGCTGGCGGAACTCTTCTCGCGCGGCGAATTGCGCGATCCCGATCTCAGCGGGGTGAGCCTCACCGTTCTCGAGGTCAGCGTAAGCCCCGACCTGAAGAATGCCAGGGCATTCGTAATGCCGCTCGGCGGCGTCAACACCGATCGGGTGATGGCCGCGCTCGAGCGTTCGTCGCGCCACATCCGCGCTCAACTGGCACGCCGCGTCGAACTCAAGTACATGCCCGAAATGCACTTCACGCTCGATACCTCGTTCGAACACTCGGAGGCCGTCGATCGATTGCTGAAGGACCCGCGGGTCGCCCGCGACCTCGGCAAGCGCGACCGGTGAAGGACCGAACGGAGCAATGGCTCGCAAACGCAAAGGCGATCCGGTTCATGGCTGGATCGTGCTCGACAAGCCGTCGGGCATGACCTCTACGCGGGCGGTCGCCAAGGTAAAGCAGCTGTTCAATGCACAGAAGGCGGGTCATGCGGGGACGCTGGATCCGCTGGCATCGGGCCTGCTGCCGGTGGCGCTGGGCGAGGCGACCAAGACCGTGTCGTTCGTCATGGAGGGCCCGAAGGTCTACCGGTTCTGCGTTCGCTGGGGCATCGAGACGGACAGCGACGACGCGGACGGCAGGCCCGTGGCGACAAGCGAAGAACGACCGACCCGGGCGGACATCGAGACGATTCTTCCCGCATTCACCGGCACGATCGTCCAGGTGCCGCCTCAGTATTCGGCACTGAAGGTCGATGGCGAGCGAGCCTATGACCTCGCCCGGGAAGGAGAGACCGTGGAACTCGCGCCACGCGAGGTCACCATCGCGCGCCTGGAACTCATCGACGTGCCTGACGCGGATCACGCGGTGTTCGAGGCCGAATGCTCGAAAGGCACCTACGTGCGCGCCCTCGCCCGCGACATGGGCCGCGAACTGGGCTGTCTCGGCCATGTTTCGGCGCTGCGGCGTATCCGGGTCGGTCCTTTCGGCGAACGGGACATGATTTCGCTGGATAAGGTTTCGAGCTTGCGCCATAGTGGCGCCGGCCGCGAGGGCCTTGAAGATCTGCTTCGCCCTGTTGAGACCGCGCTGGACGACATCCCGGCGCTGGCCGTCAGCAGTGCGGACGCTGCGCGCATGAAGCGGGGACAACCCGTGATCATGCGCGGTCGGGACGCCCCCGTCCTTCATGGCATGGTGTTTGTGGAGTCCCGAGGGATTCCGGTGGCACTTGCCGAGATGCGGCAGGGCGCGCTTCATCCCAAGCGTGTGTTCAACCTTGCCGGATGATCATTCCGGCCTATGCTCGAGGACAAAAGGACGATGTCGATTACGCCAGAGCGTAAACAGGAGCTCATCAAGGAGTACGCCAAGTCGGGCCAGGACACCGGTTCGCCGGAGGTCCAGGTCGCAATACTTACCGAGCGGATCCGCAATCTCACGGAACACTTCAAGACCCACGCCAAGGACAACCACTCGCGGCGCGGGCTTCTCAAGCTGGTGAGCCAGCGCCGGCGCCTCTTGGATTATGTCAAGGCAAAGGATGACGGGCGCTATCAGGATTTGATCAAGAGACTGGGTATCCGGCGCTGACGCGCCGAGTCGAGACAGCGTCCGGCGTGGCCGGACCCTGCACATTGTGGCGAGCGACGGCAATGGGGCCATCGCCTGCCGGCCCGCATGACAGCCGCCGAAGAACGGATGTGACGCTCTGAGCGGCAGGGCACAAAGGAAAGATTACGATGTTCAATATCCACAAGGAAGAAATCGAATGGGGCGGCCGCAGGCTCGTCCTGGAAACCGGGAAGATTGCCCGCCAGGCGGACGGTGCGGTAATCGCCAGTTACGGAGACACGACAGTTCTGGCAACGGCAGTTGCCGAGAGGGAAGCCCGCCAAGGCGTCGACTTCTTCCCTCTCACCGTGAACTATCAGGAGAAGACGTACGCCGCCGGCAAGATTCCAGGCGGCTTCTTCAAGCGCGAAGGACGGCCGACGGAGAAGGAGACGCTCACGTCGCGGCTCATCGACCGGCCGATCCGGCCGTTGTTCGTTCCTGGATTCCGAAACGAGACCCAGGTCATCGCCACGGTTCTCAGCCACGACATGGAGAACGACCCCGACATTGTCGCCATGATCGCATCATCGGCGGCGCTGACCCTGTCGGGCATTCCGTTCATGGGACCGATCGGCGCAGCCAGGGTCGGCCTTGTCGAGGGCGAGTTCGTGCTCAACCCGACGCTCGACATGATGAGCGAGAGCAAGCTCGATCTTGTGGTCGCCGGCACGGGAGACGCGGTGCTGATGGTCGAGTCGGAGGCCAGGGAGCTGTCGGAGGACGACATGCTCGGCGCGGTCATGTTCGGCCATCGCGCGTTTCAGCCGGTCATCGACGCCATCATCCGGCTTGCCGAGCGGGCGGCGCGTGAACCGTGGGAAATCGAGACCGTCGACAGGTCGGAGCTCGAGGCACGGGTGAAGGAGCTTGCAGAAGCCGGGCTCAGGGCCGCCTATGCCGAGCCGGACAAGAAGCTGCGCCACGAGAAGATCCGCGAGGTCAAGGACAGCCTGGTGGCGAGCCTCATTCCCGAGGACTCCGAGGACGCGCCCGACAGGCAGGCGGTGGACGGCGCATTCAAGACGCTGGAAAAGGAAATCGTCCGCGGCAACATCCTGGAAACCGGCTCCCGCATCGACGGGCGCACGCTCGCAGAAGTTCGCCCGATCGTGGCCGAGGCCGGGGTATTGCCCCGCGCGCACGGCAGCGCCCTGTTCACGCGCGGAGAAACCCAGGCGCTGGTCGTCACCACACTGGGCACGGGCGAGGACGAGCAATACGTCGACGCCCTCGAAGGCACCTACAAGGAAACCTTCCTCCTGCATTACAACTTCCCGCCGTTCTCGGTCGGCGAAGTCGGTCGCGTGGGCTTTACCGGCCGCCGCGAGGTCGGCCACGGAAAGCTCGCTTGGCGGGCCATCCACCCGGTACTGCCTGGCCCGGGCGAGTTCCCCTACACCATCCGCGTGGTCTCGGAGATCACCGAATCCAACGGCTCGTCATCC
>CAZSNL010000124.1:0-7634 GCA_964608275.1 uncultured Hyphomicrobiales bacterium | reverse complement strand
CGGGGACGCCGGTGAAATCCTGCATCAGTACGCGGGCAGGGCGGAATGCGATCTCCTTGTCGCTGGTGCGGTCGTTCACCCATGCCGCCATCGCCCTGATGTGATCGGCCGTCACCGTGCGGCCGTCCTCGTGGCGCAACAGGTTCTCCAGCAGCACCTTGAGGGAGAACGGCAGTGTGCCGATGCCGTCGAGGCCGTTGCGTTCGGCGGCCTTGAGGCTGAAGTACTCGTAGGTCCGGTTGCCGACCTTGAGCGTGCGGCGCGATTTGAAGCTGTCGAGGGATTCGGGAGTCGCTGTCATGATCAGTGGCCTGTTCCGCGGGGTCGTATGTGGATGTGGTGCGGACGGACCGAAAGGTCCAGCCGGATGGCACGAGCAGGTCGCTCTATAGCGGGAATTGATCCGTGTTGCGAGTCGCAGCCGGTGGCCGAATCGCCGCGCTTCCGTCTGCTGGGCGCTGCTTGCAGGCAGGCCGCCCTGGGCCGCAACTCGCCCGTAGTCGCATGCGGACGGATACCCATCGCCGGCGGCTGTCGTTGCGGTCATGGTGGGAATGCTAGTATGTCCACGAACGAACCGTATCGGGAATGCAGGACGCCTCGGCAGGCGCGGGTCGGATCCTTTTCATGAAGCTGGTGGTGGAGGACGTTTCGTGCGTCCGCGGCGGGCGGCTGGTATTCGAGCGCCTGAGTTTTGATGTGGGCGCCGGAGAGGCGATGCTGCTGACCGGGCCGAACGGCTCCGGCAAGAGCAGCCTGCTCAGGCTTGCCGCCGGGCTCCTCGAACCGGCCGCCGGCCGGATCGAGCTCGAAGGTCGACCTGACGACCTCGCGATCGGTCACTGCGTCCACTACATCGGCCACCTCGATGCGGTGAACGGGCTGCTGACGGTGAGGGAGAACCTCGCGTTCTGGGCCGACTTCCTGGGTGGCGGCGACATCGATGCCGCGCTCGGCGCCTTCGCGCTCGACGGGCTGGTTGCGGTTCCCGCGGCCCTGCTTTCCGCCGGTCAGAAACGGCGCCTGGCGCTGGCGCGCCTCGCGCTCGTCCACCGGCCGCTGTGGCTGCTGGACGAACCGTCGGTCGGGCTCGATGCCGCTTCGGCGGCCGCGCTCGGCGATCTGGTGCGCCGCCACGTCGACGGCGGCGGCCTCGCCATCGTCGCCAGCCACACCGAACTCGGCACCGGCTTTCACCGCCGGCTCGACCTCGGCCCGCCGGGCGCGGCTCCATGAAGCCGCTTCGCGCGCTCCTGGCCCGCGAACTGGCGATCGCCTGGCGGCAGGGCGGCGGCATCGGGCGCGCGGTCGGCTACTACCTCGTCGTCGTCGTGCTTCTGCCCCTGGGCATCGGCCCTGACCAGGCCTTGCTCGCGCAGCTTGCGCCCGGCGCGTTGTGGGCGGTTCTCCTGCTGGCGGTCCTGCTTTCGGCCGACCGCATCCTGCAGGCCGACCACGAACAAGGGGCGCTTGAACTGATGCTTCTGAGCCCGGTTCCGCTTGAGCTCACCATCCTGTGCAAGGCGCTCGCCCACTGGCTGACGACCGGCCTGCCGCTGGCGCTCGCGGCGCCGCTGCTGGGATTCCTGCTCAACCTGCAGCCGGACGCATTCGGCCCGCTCGTCGTGTCCACCGTCATCGGCACGCCGGCGCTGAGCCTCCTGGGCGCGCTCGGGGCGGCGCTGACGCTCGGCGTGCGCCGCGGCGGGCTCCTGATCTCGGTTCTCATCCTGCCGCTCTACGTGCCGGTGCTGGTGTTCGGCACCGGCGCCACCGCTGCCGCCGTGTCCGGCAGCGGCGCCTTCGTGCCGTCGCTCCTGATCCTGCTCGCCCTGACGCTGGCCGCGATCCTGCTGGCGCCGGTCGCCGCGGCAGCCGCCGTGCGCGCCCATTACCGCTGAGCCTGCCGCATCCTGGCGCATTGCGGTACCGGCTGGCTGCGGCTACATCAGGGGCAATGCAGCGTTACGCCAATCCGACCCGGTTCATGGCGCTTTCGGGCGCGGCCCTTCCGTGGCTCGCGGTGGCTACGGTCGTGCTGTTTGCCGTCGGTCTCTACCTTGCACTCGTTGTCTCGCCACCCGATTACCAGCAGGGCGAAACGGTGCGCATCATGTTCGTGCACGTGCCCGCCGCATGGCTTGCGCTGTTCGCCTACCTGCTGATGGCCATTGCCAGCGCCGTCGGCCTTGTGTTCCGCCATCCGCTGGCCGACGTGGCGGCCAAGTCGGCGGCGCCGATCGGCGCCAGCTTCACGTTCCTCGCGCTCGTCACCGGCTCGCTGTGGGGCAAGCCGATGTGGGGCGCCTGGTGGGTGTGGGACGCCCGGCTCACCTCGGTGCTGATCCTGTTCCTGCTCTATCTCGGCTACATGGCCATCTGGCAGGCGCTCGAGGAACCGCAGCGCGCCGCCCGGCTCGCCGCCATCGTCGCCATCGTCGGCGTCGTCAACCTGCCGATCATCAAGTTCTCAGTCGACTGGTGGAACTCGCTTCACCAGCCGGCCAGCGTGCTGCGACTCGACGGGCCGTCGATCCACCACACGATGCTGGTCCCGCTGCTGGTGATGGCGGCGGCCTACATGGTCCTGTTCGTGACACTCCATCTCCTGGCGATGCGCTCGGAGGTGCTGCGGCGGCGGGTACGCTCGACCGTCCTCGTCCAGGCAACGGGGTAACGGGCGATGGATCTTGCGGCCGCGCATGCCGGATTCGTGCTCGCCGCCTACGCGGCGACCGCCGTCGTCTTCGTCGGGCTGACGGTGACGATCGTCCTCGACTACCGCCGGCAGCGGCGCACGCTCGCCGAACTGGAGACGCCCGGCATGCCGCGCCGGCGCCGGGCGGCGGAGACCGCACCATGAGGGACGAGACGCTCGAAGCCGGCGATGCGGGGAGCGCAGAAACCGCCGAACGGGCCGACCGGCGCCGCCTCAGGGCCACGCTCGCCGCGATCCCCGTCGTCCTGTTCGTCACCATCGCGGCGATGTTCTACGTCGCCCTCCGCAGCGGCGATCCGGCGACCGTCCCCTCGGCATTGATCGGCTACCCGGCGCCGCAGTTCGCTCTCGCGCCACTGGAGGGGCTGCACCGGCCCGACGGCACCCCGGTTGCCGGATTTTCATCAAGGGAGCTGGCAGCCGGGCGGGTGTCGGTCGTCAACGTCTGGGCATCGTGGTGCGGGCCGTGCCGGGCAGAGCACCCCTACCTTGTGCAGCTCGGCGAGGCTGCCGACGTGCAGCTTCTCGGCCTGAACTACAAGGACGCGCCCGCCAACGCCCGCCGCTTCCTCGGCATGCACGGCAACCCGTTCGATGCGGTCGGCGTCGATGCGTCCGGCCGCGCCGCCATTGACTGGGGCGTCTACGGCGTGCCGGAAACGTTCGTCGTCGACGGCAACGGAACGATCCGATTCAAGCACGTCGGCCCGATCACCGAAGACGTGCTGGAACAGCACATCCTGCCGGCCATCGCGTCCGCCACGGCCGCGGGCCCGGACCGGGCCGGCGGCGGTTAGCGGATGAGCCTTACGCTTACAGGACCGGCAGGGCGCGGCGGCTGATATGCAGTCAGCTAGGTGGCCGTCTCTTCCTTGCGGGCGGCAGCCGTTGCAGTCGTCGTCTGCGACCGGCTTCGCGTCGTCCGCGTGCGGCTGGCCGACGGCTGGCGGCTCGCCGGCTTCGCGGCCTTGCCGTCGGTCTTCGGCTGGCGCGACTCCTCCATCGCATTGGCGATGATGCTGAGGGCGGACACGAATTCCCGCCGCTTGGCGGCGGGGAGCGCGCTCAGGAGCTTGCGATCGGTCAGGGCGGCGGCCGGCTGGACGGATTCCAGCGCCCGTCGTCCGGCTGCGGACAGTCTGACCGCGTTGGTGCGCTGATCCTCTCGCGTGCGGCGACGCTGGAGCAATCCCTTCTTGATCATCCGCCCGACGAGATCCGCGAGCGTGCTGCGGTCGATGCCGGTGATCCGAACCAGATCGGTCTGGCTCGCCCCCTCGTTCTGCTCCACCGCCAGCAGCACCGTGAACTGACGATGCGTCAGCCCGTCCGGCCCCACCTGTTCGGAGTAGAGGTCGCCGGCGTACTGCCACGCCTTGCGCAGCAGGTGGTACGGCGACTTGTTCAGGTCCTTGATGCTTGGGCTCGCTGCCATGACTTCGCACCTATCCCGTGCCAGTAATGCGCGAGCCGACTGCTCCCGACCCGCCCTGCCCGGGCGGGCTCCCGGCACGGGAGGCTGTCGTATTCAGGCGCATCGTTTGCGTCCGCGAGGTGAGGTGTTAAGGTCGACCCCGTAACGAGGCAACCTCGTCGACATGGATCGGAATTCCCATTCACCCAGATTCGTGCGCCAGATTCCTGACGGCGACACGCGCACTCGCTCCGTATGCGAAACCTGTGGTTTCATCCACTATGAAAATCCCAAGGTCGTCGTTGGTTCCGTCGTAACCTGCGAAGATCGCATTCTGTTGTGCCGCCGCGCCATCGATCCGCGCAAGGGATACTGGACCTTGCCGGCCGGCTACATGGAGCTGAACGAGAGCACCGAGGACGCCGCGAGGCGCGAGGCGCGCGAGGAGGCCAACGCCCTCATTCGCATCGATGCTCTGCTTGCGGTCTATTCGATCGCCCGCATCAGCCAGGTCCAGATCATCTACCGCGCGACCCTCGAGAACCGCGACATCGCCCCCGGTGTGGAAAGCCTGGAGGTCGCGTTGCTGCCATGGGCGGACATTCCGTGGCAGGACCTGGCGTTTCCAAGCGTCCGCTGGGCCCTGACCCAGTTCCGCAGCGTCCGCGACAAGCAGGTATTCGCGCCGTTCGCCAATCCGGACGGCGAAACCGGCGACCTGGTGCCGGGCCAGGCCGGCCTCTAGGCGTCCGGCTCCCGCTCGAGCGGCTGCTCCGTCGAATGGCGCTCGAGGAACCGGAACTGCAGCATGGCGAAGGCAAACGTCAGCGGCACCAGGCCGAACAGCTTGAACGCCACCCAGGTGTCGGTCGAGACGTTCCGCCAGACGATCTCGTTGAGCACCGCGAGGAACACGAAGAAGCCCGCCCAGCGCAGCGTCAGCCCGCGCCAGCCGGCATCGGTCAGCGCGATCATTCCTCCCAGCAGGTGCTTGAGCACCGGCGTTCGCAGGGTGAGGCCGGCGAGCAGCGCCGCCGCGAACAGGAGGTTCACCACGGTCGGCTTCATCTTGATGAACGTCTCGTCGTGGAGCGCGATCGTCAGTCCGCCGAATACCAGCACGATCCCGGCGGTGACCAGCGGCATCACGGGCAGCCGCCGGGTGGTGGCGTAGACGAAGGCGAGGCTCGCCGCCGTCGCCACCATGAACGCCGCCGTCGCGCCGTAGATGCCCCACATCGCATTGACGGCGAAGAACACGACCACCGGGCCGAGGTCGGTCGCCAGCTTGAGGCCGTGCGGCAGCGCCGGCGCCGATTTCCCGGCATCCGTCATCACGCGCTCCCGACGATGGCGCGGGCGAACTCGCGGGCATCGAACGGCTGCAGGTCGTCGATGCCCTCGCCGACGCCGATGGCATGGATCGGCAGCCCGAACCGCGCCGCGATCGCCACCAGGATGCCGCCGCGCGCGGTCCCGTCGAGCTTGGTCATCACCAGCCCCGTTACGCCGGCGGTCTTGTGGAAGGTCTCGACCTGGCTGACCGCGTTCTGGCCGGTCGTCGCATCGAGCACCAGCAGCACCGAATGCGGTGCCGTCTCGTCCTGCTTGCGGAGCACGCGGACGATCTTCTCCAGCTCGGCCATCAGGTGCGCCTTGTTCTGCAGCCGGCCGGCGGTGTCGACCATCAGGATGTCGGTGCCCTCCTCGCGTGCCCGCTTCAGCGCATCGAAGGCGAGCCCCGACGGGTCGGCGCCGACCTCGCGCGCCATCACCGTCGCGCCGGTGCGCTCGCCCCACACCGCCAGCTGCTCGATCGCCGCGGCGCGGAAGGTGTCGCAGGCGGCCAGCATCACCGAATGGCCCTCGCGGCGGGCGATCGCCGCCAGCTTGCCGATGGTGGTCGTCTTGCCGGAGCCGTTGACGCCGACGACGAGGACGACGAACGGCTTGCGGCTGTCGTCGAACGCGAACGGCCGGGCGACCGGCTCCAGCACATTGGCGATCTCGGCCGCCAGCACCTCGCGCACCTCGTCGAGCGTGATCTCCTTGTCGAACCGGCCGGCCGACAGCCGGTCCGAGATCCGGGTCGCGGTCTCGATGCCGAGATCGGCCTGGATCAGGAGGTCCTCCAGTTCCTCCAGCGTCGCGGAATCGAGCTTGCGCCGGGTGAAGATGTCGGTGATGCCGCCGGTCAGCGCCCGCGACGACTTCGACAGCCCCTCGCGCAGGCGCCGGTACCAGGCCGGGCCGCGCTCGGCGGCAGTGGAGGCGGCGGGTCCGGCGGCACCGGCGGCGGGTGCGGCGGCGACCGCCGGCGGTACCTCCGGCAACGGTTCCAGCGACGCTTCTGCCGTTGCCGGTGGCGTTGCCGGCGGCGTTGCCGCGTCGCCGGATCCGTTGCCGCCCGTTTCCGCTGCGGGCAACGGTTCGCTCTCCGCCGAAGGCCGCTCGCCCGCGTCGTCCGCCGGCGGCGGCTGCGTCTCGTCCTGCGGCTCGTCGGCCCGGAAACGCCGGAACAGCCGCTTGAAGAAGGCCTTTTCCTCGCTCATGCGGCCAGCCGCCCCTCGAGCCCGGCGCCGGAATGTCCGGTGACGGCGACGGCGACCTCGCGGCCAGGCGTCACGTCGCGATCGAGGCGCACCGCCGTGTAGTCCCGCGCCCGGCCGTGGCGGTCGGTCTCCGCCAGCACGTGCACCGTCCTGCCCACCGCGGCGGCAAGATGCGCCGCAAGTGCCGCCCCCGCCTTGTCGCGCAGGCGGGCAGCGCGCTCGCGGACCAGCGAGCCGTCGAGCTGCGGCATCCGCGCCGCCGGCGTCCCGGGCCGCGGCGAGAACGGAAACACGTGCACGAACGCAAGCCCGCAATCGTCGACATGGGCGAGCGTGTTCCCGAACATCGCCTCGGTCTCGGTGGGAAAGCCGGCGATGAGGTCGGCGCCGAACACCATGTCCGGCCGGAGTTCGCGGACCCTGGCGCAGAAGGCGCGCGCATCGCCGCTCGAATGCCGCCGCTTCATCCGCTTCAGGATCATGTCGTCGCCCGACTGAAGCGACAGGTGCAGGTGCGGCATGAGCCGCTCCTCGCTGGCGATCGCATCGAGCAGGTCGGCATCGGCCTCGACCGAATCGATGGACGACAGCCGCAGGCGTTTCAGCTCGGGGACGCCGCGCAGGATCGCCTTCACCAGCTTGCCGAGGGACATGGCGCCGGGAAGGTCGTTGCCGTAGGCGGTGTCCACCCCGAGACGCGCCCGGGCCGCCCAATAGCGCAGGCTGTCGGCGCTGTTCGCCTCCACCAGCGGCTCCGGCGTGACGACGTTGCCCTTGGACTTCGACATCTTCTTGCGGTCCGGGTCGAGAATCCAGCCGCTCAACACGATATGACGCCAGGGCACTTCGCCCTCGTGCGGGTAGGCCTTGACGATGGTGTAAAAGGCCCAGGTCCGGATGATGTCGTGGCCCTGGGGCCGGATGTCCATCGGGAAGAGTTTCGCATGGC
>CAZSNL010000123.1:2107-7785 GCA_964608275.1 uncultured Hyphomicrobiales bacterium | reverse complement strand
TTGTAGCCGCGCGCCCGGGCTTCCGGCAGGCCTGCGTACCAGTCGCGGATCGGCGTGAAGGCCTGGGTGTAGGTCGCCGGGTTCGAGCGCGGCGTGCGGCCGATGGGGGACTGGTCGATGTCGATGATCTTGTCGAGGTATTCCAGGCCATCGATCCGGTCATGCAGGCCGGGCTGCACGCGGGCACCGTTCAGCCGGCGCGCCGCGGCGTTGTAAAGGGTGTCGATCAGGAGCGTCGTCTTGCCGCCGCCGGACACGCCGGTGACGCAGGTGAACACGCCAAGCGGGATCTCCGCCGTCACGTTCTTCAGGTTGTTGGCGCGGGCGCCGACGATCCGCAGGCGGGGACGCTCGTCGGCGGAGCGCCTCGTGGGCAGCGGAATCTGCTCGATGCCGGTAAGATAGCGGCCGGTCAGGCTGCGCGGGTTCTGCATGATCTGCTCGGGGGTACCTTCGGCCACCACCTCGCCGCCGTGGATGCCGGCACCCGGGCCCATGTCGACCACATGATCGGCGGCGAGGATCGCGTCCTCGTCGTGTTCGACGACGATCACCGTGTTGCCGAGATCGCGCAGCCGGCGCAGGGTGTCGAGGAGACGGGCATTGTCGCGCTGGTGGAGGCCGATCGAGGGCTCGTCGAGAACGTACAGGACACCGGTCAGCCCCGAGCCGATCTGGCTGGCAAGCCGGATGCGCTGCGACTCGCCGCCCGACAGCGTACCCGAGGTGCGCGACAGCGTGAGATAGTCCAGTCCGACGTCGACAAGGAAGCGCAGGCGTTCGCGGATCTCCTTGAGGATGCGCACGGCAATCGCGCGCTGTTGCGGCGTGAGTCCGTCCTCGACGGTGTCGAACCAGGCGAGCGCGGCACGGATCGACAGGTCGGCGACCTCGCCGATGTGCAGGCCGCCGATCTTCACCGCCAGGGCCTGCGGCTTGAGCCGGTACCCGCCGCAGGCCTCGCACGGGGCAGGCGTCATGAAGCGGTCGATGTCCTCGCGCACCCATGTCGAATCGGTCTCGCGCCAGCGCCGCTCCAGGTTGGGGATCACGCCCTCGAAGGTCTTGTGGGTGTCGTAGGCGCGGAGCCCGTCGTCGTAGGTGAAGGTCACCGTCTCGTCGCCGGTGCCATAGAGGATGAGGTGGCGTACCTCCTCGGGCAGTTCGCGCCACGGTGTCGCGGTGGAGAACCCGTAATGGCGGGCGAGCGCGTCGAGCGTCTGCATGTAGTAGGGCGACGTCGACCGCACCCACGGCGCGATGGCACCGGCGCGCAGCGGTTTGTCCGGGTCCGGCACCACGAGGTCGGGGTCGACCACCGAATGGGTGCCGAGGCCGTCGCAGGACGGACAGGCGCCGAACGGATTGTTGAACGAAAACAGCCGCGGCTCGATCTCGTCGATGGTGAAGCCGGACACCGGGCAGGCGAAGCGCGCGGAAAAGACGAGTCGCTCGTGGGTCTCGTTCTTCGACTTGTGGGCGCCGCGGGAATCCGTTGCCGCCTGGCCCGACCCGCTGCCGCCGAGCGGCCGGTCGGCGAATTCCGCGACCGCGATTCCGTCGGTGAGATCGAGCGCCGTCTCGAGGCTCTCGGCCAGCCTGTTGCCGAGGTCGGGCCGCACCACGATGCGGTCGACAACCAAGTCGATGTCGTGGGTGAGCTTCTTGTCGAGGGCAGGGACCTCGTCGAGTTCGTAGAACGTGCCGTCGACCTTGACGCGCTGGAAGCCCTTCTTCAGCAGCTCGGCAAATTCCTTGCGGTATTCGCCCTTGCGGCCGCGCACGATCGGCGCCAGCAGGTAAAGCCGCGTGCCCTCGTCAAGCGCGAGGATGCGGTCGACCATCTGGCTCACCGTCTGGCTCTCGATCGGCAGGCCGGTCGCCGGCGAATAGGGCACGCCGACGCGGGCGAACAGGAGCCGCATGTAGTCGTAGATCTCTGTGACCGTGCCGACGGTCGATCGCGGATTGCGCGAGGTCGTCTTCTGTTCGATGGAGATGGCGGGGGACAGCCCGTCGATCTGGTCGACGTCGGGCTTCTGCATCATCTCGAGGAACTGGCGGGCATAGGCCGAAAGCGACTCGACGTAGCGCCGCTGGCCCTCCGCGTAGATGGTGTCGAAGGCAAGCGACGACTTGCCGGAACCGGACAGGCCGGTGATCACGATCAGCCGGTCCCGCGGCAGTTCCAGCGAGACGTTCTTGAGATTGTGTTCGCGCGCCCCCTGGATGGAGATCACGCGCCTTTGCGAAGGACCGGCCATGATGCGTGGTGATATCCCAACGGCGGAACCAGAACAATTGCGGCACGTCGACCGCCCACGTCAAATATGGTGGCTCGAAGGCGCCTGATTGAGGGGGGACGCCGGCGCGCCGGAACGCTTCCGCCGGGGAGACGTTTGCCTGCCTCAATCGGAATGCGAGGCACCATGGCTGCGCGTGTGACCGGAATTGTGGCCGTCGTGCTCGTCGGCCTGGCGCTGGTGCCGGCGGGTGCGCACGTCTTCGAGATGTTCGCCAAGCTGCGGCTCGTCCCCGCCGACTACATGATCGTCCAGAACATCTACCGCGGCTGGGCACTGTTCGGGTTCGTGATCTTCGCCGCTCTCGCGGCAATCGCCGCCCATGCGTACATGGTCCGCCGGGCGCGACTGCGGCTCGCATTGGCGTGCACTGCGTTCGCCTGCATCGTCCTGTCGCTCGCGGTGTTCTTCACCTGGGTATTCCCGGCCAACCAGGCGACCATGAACTGGACGGTCATGGCCGATGACCTCGATGCGGTGCGCCGCCAGTGGGAGTATGGGCATGCCGCAAGCGCCGGCCTGACGTTTGCCGCCTTCGTCGCCATCGTGATCGCGGCAGCCGGCGGCAACTGCAAGGAGCGCCAGCCATGAATTCCGGTCCGATCGAACCGGTGACTGCCTCGGTACGGGTGGAAGCGGCACGGGAACGCGCATTCGGCGTGTTCGTCGGCGAGCTCGGCCGCTGGTGGCCGCTGCCCTACACCTGCTCCGGGGCGGAGTTCGCCACGGCGCGAATCGAGGCGGGGGAGGGCGGCCGCTGGTACGAATGCGACATCAACGGGCTTGAGACGGAGTGGGGCACGGTCCGCGTCTTCGAGCCACCGCAACGGATCGTGCTTGCATGGACCATCGGCCTGTACTGGCGACCGGAACCGCCCGATTGCGCAAGCGAGGTCGAGATCGCGTTTGCCGGGGAAGACAGCAATCGGACGCGCATCGACGTCGAGCATCGCGACTTCGACCGCCACGGCGGGGATGCCGGGCAGCTCCGTGATATGCTGGCCCGCGGCTGGCCCATCGCTCTGACAAGCTATCGGCGATTCCTCGACGTCCTGTCCGGCGTCGCGCTGGACAGGTGAAACGCCTCGGCCGGGATAGGCCGCCGGCCGAACCGATGCCGTGGGCAAGGGCGTCCGATTGCTACTTCGTCTCGGCGAACTGATCGTAGGCCTTCAGCGCCTCGGCGCCGTACACGGCAGACGGCCCGCCACCGAGTTCGACGGCAACCGCCATGGCTTCCACGAACTGCTCGCGGGTGGCGCCGAGACGGACCGCCGCCCGCGTGTGATAGGCGATGCAGCCTTCGCAGCGCACGGCGACGGAAATGGCCGCGGCCATCAACTCCTTCGTCCGGGCGTCGAGCGCGCCATCTTTCGAAGCCTCCTCGGCAAGTTTCGCATAGGCGCGCATGGGGCCCGGAGCGGCTGCGAACAGCCCGCGGATCCCGCTGTCCACTTCGTTTGCCAGTTCCACATACTTGTGCGCCATGCCTGAAGCTCCCGTGCAAGAGTGATCGTGTGAGTACCGCGGGGCGCGGCCGGGGGCGATTGACCCCGCGCTACCCGACAGACTAATCGTGACCCGTGTCGCCCTCTGACGAACCAGGTTCCGTCGCGACAGTGTCTTCGAAGCCGACCGGCAATGACAAGCTGCTCCACAGGCGCCACCGCCTGTCACGGCGGCGGAACGCCCGCCAGCGCCCGGAAACCGGGGACGAGGTCACCCCGGACCATGTCCGGAATGTCATCCTGCGTGAATTCGATCGCCGGATGGGGCGGGAGACGGCGTGGCGAATCGACGGACCGCCGATCACGGCCCGCGAAAGCCTGATCTACAGGGTCCGCGAGACCGCCGCGCCGGCGCCGCTGGCGGTCAAGGTCTATTTCCCGGGGGTGGACACCCGGAAGATCGTCACCCGCGCCGAACTGATGCGGGCCTATCGCAATGCCATGGGCAGCGGTTTGGAGCAGTCCGTCCCGTCCGTGCTGGCGATAATGCCTGAGCACCGAACTGTCGTGATGGAGTGGATCGGCGAACCTCGCCTCGACCATCTGCTTGCCCGAACAGGCATGAGATCGGATCAGCGTCGGACACTGTTCGCGGCAGCGGGACGCTGGCTCAGGCGATTTCACCAGCGATCGGGGTTCGCGACGCGCCCGCTCGACGGACTTGAGCTCGTGCAACGGGTGGACATCCGGCTTGGTGGGACGGCGGGGGCGGGGCGCAACGCGCGTGATCCGGTCTTTCGCGATGGCTACGAGGCTCTGGCCGCAGCAGCGCGGGCGCTCGATGGCACGCCGTTTCCCCATGTCACGGCGCACGGGGACTTTGCGGCGCACAACCTCTTTCACGGCGGCGGCCGGACCATCGGCATTGATTTCTCTGCGCGCGCCGACGTCCCGTATGCCGGTGACGCCTTCCGCTTCCTGGTTCATGCCGAAACCGAACGTTCGGTAATGCAGCGGAGCGGACTGGCTTCGGTCGGCCGGTGGATTGGCGTCGACGACTTCATGGCGGGGTACGGCCCGTTGGAGGCGGATGTCGACGACCGGGTGCTCGGGCTGCTTCTGCTCGGCGAGGTGATGCTGCGATGGGCAATGCTCATCGATCGCATCGACAGGGGGCAGCGCAAGCTTTCGAACATTCCCAGGATCCTCCGGTTCCGACGGTTGGCGGGCTGGACCCTCGCCTGGCTCGACACAGAGGGAGGACGGGCACGGCAGAGGCTGGCACCCGTGAGCGCCGACGAGCGGGCGGCATAGCCGTTTACCGCCGGCTTGACTTGCATGCGGGCGTCCCCTACACACGCATCGCACTTGACGCCCGCAGTTGCGGGCATTACCTCACGTCCACCCTCCGGGGGTGTAGCTCAGTTTGGTTAGAGCGCCGGCCTGTCACGCCGGAGGCCGCGGGTTCGAGTCCCGTCACTCCCGCCATTTTCCTTCAGTCCCGCCCGCGCGCAAACGTCCCGGCGTTTTGAACTTGAACGCCTGTAACGAGTGCGCTAACTCCAAGCCATGATTTCCGCCGGTCCTGCGGCACATGTCCGACACCTGGAGGCAACAGGGTCGACGCTACCGGTTCTGCCGGCGGCGCCGACGTCATGTTCGAGCGAGTGAATGGAAGAGCTCCTCAGGGACTACCTGCCCATCGTCATCTTCATAGGCGTATCGCTTGCCATCGGCCTGGGGTTGATGCTGTCAGCGTTCATCCTCGCGATACGCCGGCCTGACCCGGAAAAGGTTTCGGCATACGAGTGCGGTTTCAACGCCTTTGATGACGCCCGGATGAAGTTCGATGTCCGGTTTTACCTGGTCGCCATCCTGTTCATCATCTTCGACCTGGAAGTGGCCTTCCTGTTCCCGTGGGCAATAT
>CAZSNL010000123.1:0-2097 GCA_964608275.1 uncultured Hyphomicrobiales bacterium | reverse complement strand
GGAGGTGGGCATGTTCGGCTTCTGGTCGATGATGGCGTTCCTGGGCGTGCTCACGGTCGGCTTCATATACGAGTGGCGCAAGGGAGCGCTCGAATGGGATTGACCGACGCATTCGGCCGCAAGGTGCCGCTGGGCGAGGGCGATCCCGAATCGCTGATGCCGCGCGACTTGGAGCCCAACCCGATCGAAGACCCGTTTCACAGCGCCCTGTCGGCCGAACTGGCCGACAAGGGGTTCCTGGTCACGGCCTCGGAAGACCTGATCAACTGGGCGCGGACCGGCTCGCTCATGTGGATGACCTTCGGACTGGCCTGCTGTGCGATCGAGATGATGCACGTGGCCATGCCGCGCTACGACGTCGAGAGGTTCGGAGTGGCTCCCCGTGCAAGCCCCCGGCAGTCCGACGTGATGATCGTGGCCGGCACGCTGTGCAACAAGATGGCTCCGGCATTGCGCAAGGTCTATGACCAGATGCCGGAACCGCGCTACGTCATTTCCATGGGATCATGCGCAAACGGCGGCGGCTATTATCACTATTCGTATTCCGTCGTCCGGGGATGCGACCGGATCGTGCCGGTCGACATCTACGTTCCCGGTTGCCCGCCGACCGCGGAAGCGCTCCTCTACGGCATCTTGCTGCTGCAGAAGAAGATCCGGCGCACCGGAACCATCGAGCGTTAGACTCGACGGTACAGTCACTTCGAGCAAAGCCCTGACATGGATGAAACCCTTCAGGAACTTGGCGACCACGTGAGCGGTCAGTTGGGGGCCGTGGCTCTCGACCGGTACACCCGCCTTGGGGAACTGACGGTCGAGGTGGAAGCGCGGGAAATCGTGCGGGTGCTGCGCTTTCTCCGCGATGACCCGGCCTGCGATTTCGCGGTTCTGGTCGACATCTGCGCGGTCGACTATCCGAACAGGGCGCTCCGGTTCGAGGTGGTGTATCACCTCCTGAGCCTGACCCGGAATGCCCGCATCCGGATCAAGCTGAAGACCGACGACAAGACGTCGATACCGAGCGTGACCGGCGTCTACCCCGCCGCCAACTGGTTCGAACGCGAGGCCTTCGACCTGTATGGAATCCTGTTCGAGGGTCATCCCGACCTGAGGCGTATTCTCACCGACTACGGGTTCGACGGTCATCCGATGCGCAAGGACTTCCCGCTCACCGGTTACGTCGAGATGCGCTACGACGACGAACTGAAGCGGGTTGTCTACGAGCCGGTACGGCTCACGCAGGAGTTCCGCAGCTTCGACTTCCTGAGCCCGTGGGAGGGGGTCGAGTACCTGCTCCCGGGCGACGAGAAGGCGAAGGACGGGCCGGCATAGCGAGACGGATCGAGATGGGCGCAGCGACGAAACCGGTTTCCGCGCAGTGTCTTTGCGGCAGGGTGACCTTCACGGTTACGCCGCACGATCTTGACGTCGGCGTCTGCCATTGTGCGATGTGTCGCCGGTGGACGGCCGGCGCGTTCATGGCCCTGCATTGCGAAGACGTGGACATCCCGGAGAATGACGCCCTCGGTGTGTATCGCTCCTCCGACTGGGCAGAGCGCGGCTTCTGCAAGGAATGTGGCACGCCGCTGTTCTGGCGCACGCACGATCACTCGATGTATGCGGTCTCGGCTACGGCCGTGGAAATCAGCGAAGGCTTGCGGCTGGCGACCGAAATCTTCATCGAGGAAAAGCCGCAATACTATGCGTTTGCCAATGACACCAGGAAGATGACTGGCGCCGAAGTGATGGCAATGTTCGCCGAGGATCGGGAAGCCTGACATGACCGAGGCCCAGATCCGCAACTTCAACCTGAACTTCGGACCGCAGCACCCGGCTGCGCACGGCGTTCTGCGCCTGGTGCTCGAGCTTGACGGGGAGGTCGTCAAGCGGGTCGATCCGCACATCGGGCTCTTGCATCGCGGCACAGAGAAGCTGATCGAGCACAAGACCTACCTGCAGGCCGTACCGTACTTCGACCGGCTCGACTACGTGGCGCCGATGAACCAGGAGCATGCCTTCGCGCTTGCCGTGGAGCGGCTGCTGGGGATCGAGGTGCCGAAGCGCGGCCAGCTGATCCGCGTGCTCTACTCCGAGATCGGC
>CAZSNL010000122.1:0-7819 GCA_964608275.1 uncultured Hyphomicrobiales bacterium | reverse complement strand
GATGTCCGCCTTGTCGATCTCGTCGATCAGCAGCACCGGCCGCGTCGGGTGGGTGAACGCCTCCCAGAGCTTTCCCTTGCGGATGTAGTTGCCGATGTCGTGCACCCGCTCATCCCCGAGCTGCGAGTCGCGCAGTCGGCTCACCGCATCGTATTCGTAGAGGCCCTGGGCCGCCTTGGTGGTCGACTTGATGTGCCACTCGATCAACGGCACGCCGAGCCCGGCGGCGATCTCGTGGGCGAGCACGGTCTTGCCGGTGCCGGGTTCGCCCTTGACCAGCAGCGGGCGCTCCAGCGTGATCGCGGCGTTGACCGCGACCCGGAGATCGTCGGTGGCGACATAGGTCTTGGTGCCTTCGAACTTCATGGCGGCTCCCGGTTGAGGTGACAATCCGTCGTGCGGGCGAGATGAGCGCGGCGCCTTCTTAGCGCACCGATGCGCGACCGGCCACCGTCACCTGCAACAGGCGATTCCAAGGCGGACGGGTCGACAAGAATTGCTCACCATTATCCGAATCCGTCGGCGCCGGTGAAGAACGGGAGGTTGCCCGGGGGTAGACATGGCCATTCCGTTCTGCAACTTTTTCAAGGCAGGGGCTCGTGTCGGATACGGGATTCTCGGAATTGCGGCCTGCCGGCGGTGGCCTCGCAAAGAGGGAGGACCGCATGGCAAGCATTCGCGGAACATCGAACCCGGATATCCTGGTCGGTACCACCGAGGATGATCTCATCCGCGGCTTTGGCGGCCACGACACGCTCGTAGGCGACACCGGTGACGACCGGCTCCACGGCAACGACGGAGACGACCTCCTTGCCGGCGGCGACGGCGACGATCTGCTGGTTGGCGGTGATGGTGACGATACGCTTGCCGGCGGCAACGGCATCGACACGGCAACGTTCGCCGCTGCCACCGGCGGGGTGACGGTCGATCTCGGTGGCGGTACCGCGCAGGGGCAGGGGACCGACGTCCTGCTCCACGTCGAGCGCATAATCGGTTCGACGTTTGCCGACCGGCTGATCGGCGGTGCCGGGAACGAAAGCCTGTTCGGCGACCACGGCAACGATACTCTCGAGGGCGGCGGCGGAAACGACCATCTGGTCGGCGGGCCCGGCCGCGATCTCCTGATCGGCGGCGCCGGCGACGACACCCTCGACGGGCGCCTGGGCACCGACATCGCGAGCTTCGCAACGGCGGCCGGTGCGGTGACGGTCGACCTCGGGCTCGGTACCGCCACCGGCGAGGGCAACGATGTCCTGATCGACATCGAACACGTCATCGGCAGTGGGTTCTCCGACCTGCTGACCGGCGGCGGGGGCGGCGACAGGCTGTTCGGCGGCATCCGCCGCGACACGCTTGCCGGCGGTGCCGGCGACGACATGCTGCATGGCGGCAACGGTGCCGATTCCATCAGCGGCGAGGACGGAGACGACCGGCTTGTCGGCGGCAACGGCGACGACACGCTGACCGGCGGCAGCGGCAACGACACGCTCGACGGCCGGGCGGGCTTCGACGTCGCACGGTTCGAGGGCAGCCGGGGAGGCTACGTCCTGATCCGCAACGGCGACGGGTCGCGCACGGTCGTCGATGCGGACGGATCGAACGGCGACGACGGGACCGACCTCCTGAGACGCATCGACCTCCTTCGTTTCGACGATATCGAGCTTGGCTCGATCGGCAGCCGGCACGGACTGGGCGATGTCGTGCAGGGCGCGGTTCCCGGGCTGGCGGGCGTCCGGTTCGTCGGCGCAGGAGAAAGTGACCGCGCATCCAGGATTTCCTTCGCCGGTGACGTGAACGGCGACGGTATCACCGACCTGATCGTGGGCGCTCCGTTCAACGACGAAGGCGGCGATGACAGCGGCACCGCCTATCTCATCTTCGGCGGCCAGGATTTCGCGAGCCTTGCCAGCAATGGCACGATCGATCTGGGCACGGTTGGCCAGCCTGGTGGCCCGGCGGGGCTCCGGTTCACCGGTGACATGGTTGATGACAGTGCCGGCAACTCGGTGGCATTCGCCGGCGACATAAACGGTGACGGGATAGCCGATCTGATCATCGGCGCATACAGTGTCGACGGCAATGGCGTCGACAGTGGTTCAGCCTTCGTGATCTTCGGCGGGCAGGATCTCGCGGCGACCGCCCTCGACGGCCGGATCGACCTCGGTCTCGTCGGCCAGGCGGGGGGGCTGGCCGGATTTCAGCTGATCGGTGAGGCTGTCAACGACCACGCCGGCCGGGCAGTCGCTTCGGCCGGTGACATCAACGGCGACGGCGTGGACGACCTGATCGTCGGCGCACCGCTGACCGGCAGTGGTCAGGCGTATGTGGTGTTCGGCGGCCAGGATTTTTCCGCCCTTGTCCATCCCGACGGCGGCATCGCGCTGTCGCTTGTCGGCCAATCCGGCGGGCCGGCCGGGTTCCAGCTCACCGGCAGCAGCTCGTTCGCCCAAACCGGGGTTTCGGTTTCTTCTGCTGGTGACGTGAACGGCGACGGCATTGGCGATCTGATCGTCGGAGCGAGTTACGACGACGCCAGCGGCACCACCGCTGGTGCCGCCTACGTGGTGTTTGGCGGGCAGGATTTTGCGGCCCTGACCAATCCGGCCGGCGAAATCGGCCTCGCGACCATCGGTCAGGCAGGCGGGCTTGCCGGATTTCGACTCGCTGGCGAGAACATCGGGGCTTATACCGGTTTTACGGTGTCGGCCGGCGACGTGAACGGCGACGGTATTGCCGATGTGATCGTCGGCGCTCCGTTCCTGGAGACCGCTGACGACGGGCGTGGCGCAGTCTACGTGATGTTCGGCGGACAGGATTTTGCCACCATCGCAGGACCCGACGGCACGATCGACCTCGGGTCGGTCGGAACCAGCGGGGGGCCAGCGGGATTCCAGCTGATCCGCACGGCCGACGAGGATCTGGCGGGCTTCTCGGCCAGTTCGGCCGGAGACGTCAACGGTGACGGCATCGACGACCTCATCGTCGGTGCGCCCGCCAGCAACCAGGCCGGGTTCAGCAGCGGGGCATCATACGTGGTGTTCGGCGGCCAGGATTTCGCTGCGCTGGCCAACGGCGACGGGGATATCGACCTCGCGAACATTGGCCAGGACGGCGGCCTGGCCGGTTTTCAGGTGACCGGCGCGTCGGCCTCGGATCTGGCAGGCTATTCCGTCTCCGGCGCCGGCGACCTGAACGGCGACGGCCTCGCCGACCTCACCATCGGCGCGTTACGCAACGCCGACGCCCCCCAGGACAGCGGTGTCTCATACGTGATCTACGGCGGCGATTTCAGCGACTCCATCAATCAGTTCGGGTCGGACCTTGACGATCTGCTGCAGGGTACGGGTGCCGACGAGAGCCTGATCGGCGGCCTCGGCAACGACACACTCGTGGGCGGCGGCGGCAGGGACGTTCTCTATGGCGGCGCCGGCGACGACGTGCTCGCCATTTCCGACGGCTCCTTCGTCCGCCTCGACGGCGGTGGCGGCCAGGACACTCTCAGGCTGGACGGTGGCGTCAACCTCCATCTCACCGATATCGCCAACACTGCGATCCGCGACATCGAGGCGATCGACATGGACAATGGCGCCGAGAACCTGCTGGCGCTCGATCCGGTCGATGTGTTCGATTTCTCCTCGACCCCCAACGCAGACCACGACACGTCGCACAACTCGCTGGTCATCCATGGCGACGCCAACGACGTGCTCATGCTGCATGAATTGCCCCCCGGTCATCCGAGCGGGGCCGGGGAATGGTCGAGCGCCGGCACGACCGACATCGGCGGCGAGACGTTCCTCGTCTTTGATTACGCCCTCCTCGGCGACGTCCTGGCGTCGGTGGCGGTATCCGAGGTCGTCGGGGTGATCGTCGTCGCCTGAGCCGCTGCCGCGGCTGCCGCCGCCCGCCGCCGGGTTGCCGCCGGACGCTGCCCGGTCATTGCCGGGCGCTGCCGATTTTTTTCTTGTGCAGCCGGTCGGGGGCTGCATATCGTCCGCCGGCGGCGCGATCGTATTTCGGTTGTGGGGACACTACGGGGCGGGGAGCACGAGCATGGCCCGGATCACCGGAACGCCAGCGAACGATACACTGAACGGCACCTTCGAAGACGATCTGATTTCCGGGTTCGACGGCGACGACGTGCTCGGCGGTCGCGCCGGCGCGGACACCCTCATGGGCGGCAACGGCGCCGACACCCTCGAAGGCGGCGTCGGCGACGATCACCTGATCGGCGGCCAGGGCGACGACCTCCTCGTCGGCGGCGCCGGCGACGACACGCTCGACGGCCGCGTCGGCCGCGACATCGCGAGCTTCGAGGCGGCCAACGGCCCGGTGACGGTGGACCTCGGTGCCGGCTCCGCCGTCGGCCATGGCAACGATGTCCTGATCAGCATCAATCGCATCATCGGCACGTCGTTCGCGGACCTGCTGATCGGCGGCAGCAATCGCGACCTGCTGTTCGGCGGCCTCCGCAGTGACACGCTGATCGGCGGCGCAGGCGACGACTTCCTGCACGGCGGCAACGGCCCCGACAGGATTTCGGGGCGCGGCGGGGATGACCGGGTCGTCGGCGGCAACGGCGACGACACGCTGATCGGCGGCCGCGGCGACGACACGCTCGATGGACGCGGCGGCTTCGACCGGGCGGTGATCCCGGGCGATCGCGGCGGCCACGTCATCATCCGCAACGCGGACGGCTCGGTGACCATCGTCGATGCGGACCCGAGCGACGGCGACCTCGGAACCGACCGCCTGATCAGCATCGATCTGTGGCAGTTCGCCGACCGCGAGATCGCCGCCATCGAGACGCACAACAACCTGGGCGAGGTCGCGGCCGGCACGGTGCCGGGGCTGTCGGCGTTCCGGCTCGTCGGGGAACAGCCGTTCGACCAGGCCGGCTTCGCGGTTGCCGCCGGCGACATCGACGGCGACGGCATCGCCGACCTGCTGGTCACCGCGCCGAGCAATTTCAGCAGCTACTACGAGGATGGCGCCGTCTACCTCGTGTTCGGCGGCCAGGACTTCGGCGCGCTCGCCGACAGCAGCGGCGATATCTGGCTCGGCACCATCGGGTCGCCGGGCGGGCTCGCCGGATTCCGGTTCGTGGGCCAGGATTACGAGATCGCCGGCGCTTCAGTGACCGCTGCCGGCGACGTGAACGGAGACGGCTTCGTCGACCTGATCGTCGGGGCGCTGCACCACTACGATCAGTCCAACGGACTGGTTGGCGGCGCCTATCTCGTATTCGGCGGCCAGGATTTTTCGGCGTTCGTCAATGGCGGCGCCATCGACCTCGGCAGCGTGGGCCAGGCGGGCGGCCCGCTCGGCTTCCGCTTCGTCGGCGAGGAGGACCACGACCACGTCGGCATTTCGGTGTCTTCGGCGGGCGACGTGAACGGCGACGGCTTTGCCGATCTCGTCGTCGGCGCCTATGGAGTCGAGACGGGCGGCGAACACAGCGGCAGCGTCTACATCGTGTTCGGCGGCCAGGACTTCTCCGCGCTCGCCACCGACGGCGCCGTCGGTCTCGGCAGCGTCGGTCAGGGCCTTGGCGGGTTCGAACTCGTGGGGGCCCCGTATGACGAAGCCGGTTTCGCGGTCGCGTCGGCCGGCGACGTGAATGGCGACGGCATCGCCGACATCGTCGTCAGCGCCTACAACCATGCCGTTGGCGGCGTCTACGCGGGTGCGGCGTACGTGATATTCGGCGGCCAGGACTTTGCCGACCTGGCCGGAGCGGACGGGGAGATCGACCTCGGCACGGTCGGGCAAGCGCGCGGCCCCGCCGGGTTCAAGCTGGTCGGTGAAGAAGATTACGATGGGACCGGCTTTGCGATCTCGACCGCCGGCGACGTGAACGGCGACGGTGTCGCCGACCTCGTGGTGACGGCACCCGGCAACGAGGATGGCGGCTACTACGGCGGCGCCACCTACCTGATCTTCGGCGGCCAGGACTTCGCCGCGCTGGCCAACGCCGACGGCGAGATAAGCCTCGGCACCATCGGCCAGCCGGGTGGTGTTGCCGGCGTCCAGTTCACGGGCGGATACGGATCCGGATCGGGCGTTTCGGCGACGCTTGCCGGCGACGTGAACGGCGACGGTTTCGACGACCTCATCGTCGGCGCGTTCCTTGAGGATATCGCGTCGTACGGGCACGGCGCCGCCTACGTGGTGTTCGGCGGCCAGGACTTGGCCGCGATTGCCGGCGCCGACGGCGAGATCGAACTGGCGACAATCGGACAGGCGGGCGGACCGGCGGGCTTCCGGCTGTTCGGCGCGGCCGAACTCGATCTTGCGGGCGTCAACGTCTCGTCGGCAGGCGACATCAATGGCGACGGCCTTGCCGACCTCACGGTCACGGCCGCGTCGTATTCCAGCCTGTTCAGCTCCGTCTACGTCGTATACGGCGACGATTTCAGCCAGGCGATCGACCAGTTCGGCTCGGACTTCGACGACCTGCTGCAGGGCACGGGCGCCGACGAGAGCCTGATCGGCGGCCTCGGCAACGACACCCTGGTGGGCGGCGGCGGCGCGGACGTGCTTTACGGCGGTGCCGGCGATGACGTGCTTGCCGTCGCCGATGCGGAGTTCTTCCGCCTCAACGGCGGCGGCGGCCAGGACACGCTCCGGCTCGATGGCGCCTTCGACCTCGACCTCACCGCCATCTCCAACATGGCAGTCCGCGAGATCGAGGCGATCGACATGCGGAACGGCGGCAGCAACACGCTGACGCTCGACGGGCAGGACGTGTTCGACTTCTCGAGCATTCCCAATGGCGCCTACACGGCCAATTCGCACAACTCGCTGGTCATCGACGGCGACGCGGGCGACCAGGTGATCCTCGCCTTCCTCGATGCCGCCCATCCGCTGGCGGCCGCCCTGTGGGAGCTTTCGGGTGCGCCGGTCACCATCGGCGGCGAGAACTACAGCGTCTACGAACTGACCCTCGACGACGCCGTCTTCGCATCGGTGGCGATCCACGAGGACGTGACCGTCGCCGTCACCTGACACGCTGCGGGCGGGCAGGCAGACCCGCCCGCACCCGGCAATTGTTGCCGGGGCAGGGGGCGAAACTGACCGGGCAAGGCCGACGGTTCCCCTTCAGTGTTCGCGTAACCGCTTGATTTTGCTGCCTGAAGCTTCTGGCCCGCGCCTTGCTGGTGCAACGGCAGGGTTAATCACGCGTCACCGGCCCCGGACGGGGTTCGCGGTGAGTGAGTGGTCAGGAGATCGGATCATGGGAATCTTCGGTGCGTTGACGACAGCGGTCAGCGGGCTTCGTGCACAGTCCTTCGCGCTCGAACACATTTCCGACAACATCGCCAACAGCCAGACCACGGCCTACAAGCGGACCGAGACGAGCTTCATCGACATCGTCAGCGAGTCGCAGCCCGGCAACCAGGGCGGCGGCGTGGTCGCCGGCCGGTCGCGGGCAACCAACGACATTTCCGGCGACATCCTGAGCTCGTCGGTGGCAACCCATGTCGCGATCAACGGCAACGGCTTCTTCATGGTGGAACAGCCGGCCGGCTACGTCGACGGCAAGCCCACGTTCCGGGGCGTCGACAACTTCACCCGCCGCGGCGACTTCGCGCTCGACAAGGACGGGCACCTGGTGAACGGCGCCGGATACATGCTCAAGGGCCTGCCGATCGACCCGGCCACGGGCAATCCCACCGGCACGCTGCCGCAGGTCATCCAGGTGACCAACGACCTCCTGCCTGCGCAGCAGACGACTCGCATCGACTACCGGGCCAACCTCGGCATGGTGCCGCAGACGGCGAACTACGATCCCGACATCGCCGGCAGCGAACTGATCGAT
>CAZSNL010000121.1:0-7823 GCA_964608275.1 uncultured Hyphomicrobiales bacterium | reverse complement strand
TAAGATGCCTCACGCCGCCTCCAGCCTACCCGCGCCCACGCGCAGGGCGCCCCACCGCTCCGGCGCCGGCAGCCGGAGCCGCCGCAGCACCTCGGGCAGCGGGAGGTCGAGCCCCCACGCCGCCACCTGCTCGACGTCCTCGAAGAGCGTGCCCACCACCTCGACGCGCTCCCACGCCACCGTCCCGCCCTCGCGCGCGTGGACGCCCTCCCAGAACCGCACCGGCCACGCCCGCCGCTCGACCGGCTCCGGCACCACGTCGAGGTCATCCAGGGTGCCGGTGGGGACGGCGACGACGCCCTCGGCCTCGGTCACCTGCTCGACGTCGTAGTGGTGACGCCGCACGTAGTCGGCGCCGCACCCCTCCCCCACCTGCGGGTCGTACAGGGCGATCCCGTAGACGCGCGGGTTCGCGACGACCTCGCCCCCGGCAACCGGGACCTCATCCTCGTACGCCAGCAGGTCGTAGGCATAGACCGGCCGCCCCGCCCGGTCCCACACGCCCAGGTACGGCATGTAGACGACCTCGGGCTCGGCCGCCGCCACGCGGGCGAAGAAGTCGGCGTGATCCACGGCCTCGGGGCCGGGGTAGCACATCCGCCCCCGCTCCAGGCGGCCGGACCAGTGGAACCACGCCCGCCCCGTCGGGGGGAGCGCGTGACGGAGGATCGCCGGCGGGGTGAGCGAGCGGGCATCGGGTCGCATAGGCAGCACGCAGGGTTGAGAGACGAGAGCGTCGAGAGACGAGAGCGTCGAGAGACAAACGCACCGTGGAGTGACGAAGTGACGGCAAAGTCGGAACACCACTCCTCTGGACCGGACACCGCGTGTCCGCTTCGGCGCTGCCCCGGTTGCGATCTTCTCGCCGTTCACTCCCTTCACCCACCCCCTCCCGCATGCCCGACACCCCCTCCCTCCGATCCCGCTACCGCGGCGGCCTCCTCGGCGGCGCCGTCGGCGACGCCCTCGGCGCTCCCGTCGAGTTCCTCTCCCTCCCGGAGATCCGCGCCCGCTACGGCCCCGGCGGCATCGCGGAGTTCGACCGCGCCTACGGCGTCTCGGGCGCGATCACGGACGACACGCAGATGACCCTCTTCACGGCCGAGGGGCTGCTCCGCGCCGCCGTCCGCCAGCGGGAAAAGGGAATCGGCTACCCCCCCGGCATCGTCCACCACGCCTACCTGCGCTGGCTCCACACCCAGGGCGAGGCCTCCGAGCACCGGCTCTTCGAGCCCGAGCGCTTCGACGGCTGGCTCCTCCGCGAGGCGCGCCTCCACCACCGCCGCGCACCGGGCAATACGTGCCTGCACGCCCTCATGGGCGACGAGATCGGGACGACGGAGGAGCCGCTCAACGACAGCAAAGGCTGCGGCGGGGTGATGCGGGCGGCCCCGGCGGGCCTGCTCGTCCGGCCGGAGCGGGCGTACGCCGTCGGGTGCGACGTGGCGGCCATCACGCACGGCCACCCCTCGGGCTACCACGCCGCCGGCGCCCTCGCCGTGATGGTCTCTGCGCTCGTCCAGGGGCAGGCGCTCGACGAGGCGGTCGCGAACGCCCGGCGGGCCCTCGCGGAGCACGACGACGCCGCGGAGTGCCGCCGGGCACTCGACGCGGCCGTGGAGCTGGCGCAGCAGGGAGCCGCGTCGGCCGAGGCGCTCGAGCGGCTGGGGCAGGGCTGGGTGGCCGAAGAAGCCCTCGCGATGAGCATCTACGCGGCGCTCGCAGCGGTTCGAGCGGCTACGCCCGAGACGGCCTTCGAGTACGGCGTGCGCCTCGCCGTCAACCACTCCGGCGACAGCGACTCGACGGGGGCCATCTGCGGCAACCTGCTCGGGGCGCTCCTCGGCGAGGAGGCCATCCCCTCACGCTGGCGCGAGAACGTCGAGCTGGCCGACGTCGTCCTGCAGGTGGCCGACGACCTCTACGAGGAGGCCCACGGCGAGGGCGTGCCCTGGGCGCGCTACCCCGGCTGGTAAGCCGCCCCTCCCCTCTCTCCCAGAATCGTGATCGTTTGCTCGTGAGAGCCTGGCTGGATGCGCCCCGCTCTGGGTGCCATCGCCTCGCTCAGGGCACCCAGAGCGGTCCCCCTTGCCAGGGGGGACCGCTTGCGAGCCGCAGCAAGGCGAGCAGGCGGGGGGTGAAGGAGCAGCCACCACACGATCAGCGGCCCTACGCAGTCTTCCATTCGGCCAGAGCCACCGGTGAAGGACCGCCGCGACAGGTTCGCCTACACCAACCCTCGCCAGATCAAGATCATCCCGAAGGCCCAAGCCCAGGCGCTCGGGGAGCTGCAGGACCTGGTCGAGCGCGAACGCCTGGACGCCGCGAAGGTGCTCGACCTCGTGCGCGAGCACCTCGACGCGCTGCGACACGAGCCGGCGCAAACGGGGAGGACGTCAACCGACTGAGCATGCACGTGGACCGAGAGTACACCATCCGCGAGATCGCCGAGGCTAGACGCGACGGCGACCTCGCCCGCCTCAACGAGACCTCGCTGGGCCGGGCCTACCAGCACCTCCTCCGGTCGAGCGCCGAGCGCTGGGGCCTCGTGGGCGCCCGCCTCGGCCGATCGCGCTACGCCGCCGTCTCCGGCGTGGAGGCCACGGAGGAACGGGTCCGGGACTACAACCGCCGCGCCGGACGGCGCCTCCGCGCATTCCTCGAAGCGACGTGCCGCTACGGCTTTATGCCCCTCTACGCAAACTGGAAGGAACCCGATGGGTCCCTCGGCCGGGACAGCGCCTTCTTTGTACCTCGGTGTGACCTCGCGCTGACGCGGCGGCTCGTCCGGGTCTTTCGGCAGGATGTCGCCGTGTACGCCGGGCCCGAGACATCCGGAGAGGTCGTCGTGGTGCGGGCGGACGGCTCCACCGACCGCCTCGGGACGTTCGACCCCGGCCGCATCGCGCGGGCCTTCGCGGCGGGGAAGGGCGAGCCTTTCGCCTTCGAGTGGGCGCCCGGGTCGATGGGAGAGGCGCTCACGCTCTACCACGTGGGCACCCTGGGAAAGGAGGTGTACGCCTCAGTCGAGGACATCCGCGCCAGGACGGAGGCGCCCGCGAAGCCAGTGTCTCCGCCTCCAACCACACCCGACCGCCGGCGGCTGCCCTGAGGCCGGCACTCCGCCCCAGACCGTTCTACGCCAGCTGCGGCTACGCCGGCTGCAGGACGGAGGCGTCGTAGAGCGCCGCGACGGCCGCGGCATCGGCCGCCACCTGCTCCGCCAGCGCCGCCGGCGCCAGCACCCGCACCACCGCCCCGAACGACCGCACGAAGGCGCACAGCGCCGGGTTCACCGGCGCCTCGAAGGAGACGACGAGGCCGTCGGCACGGTCCTCCTCGATGAGCTGCGTCGGGTGGTAGGCCTTGCGCCGGAACGAGGCGGCCGCCTCGGGAGCCACCCACAGCCGCACCTCCTCCACGTCGCCCCCGGCGAAGGCCCCGAAGGCCTCCCGGAAGTGGAGCTCGGCCTCGAAATCCGCCGGCGGCTCGTAGGGCGCGCCCAGCACGGCCCGCTCGATGCTCGGCAGGGCGAAATGGACGACGCGGCCGTGGTGGGGGGCGCGCGCCACGACGAGCCACGACCCCGCCACGGCGGCCACGACGTACGGGTCGATCTCCCGGTCCTGCGAGCGCTGCCCCTGCGCGTTGACGTAGTCGATCACCACCGAGCGCCGCTCGGCCACGGCGCGGCGGAGGGCCTCGAAGACGGCGGGGGCGATCGCCTGCGCGGCCGCCTGCCCGAAGTGCCAGGCCTCGGCCACCGCCTCCGGCTCGAACGTGTAGACCTCGGCCGAGCCGAGAAGCTTGCCGCGGGCCGTCGCGAGCGCCTCGGCCAGCGGCGTCGGCTCCAGGACGGCGCGGGCGGCCTCGGCGGCCACGGCCAGCGCGAGCATCTCGCGCTCGGTCAGCGGGACGGCCTCGGCGGCGCTCTGGCGGTCGGCCTCGTCGAGGTAGTGGAGCTTGTGGCGCCCCACGCGACGGGTCCGGATAGGGAGCCCCTCGGCCTCGAGGGCGCGCAGGGTGCGGCGGGCCGTGCGCGGCGTCACCCCGAGAGCACCGGCGATGGCCTCGAGCGTGAGCTCGTGCCCGGCGTGCAGCAGCCGGGCAAGGCAGTCCTTGTTGGCGCGAGAGGCAGGGAACGGGTGCGGCATCGAGCAGAGAGTAGATGGACCTGAAAGGTAGGACTCATGTGGGCTAAGCGGACAACGGGTGTCCTCTCCTCAGGAGCTGTGCTCCTACCCTCGAACCGCGTTCGTGATCTACGACAACCTGAGCGTCCAGGCATCCTGCGCACGCGTCGCGCGGGGCCCCCGCCAGTCGTCTTCATGCGCATCAACCAGGCGTGCCAACACCTAACCGGCATCTGCATCCCAGCCTCGCATCCGGAATGCGTTCACCGCCTGTTACAAAAGCGAAGACGATGGGTCATAGCCATAGGGGAGTAGGAGGAGTGGAAACTGGAGGGGCGGTCCGGGAAAAACGACGCGGGACGAATCGCCTGAACGAGTGACGGATCGCAAAGCACAGCCTGCTCCACCTGGGTGAATCTCCTCCCCACGCTGCTCCAGATCACCACCGGCGCAGTTCCGATGCGTCCTGCTGCACCCCGGAAATCCGAAGTGCCGATACGACCCTTGTGAGATGAAGCTTCCGTTCTTAGATGTACAAGAGCCGGCAAGGCCTTCGCCCGGCCTGGAAAAGGAGCCAGACCTGAAAGGGTACCGGTTCGGGACCTGGATCGTCAACGAAGGGCTGCTCCGGGACGAGGGCACCGCGTGCGGCCTGACGGGGGACCAGCAAGGCATTGAGAACAAGCTGCGGGCCATCGATGCCTTCTACGAGGTCGCGGCCGTGCAGGCGGATCGAGACCAGAGCCCACTGGCGGGACGGGCCGAGGCCGCACGGCAGGAACGCGAGGAGGCGCACGAAGCACTGCGGGTCGCACGGAAACACCTGCGCGAGCTCGAGGCGGCCATAGCAGACGCGACAGCGACTTCGCCCTCGATCCCCCAGGTCCTACTCCGACAGGCTTTCACCGTGCTGCTCGCGGGCGTCGCCGCAGCGTGCGGGTACGTGCTGGTCTACGAGGCACTGGCTGATGACTTCATGCGCCCGGTGCCGGTCGCCCTGGCGGTACTGCTCGGTGGCACCTTCCTGCTCTTCCGGCCGGTATCGCGGCTCTTCGGCGAGGACGTCGCCCCGGATGATGCCGGCGAGGTCCGGCACGCGGAGGGGTGGCTGCAGCGGATCATCGAGGTGGTGCCGCCCTTCATCGCGGCGCTGTTCACCTGCGCCTGGCTCATCGGCGAGCGAACCCACACGGAGGTGGCGGTGACGGGCCTGTTCCTCTTCACCCTGTTCCTCTTCAGCGGCAAGCTGGCGTTGAGCGCGCTCACGGTCGTCTCCCGCGCGATTGTCCGGCGGCGTACGCAGGGACACGCACGCACAGCGTCCCGCCGCCGCCTGGAGGAGCAGCGCCGCCGCACGGCCGAGGCGGAGGAACGGCTCCGGCAGACCTGGGCGGCTGAGCGGGAGACCCTCGAAGCCCTGGCTGCACGAGGAGACCGGCGAGAGGTGGAGGCCATCCGGAACTACAAGAAAGCACTGTTCTTGAGCGAGGTCTCCTTCGCCACGGGGGCCAAGCAGAACTACGACCTCGTGGATATTCCGTCCTATGACGATGCTGAACAGGATTAGAGCCCGCTTCAATGCCGGCCAGAATGCCAACGGCGCGGCAGGAGGCGCGGCAGTGGCAGGAGATGCTGCAGTACACGCGGTGCCTCCGCCGGGCGCCCCCTCCGGCGACGAGGCAGGCAAAGATGGCGCTCCGGCGACGACAGCGGCGGGCCATGAGCAACCGGACGCCGGGAGCCGCCCCCGGCTCGACGTCGGTGTACTCGACACGACCGGACACCCGCTGCACTATGCCTTCGGACACGGCCGGCTGCACGGCCAGTGGCGGGTGGACGAGGCAACCTACCAGGAGTACATCCGCCGCAAGGCTCACGAGGAAGCCCTGGAGGATCAACTGCGCCACTGCGAGGCGGCCATCGACGAGGCGCAACGCACACGGACCGAAGCGGCAACCCTGCGCGGACGCGCCGCGGCGAAAGAGGTCGAAATCGACCACGCCCGGAGCGCTCTTACGGACAGCAAGGGGCGGATCCAGGAGGTCAAGCAGCAGATCGCTGCGGCGAGGGAGCGGCTGGCCCGCCTGCACGGCCGCGGCTCCCTCGGCTACGGCCTGCTCTATGGCCTGACAGGACTCGTCTTCATCGTGGGGGACGTCGCGCTGGCGCGCTATACCGTCTCCAAAGCCCTCCGCATGAACGGCTGGGAAGGCTGGGCCTTTGCCTGCGGCCTGGCCCTCCTCGCCATCGTGCTCAAGCCGCTCTACGACCGCCTCATCGAGGACCGCTTCTACGAGGGACACCGGCGGGCCTTCGTCACGGTGATCACCGGGGCGGCGATAGCGGTGGCCGTCCTCCTGCTCATCCTCGGCAGCTACCGCTCCGACTTCATGCGCCTCACGGTGCAGGACACGGACCTCCACAACCGGATCGAGCAGATCGACACGCGCATCAGCCAGTTGCAGCAGGCCGAGCAGTTGGAGACCATCCCACTCCTGGAAAGCCAACGGACCGAGTTGGAGCAGGAGCGCGGGGAGATCCGGTCGCTGATCGCTCAGAACCAGTTCGGCAAGTGGACACTCATCCTGGCGCAGCTGCTGTTCGCCGTGGCCGGCGCCATCTGCCTCGGCATCTCGTTCCGACACTGGCTCGACTGGTACCACCTCCGACGGCCGCTGCGGCAGCAGCTCGGATCCGTACGGCGCGAACGGAGCCCGCGGTGGAGTGGGACGCTCTACCGCGAACTCCGCACCGCAGAGAACGCCCATGCAGCAGCGCAGGACCAGGCGCGGCGACTCCAGGAGGACCTGGAGACGCTCCGGGCGCAGATCGAGGCCCTGGAGGCGGAGGCGGACGTGCAGGCGCGAGCCGAACAGGCGCGGCAGCGCCACGACGAGGCCTTCGCCGAGCTCAGCCGCGTGCGAGGCGAGCTGTTCGGCTTCCTGTACCAGACCGGCCATGCCGTGGAGCAGAGGCTGCCCGAGCTACCTCGGGAGTCCTGGGGCGATGGAGTACCCACGACCACCGAGGACGCTGGCACACACACGCCCGCGTCGCCGGGGCGCCGCCCACGCCGAATGTACCTCGCGGTGCGGGCGGCGGTGCGCCGGGCCGCCATCCGCCCCGACGCCGCCTCGTGAGCGGCGCCTCCACCCGGTCCTCCTCAACAACCCGCCCGAACACCTTCTACATGCCGCATCGCGTCGCTGTCTTCCTCATCGGCTCGCTCTTGTCCCTGGGGCTGATGGGGTGCCCCACCGATCCGATTCCTGTCTGCGAGCCCGGCCAGAACCAGGCCATCGTGTTCTTCGACCGCAGCGCGAGCGCCCGGGGAACGGCTCAGTCCAACGAGGACTTCCGTGATGCCGTGCAGGCGCTGGTGGACGAGAGCCTCGTATGCCAGGACGACCGCGCCTCTGCTTACCTCCTGTTCGCGAATACCGGAACCGCCTTCTATAAGCACTATGTGGTGCAGACGCCGGCCGTAGATCTCAACAAGGTGGACGAGATCGACCGAGACCGTGCACAGAGCCGCTGGGAACGCGGCATGGCCGAGGAGCGCCGCGCGGCAGCGGGGCTGTTCGTGACGCTGGAGCAGGAGGCCAACGTGCCGTCTGCCGCTACAATGCACACGGACATCCATGAGTCGCTGCGCCTCATCCACGAAGCCTTTGAACAATCCCCGACTAG
>CAZSNL010000120.1:0-8002 GCA_964608275.1 uncultured Hyphomicrobiales bacterium | reverse complement strand
AGGAACAGCTGTTGCCGCGTCACGTCGAGCGGCTGCCCGCGCCGGGACACGGCGATCGACAGTCCGTCATAGCCCAGAAGTGCCTCGGAGATGTCGGTGACGCCGTTGGCGACGCAAAGGTCATGTTCGGACTTCTTCATGGCTCGTGAGGCGCCAGTCGCATCGGGAAGGCTTTCGCCGAGCCCCTGGCAGAAGATCTTCATGCCACCGCCGGTGCCCGTGGACTCGACGACCGGTGCCGGCCTGCCGAGCTTGTTGGCGAACTCCTCCGCAACGGCCTGGGTATAGGGAAAGACTGTCGACGAACCGACGACACGAACGCGATCGCGCGCGTCCGCCCGGTCCACCGAAACGAATGCCGTCGCCCCGAACAGGGCTGCAAGCATCATCGCCTTGAACTTCACGGCCTTCTCCTCTCGTCAGGTTGGACCCGCCGAATGACGCCCTTGTTCCGCTCTTGGCGCCGTCCGGCCTCGACTGCGGCCCCAACCTACTCACCGCGGAATTCGGTTGTATGACGGTTCCGCTACGGTTCTATGACGACACATCTCGTTGATCCTGAACACTTTTCGCGTTCTCCCGGAGTTCGTCTGGATTGCCGGCCGATTCGTTCGCCGTCGAGTCCGCCTTGGCGGGCAGGCGGGCGATGAACGTGCTGCCCTCCCCGATCCGGCTGTCGATCAGCAGCCTTCCACCGTGCCGGTTGAGGATGTGCTTCACGATCGCGAGGCCGAGACCGGTGCCGCCCTTCGCACGGCTGTCGGTCACGTCCACCCGATAGAATCGCTCCGTCAGCCGTGGCAGGTGTTCTGGTGCGATACCCGGCCCGAAGTCGCGCACGATGATGTCGGCATGACGCTGGCCGCCTGCGCCCGTCGATTGGAGGGATACCGATACGTCCACCCTTCCCCCCGACCCACCATACCGGATGGCATTTTCGATCAGGTTCTGGATAACCTGCACAAGCTGATCGCGATCCCCTGTCACTTCCAGCGGCGCTACCGGCAGATCGACGACGAGGTCGACGCCGCTGTCGCCGGCGAGCGGCTGCATCGTTTCGACGACATCTCGAACCGTGCGGGCAAGGTCCACGGTCTGATCCGGCTTGCGGCCGACGTTGAGCTCGATCTGGCTCAGCGACAGGAGGTCATCGACCAGCCTTGCCATTCTTGCGGCCTGGGAATGCATCAGTTGCAGGAACTGTGACCGCGCCTCGGGATCATCGCGCGCGGACCCCTGGAGGGTCTCGATGAAACCGATGACCGCCGCCAGCGGAGTCCGCAATTCGTGGCTGGCATTGGCGACGAAGTCGGCGCGCATGCGTTCCAGGCGCTCTTGCCGCGTGAGGTCGCGCATGAGCATCAGGACCGCCGGTGACCTCGGTCCGCCCGGGCCCGCGGCATCCTTCGGCAGGGGCGTGACATGAACGTCGAACCGTCGTTCAACAGGAACACGCTGTTCGAATTCCACCTGCACGCGGCGCCCGGTCCGCAGCGCCTCGTCCAATGCGTCGAGTACTACCGGAGCACGCACGACCGCGGAAAGATGGCGCCCCGGACGGTCAAGCCCGAGCACGTCCTTCGCCTGATCGTTGGAGAAGACGACCGTACCCTGCCGGTCGAGGGCGAGTGCCGGTTCGGGCAGCACCGCCGTGATCGAGCCGATTGCTGCGTGCGGCATCGTCGTGGCGGCCTTGTGCGCCGGTTGCGGCAGAGGGCTGCCGTTTGTCGCCAGCCTCATGGCCGTCAGCGTTATGCCGGCGACGGCAACGAACGAAACGAGGGCCGCAAACGGTGCCAGCAACCCTGCGAGCGCGAGGATGACGAACGCTGCTGCCACCGCGGCGATCGCAACATAGGCCGCAATTGATTGCATTCGCGGACCGTGTGTCGACCGATGACGCGGTTCGGGAGGCATGATGCGCGACCTATAGCCGGCTTCGATCGGTTGCTGTCAAGCAAGTGACAGCCGATGACTGTCGAACGCAGGGCAGTTTCATCAATTTTCTTGGTTGCAGATAGCAGTTTGTTAACCACGACGCGTTTCAATCAGGGACGGTTTCATCAGCCCCCCGCTCACGCAGAAGGGCTGCCGCGGGTGCAAGTCAGGAGTTCCGTGATGAATTTCATTCTCAAGGCCGGCTTCGGCATTGCCGCGCTGGCAGCGGTGGCGGCGCCGTTCTCGCCGGCGCAAAGCGCCGACCTTCTTCCTCCGCCTCCCGTATATCCCGAAGAGGTGCTCGTTTCGCGGTCTTGGTCGGGTTGTTACCTCGGCGGCCATTTCGGCGGCGGATTCTTCGACACCACGTACACCCCCAGCATCGCCCCTGATCCCAAGGTGGATGGCGACGGCTATCTCGGCGGTGGCCTGGCGGGCTGCAACATCCAGGTTGATTCGCTCGTGTTCGGCGTCGAGGGCGACCTGTCGTTCGGCGAGCTCAAGGGCAAGGGCGACGTCGTCCAGGCCAAGTTCGACATCGACTACATGGCCACGATTCGCGGCCGTATCGGTTGGGCGGTCGACGACCTGCTGCTCTACGCGACCGGCGGTATCGGCTGGCTCGACATGAAGATTTCCTCGGCCTCGCCATGTCTGTGCGGCAGTGACAAGGAGACCCTGACCGGCTGGGTGGTCGGCGCCGGCGCGGAATGGGCATTCTGGGAAAGCTTCTCGCTGCGCGGAGAATATCTCTACGGCCACTTCGACGAAGAGAAGTTCGTGTTCCCCGCAGGCGCAACGGTCAAGGCCGGGCTGGACGATCTGCATGTGGTGCGGGGCGCGCTTGTCTGGCACATGCCCGTGTTCGACACGTGGTGACTACCCGGGCCTGACACAGGAGCAGTTGACTGCACCAGGACGGCGAAGAGCCCTGTTCCGACCCCGGAACAGGGCTCTCGCATGCAAGGCAGGCTCAACCCGGCTTCCTATTCTTCCTTGAACGCCCGCGTCATGCTGTCGAAGATCGGCCGGAGCATGTAGTCGAGCGGTGTTCGCTCGCCTGTCTGGATGAACACCTCGACCGGCATGCCGGGCGACAGTTCGACGTCCCCGAGGTCAGAAATCTGGTCGCGATCCACCCGGATTCGCGCCAGGTAATAGGTGATCTGCATCTGCGGATCGTAGAGACGATCGGCAGACACATACTCCACGACGCCGTCAAGCGTCGGCGCGGTCCGCTGCTTGTAGGCCACCAGCCTGAGCGAGGCACGACCGCCCTGCTGCACCGTATCGATATCCTCCGGCCGCACCCGCGCTTCGATCAGAAGGTTCTCCTCGAGCGGAAGCAGCTCGATCAGCTCGTCACCGGGCCGGATCACCCCGCCGGGCGTATTCACGTTGCGCTTGACGATGACCCCCTTCACAGGCGCACGGATCACGATGCGATCGACGACGTTCACCGCCTCCTTGATCTGCTCCTCGATATCGGTCAGCTCGCTCTGAACCCTGCGCAGCTGCTCGACCGCCTCGCCAAGCCGTTGTTTTCGCAAATGTATCATCTGCCGTTCGGTTTCCGCGATGGTCTGCTTCGCCCGTGCGATGCGGGCCGCAAACTCTCCCTGGTCGCCGTCGAGGCTTGCTGCGGCACGCTGCAGGGCGAGAAGCCGTGTCTTCTGTGCGAGCCCCTGCTTGAGAAGCTCTTCGGTGCCCGCGATCTCCTCCTCGATGAGGGCGAGCTGGGCGAGCGCCGACTTGCGCTGCGATGCAAGGCCGACGATCTCCTCGTTCAACGCATCTATACGCTTTTCGAAGATCGCGAGTTCGCTCTCGAGCTCTTCCCGCCGGGCCTCGAATTCGGTGCGCTGACCCGCAACGATCTCGGCCACCAAGGGGATATCGAGGCGCGACAACAATTCCTGCGGGAATTCGACCTCGTCCTTGTCCTCGCGTTCGGCCCGGAACCGCGCTTCCATCGCCCGCAGCGTCCACAGTTGATTGAGCAGGCGCTGCAGATTGGCTTGTGCTGCGGTCGGGTCGAGGCGAACGAGTTCCTGTCCCGCCTCCACGACCTGGCCTTCCTCGACGAGGATCTTGTCGATGATCCCGCCCTCGAGGTGCTGGATCACCTTGTTCTGGCCTGTTGCGATGACGGTGCCGCCGGCAATGACGGCGCTGTGCAGCGGCGCTGTCGCAGCCCAGTATCCACCCCCGCCGAACGCAAACAGAAGCGTCAGCCCACCGATCACGATCGGACGTTTGATGCTCTTGGGCAGGGCGCCGTGCCAGCCTTCGACCGCCTGGCGGGTGCGCGAGGTCATTGCTGCGGCCTGGCGTTGGCGCCACCGGTGAGGCTCACGACCGGTCCCGATTGTCCGGCGGCAATCCTCGCGGCGGCAGCGGCAGGAACGATCCGCGCCAGCACCTCATTCCTCGGGCCGAACGCATCCACGGTGCCATCCCGCAGAACCAGGATCTTGTCGGCATGGGCGAGCGCGGAGGGCCGCTGCGCGACGAGGACCACGGTGATGCCGCGCTCCTTTGCCGTCCGCAGTGCCTGCAGCAGCGCTTCCTCGCCTTCGGTATCGAGGTTTGCGTTGGGCTCGTCCAGCACCAGCAGCGACGGCGAGCCGTAGAATGCGCGGGCAAGGCCGATGCGCTGGCGCTGGCCGCCCGACAGCGCAAAACCGACCGGATCGATCTGCGTTTCATATCCCTCCGGGAAGCGCAGGATCATGTCGTGGACGTTGGCGATGGTCGCCGCCTCGACCACATCCTCGGAGCGCGCATCGGCACGCATCCGTGCAATGTTGTCCATGATCGTACCCGGAAACAGCTCGACATCCTGGGGCAGATACCCCACGTGCTCGCCGAATTCCTCGCGGTTCCAGTTCCACACCTCGCCGCCGTCGAGACGCACGGTACCAGAGGTTGCCCTGAGAGCCCCGACCATGAGACGGACGAGGGTGGATTTTCCCGCGCCGGTCGGGCCGACGATGCCGATCTGCTCGCCGGGAGCGATCTCGAACGACACGCCCTTCAGCACCGGCCGCGCCGCCGGCGCGGGCACGTACACCAGGCGTTCCACCGAAACGTGGCCCTGCGGCTTTGGCAGGGAAATGCGGTCCTCCAGGATCTTGGACTTGTTCAGGAGCGCCTTGATGCGGACATAGGCATCACGAGCCTGCCCGAAGCTGCGCCAGCTGCCGATCGCGGCATCCACCGGCGCAAGCGCCCGCGCGCCGATGATCGAGCCGGCGAATATCATTCCCGGCGTCATCTCGTGGATCAGCACCAGGTAACCGCCGATGCCGAGGATCCCGACCTGCAGCAGCAATCGCAGGAACTTCGACAGTCCGGTGAACAGTGCGTTGCGGTCGCCGGCGATCACCTGGGCCCGGATGGCGTCCGCATTCTTCTCGCCCCATGCGCGCACGCAATCCGGAAACATGCCCATCGCCTGGACCGCTTCGGCATTGCGGACATGTGCCTGGGCGCGCGACAGGGCACCCATGGAGTGACGCCCGTACTCTTTGAGCGCCCTGCCCGTGGCCATCTGGTTCACGCACGCCAGAAGCATGAGGATTATCGCGCCACCGAGGGTTACCGCGCCGAGCACCGGATGGATGACGAAGATGATAGCGACATAGAACGGAGTGAGCGGCAGGTCGAACACCGCCATGATGGCGGGGCTGGTAATGAACATTCTCAGCTGCGAAAGGTCCCGCAGCCCCTGGATCTCCGACGTGTCGCCGGCTGTCCTGTTGGCGATCGCGGACGCAAGCAAGGGGCCGCCCAGCTGTGCTTCCAGCCGGACACCGGTCCGTGTCAGCACGAACTGCCGCAAGGTGTCGAATATGCCGAGCAGGATCAGGGCGCCGACTGCCAGGATCGACAGCATGAGCAGGGTGTCCATGCTCTGGCTCGAAAGGACACGATCATAGACCTGCATCATGTAGACGGGCACCGTGAGCAGGAGCACGTTCACGGCGAACGAAAACAGCGCGACCATGAGCAGCGCGCTGCGACAGGCGGCGAGGCCCTTTTTCAGAATATCATCGGTCATGGGTGTCGACACACGCCTGGGCTGATCCTGCTATCCCGAGTATACGCAAAGGTAGCAATGCTGTCCCGACGTAATTGGCGGGGCAGCCTCGGCCGTCGACAGACGTCGGCTGCGTCACGGGTCGCAGCCGTGTTTCCGGTCAGGATCCGGATACTGTCCAGCCGCGACTCCGACACCTCACTGTACTCTCGAGACAGCTAGAAGCACGCCCCGTAGAATTACGCAACGACAATTGCGTTTCAATCGTATCGCAGGGCAGGACAATCGGGATCAACCCCTGCCGGGAACAATCTGCTTTCCCGTCTTCACGTCTGGACCAGCCCGTTCGCCCCCGCGACCCGGCCGGTCGTCGCTCCGCCTGCGGCGTTCCGGTCCCGAATACTCATCGCCTCCGTGGCGGCGCCGGTCAGGTCCGGCAAAATCGCCGGACCTGATCATCGGCCGCGGGTTCTCGACCACCGATACCAGGCGAAGATAAAGATCACGCGCGCTGAGCGGCTTGCGCAGGAATTCGCTCACGCCCGCGTCGCGCGCCGCTTCCACGCGCGCCCGGTCGGAGAAGGCAGTGATCATGATGATGGGGACATCGGAATGCGGGCTGCCTGCCGCGGTGCGGATGTTGCGGGCAAACTGCACGCCATCCACCGGTCCCACCATGTAGTCGAGGAGTACGATGTCGATCCGTTTCCTGCCCAGAAGCGCCTCGGCCTGCGACGTGGAGGTCGCGGTGACCACCTCTGCGACGCCGAACCCCCTGAGCAGGCCCTTGATGAGCTGCATCATGTGGTCGTTGTCCTCGACCACGAGGACAACGAGCCCGGAAAACCTGTTGTTGTCAGCGATCACGCCGGATGACATCGATCACCCCGAACGGAAAACCCGGCATCCTTCGGCGGAGCATCCGTTCCGCCGAAGGATGCCTTCGTTCTTCATCCGGGCAATCTTACGACAGGTACGTTAACGAACCATATGCCATCCTGGAGCCGCGTCCGCCGTTGATCCGCGGTCGCCGCCGTCTACAGGTTCGAGGCGACCTGATCTACGGCACTCCGGGTCGCGGCGACTATCGTGTCCGCCTCGTCGCGGCTGAGACACAGGGGTGGCGCAAACCCGAGGATGTCGCCTTGCGGCATGGCCCTGGCGATCACCCCGCGCTCGAGCAGCGCCGCCGCCACCGACGGCCCCACCTTCTTCGCCGGATCGAAGAACCTGCGCTCGGCCTTGTCTTCGACGAATTCGACCGCGCAGAGGAGACCCTCGCCCCGCACCTCGCCGACGATCGGATGATCGGCCAGGGCCTTGCGCATCTCCTCGTTGAAATACCCGCCGACGTCACGCGCGTTGCCGACGAGGCCGAGCTTGTCGACCAGTTCCAGGTTGGCAACGCCGGCCGCGGCGCCGATCGGATGCGCCGAATAGGTCCAGCCATGGCCGATCGGGCCGAGTTCATCGGTCCCCTGCTCCAGCACCCGCCAGATCTTGTCCGACACGATCGAACCGGACAGCGGCGCATAGGCGGAGGTGAGACCCTTGGCGATGGTGATGATGTCGGCCCGGATCCCGTAGTGATCGCAGCCGAACATCGACCCGAGGCGGCCGAAGCCGGTGACCACCTCGTCGGCGATCAGCAGCACGTCGTGCCTGGCGAGGACCTCCTGTATCGCTTCCCAGTAGCCGGCCGGCGGCGGCACGATGCCGCCGGTTCCGAGGACCGGTTCGCCGATGAACGCGGCGACCGTCTCCGGCCCCTCGCGCTCGATCAGCCGGTCCAGCTCGGCGGCGCAGTGGGCGCTGAACTCCGCCTCGCTCATACCCGGATCGGGGCGGCGGTAATAGTACGGCGCCTCGGTGTGCAGCACCCGGTCGAGCGGCAGATCGAACTTGTTGTGGAACAGTGCCAGCCCGGTCAGCGAGCCCGTCATCAGGCCGGACCCGTGATAGCCGCGCCAGCGGGAGATGATCTTCTTCTTCTCCGGCCGGCCGAGGATGTTGTTGTAGAAC
>CAZSNL010000119.1:0-8198 GCA_964608275.1 uncultured Hyphomicrobiales bacterium | reverse complement strand
ACGATGCACTTGGTGAGCGGTATGTTCAGATAGGCGGCGATGGCTTCCGCAAGTGCGCGGTTGCTGTTTCCTGCGACCAGCTTCATCGAATTCCTGCCCATCCTCCTGACTTGCAGCGCTTTCCGGCAGGCAGGTAGTAGCAGGGTGGTATGGGCATGTAAACGAACTGTGACGGCGGCATCCACAGCACCGAAGCTGGCGTCATGCCGGCGCCGCGTCAGCCTCCGTTCCGCAGCAGGTTGAACACGCCCTCGGCAGCCGCATCTGCAAGTTTCGCGGCGCTGTCACCCCATCGCCCGTGCAGGGTGCCGGGCGGCGCGGTCAGATCGTCGGTGAAGCTGCCGACGACCGATCCCGTACCATCGATCACCGTCCAGCGGACAGTTACCCGTTCCCGTCCGTCGCTGGTACGGCGGTGGGTGACTTCGCCGCGCACCCGGTGTGCACCCGGCCTCGCTTCGGCTGCGAATCCCGCCCTTCGCAGCGCCGATTGCAGGGCCTCGGCGAGGTCACGGTTGCCGGCACCGCGGGCACCAGTTATCGGGCCGGCGACGACGGCCTCGATGCGGCTGGCGCCGCCGACGCTGCCGGTTGTCACCGGATCGGCCGTGGCCGCGAGTTGCGGCGCGGCCGCCGGAGCCGGTGCCGGCGGCGGGCCCGCGAGGTCGCTTGGTGGCGGCAGGCCTACCGAGCGCACGTTGTAGCCGCGCTCGCCGAGGAAGGCGGAAACGCCGGACGCCGCGTCGGCGGCGATCCGTTGCAGCATGGCATCGTCGACCCCCGTCCAGGGCGTTGTGGCGACCGCGGCCGGGCCGGCCTCGACGCCGGTGATGCGCTTTCGCGCGCCGCTCTTCGGATCTTCGATGTCGAACACGTAGGCGACCGTCGTCGCCGCACCCTGGCTTGCCGCCTTCACATGGCCGGCCAGCCTCACCGCGTCGGGAGCCGGCGCCCCCGCCCGTGCCTGGTAGCCGCGGAGTGTGGCCTCACGCGCGATATGCGCCGCCAGGCGTTGCGATTCGGCCGGCGGTGCGCCGTCGAGCGCAACGAGTGCGACCGGCGGCGGGCGCTCGCCCGGAAGCGTGACCAGCGCCTGTTCGCCCTTTCCGAACGGGCGGGAGATGCCGGAGCAGGCGGCGACTGCCAACAACGCGACCACGATCGCCGCCCTTGCCGCTGTCGTGAATGAAGTTGACCGCATCCGCCGAAGCTCCGTCGCCGCCGACCGCGGGCGTGCGCGACGGCGACATGGGAATCGGATACGAGCTTCGGCGGAACATGGTTAACAAATCACTTCCGAACCATGTCCAGAGGTGTGCGCGACAGGCTCTCGGGACCGTCTTCGGTGATGATGTACGACCGGCCGAGCGTCATCCCGTACCCGGCATCGGAATTCAGCAGTACCATGTGCGCGAACAGCACCATGCCGGGCTGGATCACCGCGTCGTTGCCGCGGTAGAACATCGGCCAGTCCATCCAGCTCGGCGTGAACTTGGCACCCAGCGAATAGCCGCAGGCATTGAGCCGATGGGCCTGGTAGCCCGCATCGTCGGCGGTCTTCGCATAGGCTTCGAACACGTCGCCCGCGGTGCGCCCCGGCCGCAGCTGTTCTTCGCACGCCGCCAGCGCCTCGCGGCAGATGTCGTGCATCTCGATCTGCTGGCGCGGCACGTCGCCGATGACGAAGGTCTGCATCATCGCCGCATGATAGTGCCGGTACACGCCCGCCCACTCCAGCGTGAGCTGGTCGTTGGCGGAGAGCTTCCGGCGGCCGGCCTTGTAGCGCACCAGAAGCGCATCCTCGCCCGAGCCGATGATGAACTCGTTGCCGGGATAGTCGCCGCCGCCGGAGAAGATGGCGCTGTGCATGGCGGCGAGGATGTCGCCCTCGTCGGCACCGGCCCGGGTCAGTTCGACCGCGGCGTCGTACGCGGCATCGGCGAGCTCTCCGGCCCGCCGCACGTAGGCAAGTTCCGCCTCGCTCTTCACCGCCCGCAGCGCATCGACGAGGCCGGACGCATCGACCAGCTCGCAGAAGTCTGCGAACGCCGCATCGACCGCCTTGCCGTAGTAGGCGGTCAGTCCGTAGGAGTTGTACTCGATCCCGAGCTTCTTTCCCTTTGCCCCGAGGCTGTCCAGCATCTCACGGAGCTGGATTTCCGGCCGTGCGCCGCGTTCGTCGGTCCACACGCGGATGTCCTCGATGATGGACGTATGCCGTGCCTGGCGCAGGTCCGGCGACCGGGTGAGCAAGGCAAGCGTGCCGTCGCCACCGACATAGAGGCACTGGAAGAAGCAAAATCCGAACGTGTCGTATCCGGTCAGCCAGTACATGCTCTCCTGGGCGAACAGGAGAATGCCGTCGAGCCCCCTCTCGTCGAGTGCCGTCTTGAGCCTGTTCATGCGATCGGCGTATTCGCCTCTGTCGAAATGCAGTGCCATTGCCTCATGCCTCTTTCAGGAAGGATGCTGGTCCGAGTGTGACGGCCGAAACCTGCCGGCCGTAGTCCGCCTCGCCACGGTGGGTGGCGCGACGGTAGCTGAAGAAACGCTGCTCGTCCGCGTAGGTACAGGCGTCGATCCGCTCGATGGAGCGCAGCCCGGCCCGTTCCAGCCGGGTCTCCACGTAGCGGGGAAGATCGAACAGCCAGTGTCCCTCGCGCGCCGCCGGGCCGAAGAACCGTGCGTTCTGCGCGTCCGCATCGAGAAACCGTTCGCGAAACTCCGGTCCCACCTCGTAGGCCTGCGCCGAGATGCATGGTCCGATGGCGGCCACGATGTCGGCGCGATCGGCGCCGAGCCGCTCCATGGCGGCGATCACCGCATCGGTGATGCCGGCGAGCGCACCACGCCAGCCGGCATGCGCGGCCCCGATCACGCCGGCGCGGGTGTCGGAGAACAGAACTGGCGCGCAGTCGGCGGTTGCGACGCCGAGCGCAAGGCCTGGCCTGGCCGTCACCAGGCCGTCGGCCTTCGGGGCATCGTCCCAGGTCCACGGCGTCTCGACCTCGACGACGTCGGCACTGTGATGCTGGTACGGCGTGACCAGTTCGCCGGCAGTCAGCCCGAGCGCGGTGGCGACGTGATCGCGATTGCGGCGCACCGTCTCGCGGTCGTCACGGGAACCGTAGCCGATGTTGAGCGAGGCGTAGATGCCGGTCGAGTAGCCACCCTCGCGGGTGAAGAACCCATGCCGGATCTCGGGAATCCGGGAAAGGAGACGGGCTTCGATCATGCGACGAGCGAAAACGGTGCGGGGCGGGGAAACCCAGGAGCCGAAAAGGCGAGGACTTTGAACAGCGATCCCATTTCGTCTTCATCCGTAAGCCGTTTCACAGCCGCGTCAACCTCTCTCTGGACGTCGGGTGCGGCGTTGGCTTTCAGCACCGCGGCACGCGCCTCGATGCCGAGCGCCTTCAGGAACAGGCCCTGGCCGACCAGCTCCTCCACGCACATCCCGCACCGGCGAAGCGTGGCTCTGCAATCGGCGAAATCGACGTGGGTGGTGAGGTCGCAGCATCCCGGCCGGGTAAGCGGATCGGCGAACCGGTGCCCGGCGACGGCCTGCAGCGTGTCGCCGCTGCCCGGCCGGGCATGGCCGTAATCGATGACGAGTCCCGCACCGCCGTTCCGCGCGACCAGCGCCGACAGGCTTTCAAGCGCGGCCCGGCGGGCCGGCGAGACCTCGATCACCTCGGCCTCCTGTGCGGCTGCCGCATGGTCCGGCAGGACCGCCGCCGGCACCGCACCCGGTGCCAGCCCGAATGTCAGCCGGCCATCGTCGTCGAGGCCGACCAGCCGCTCGTGCCAGTGGCCGCCGCGCTTGACGAACTGGCGTACCGGCAGCGCGTCGAGGAACTCGTTGGCGATCACGAACACCGGCGCGGCAGCGTCGACATCGGCGATGCTGTCATGCCAGCGGACCGGCACTGGCGCCGCGGCAAGCGTTTCCTGCTGCCGGGCGCGCAGCACCGGACTTGTCTCCACGAGGTGGACGGCCAGGGCGTCGACAAGGCCCGGCACCGCTGCCGCGGCGCGCAACAGGTCGGCCATCAGGGTGCCGCGGCCGGGACCGGGTTCGACGATGGCCACCGCCTCTGGCCGCCCGGCGCGCAGCCACAGGTCGGCGCACCACAGCCCGATCAGTTCGCCGAACATCTGGCTGATCTCCGGCGCGGTGACGAAGTCGCCGCCTGTGCCCAGCGGGTCGCGGGTCCGGTAGTAGCCGTGCCGCGGATGGCTGAGGCAGAGGTCCATGTACCGGTCGATCGGGATCGGTCCGTCGGCGGCGATTATGGCCACGAGTTCCGCCTCCAGCGGTGTTGCCGCGTCGCGATCCGCCCCGCCGCTCATGCGGTCCGCCTCGCGGCCCACGCGACCAGCCCGATGCCGACCGCCACCATCGGCAGCGACAGTGCCATGCCCATGGTGAGGCCGCCGGCGAGGAAGCCGATATGACCGTCAGGCTCGCGGAAGAACTCGACCATGATCCGGGCGGAGCCGTATCCGAGCGCGAAGACGCCGGAGACGAGGCCCGGGCGGCGCAGGGCGAACCGCCGATGGGTGAGCCAGCGCAGAATCAGGAACAGCACCACGCCTTCGAGCAGAGCCTCGTAGATCTGGCTCGGATGTCGCGGTTCCGGGCCGCCGTCCGGAAACACCACCGCCCACGGAACGTCCGAGGGCCGGCCATAGAGTTCGCCGTTGATGAAGTTTGCGATGCGGCCGAAGAACAGGCCGACCGGCGTCGCCGCCGCGGCGGCATCGATCATCGGCCAGAATGCGAGTCCTTTCAGCCGGCAGAATACCAGCACCGCGATGACGACGCCGAGGAAGCCGCCGTGAAACGACATGCCGCCGCGCCACACGGCAAGCGCGTCGAGCGGATTGTCCAGGTAGTGCCCCCAGCCGTAGCCGAGGATGTAGCCGAGCCTGCCGCCGACGATGACGCCGGCTGCGCCCCATACCAGCAGGTCGTCGACATGCTCCGGCGTAGCTGGCGGCGGTCCGCCCCACAGCGCATGGTCGCGCATCAGCCGCTTCATGTAGATCCAGGCAAACAGGATGCCGGCAATGTAGGCAAGCGCGTACCAGCGAATGGCGATCGGCCCGATTTCGATGATCACCGGGTCGATGGCCGGATACGGGATCGCGGCGAGTGTCATGGTCAACCGATATCAGGGCCGGGCGCCGCGGTGAAGCCGTTGCACCGGCTTGAACCGCATGCTGCCGCTGCTTGAAATGCCGCCGGTGCCGCCCCATAGTTTTCCTCTACGGACGGCCTCCGGCCCCCGCGCGGACATGATCCGCGGTTTCGCCCGTTCCACTGCCGAGGCGACGATGAACCAGACCCCGAACCGACTGCTCGACGAACTCGCCAAGCTGATGACCAACGCCGCCGGCGCCGCACAGGGCCTGCGCCAGGAATTCGACACCATGGTCCGCAGCCAGGCCGAGCGCTTCCTGAACGATCTCGACATCGTCAAGCGCGAGGAGTTCGACGCCGTCCGCGACATGGCCGCGAAGGCCCGCGAGGAAAACGACCGCCTGGCACGGAGGATTGCCGAACTCGAGTCCGAGGTCGCCGGGCTGCGCGCCGGCCGCAGGACCACGAGGACGGCCGGATCCACGCAGAAGGCGGCGTCCTCCATGACCGCGACGAAGTCATCCGGCGGCGCCCGAACGACGCGGTCGTCGGCCACGACCACCAGGCGCGCATCCCGCAAACCCTCCTCCGAGTAGCCGGCCGGCGCATCCCTGGGCTCCACTCCGTCACCTCGGCGCAGGCCGGGGTCCAGGGTGCTGTGCGCGTCACGCCTTTCGCCCGCCGCTGTCCTGCGCTCCGCCCGCCCCGCGTGCCACGCGACGGCTGACGGATACCTTGATCGCCACCGCCACGGTGGCGGCGGCGACAACGGCCGCCGGGCCGGCGACGGCGAGGAAGCCGAACGGCACGTAGACGATGCCGCCCGCCGCCGCACCGGCGCAGAAGCCGACCCACAACAGGGCGTGCGGCGACCACGCCCACGCGCTGCCGCGGCCCGTCAGCATGCGGCCGATGCCCTGGCCGAGGCTGACGAGGGTGCCGGTCATGTAGGTGACGCCGAGGCGCACGCCGTCGACCGGCCGGAGGGCGGTGTTCTGCACACCCATCGCGGCGACGATCGGCAGGATGGCGACCGCATCGGCGTGTCCCGCATGGGTGAGAAATGCGGAGCCAGCGAGGAGGCCGGCCTCGAGTGCGAGCACCACCGGCAGCGCCCACGCGCCCGTTAGCACGGCGGCGACGGTTGCCGACACCGCACCGGCGAGGAACACGGCGATGAGGGCGGCACCCTCGGCGACGGCCCACCATCGGCCGCCGCCTGCCGACACGCCGAGCAGGATGCTGGCGCCGCTCATGAACGAGGCGAACAGGCCGCCGAGCGCGAGATACCCGACGGCGTCGACATAGCCGGCCACCGTGGTCAGGAGAACCCCCAGCCACAGCCGCGCACGCCCCAGCGGCTCCGCCGGATCGGGATCCGTCGCCGGCGCCGCGGCCGGGGTCTTGACGGTGTCTTCCTTGCCCCGCTCGTTCATCTGCAATGCCCCGTCCGTTTATCCGCCGTGGGCTATCGTGCACGGCTGATGGCCATCCACTGCCGGTCGAAGGCAATCGATGCGGGTCGGACCGGGGAGGGAACTGCCTCCTGCCCCGACTCTCCCCCGTCACTCGGTTGATCGTACCTTCCAATTTCCATTCCCGCCGTCCCTGTCGCAACGACCGACAACAATCTCTGAGTCCTCGTGCGGAAAGGCCGACCTATGTCGACGCACCAGAGGTGCGGGGTGGACGTTTGGAAGGCGGGCCATGAGCATCGTCATTTGAACGAACGCGCATCTGGCCCTCTTGGAGGCAGTTTCAGATCAAGCGACAAGAGGCGAAGCTGGCCGGCTTCGCTGCATTCTCGAATTGTTCCCCCTAGCTGATGGAAGGGGAAATTACCCGGTATCGACCGCGAGACAGAAACTCAAGATAACCTCGATCGCGCAGCACCTGAAGCTGCTGGCGGATCTTTTGCTTTACGTGGCGGTTGTTCGGGTACAATGCGCTTAAACGAGCTTCGAACGCATAGACGTCTGCAAGCTCAAACTCCTGTCGGCCGAGCGCTTCGACGCATTTCATAACTTCGATCAGCCAGCCTCGCATCTCCGACGGTTGCTCACGCAAAAAAAGCGTTCTTCGCCACGCAGCAAGAACAACCTCGGTTGGTTGGATGATTCCATCCTTAACAACGTGGATTTTGCCCGATGATGGAATGCGATTAAGCAGGATGTTGGAGCCGACCCATCCAGCACGTCTCGCAGTGGGTGCCAGAGGTTTCCTTTTCTCAATGTCTGAGGTACGAAGAAGTGCTTCGGCACTATAACGAGATTGGTTACCTTCAACCTCTGTATGTCGTAATTCAGAAGCAGCAGGTTTGGATTGTTGCTTGCAGCGAGCCGCTCGCACTTTATCTGGAATGCACCATCAAGTACTTTGTTTCCAAATCTTCGCTTCTGGCTCTTCAGTTCGTATTCTTCTTTGCAGGAGGAGCAGAAAAAATCTGCCACCGGACTGTTATTCGGAAATTTATCCAGCCCCGAGTTTCCGCAATTGGGGCAGTATCCCCAACTTCCAAGCTAGGACTCCGTCCAAGCTCGTGCGCGTTGTGAACCGCTGATGTACGAAGACGGTGCTTCTTCAAATCCGAGCTTCACAACCTACTCGCCCTCGCAACCTGATACATCCCCAATCCAGCGGGTGTGGTCCGCGACCTGTGACGGCAAGACCCCGAATCCGGGGCCGGGCGAATTGCAACCACCTTGTCTGGCGCTATGGACGGGTGAGAAATGATCCGTAGGCGGCATTCTCCAGTGCCGTTGTAGAGACGTCAAGTTGCTGCTGGGTGCGCCTACCGCGCCTTGCCCTTGATGGTCCGGGTTCCAGGCCTGCCGCCGCGGGAGCGGCTCCTGCCGCCGGTCTCCGGACGGTAGGGCACCTCGGTGCGGCCGACGGTCATCTCGTCGAGCGTGTTCCTGCGAACCCGCGACGAGCCGCCCTTTGCCCTGCCCCGGCCGCCGCCGCCATCCCCGGACGCCGGCTGAAGCGCCGACTGGCGGGCCAGCGGGTCGTCGCGCACCACGAGCTCGGTTTCGCGCAGCCGCTTGATCTC
>CAZSNL010000118.1:1787-8334 GCA_964608275.1 uncultured Hyphomicrobiales bacterium | reverse complement strand
TCGCGCAGGAGCTCGACGAGACCCTGCGCCGCGCCTACGGCGTGGACCTCGATGACTGGCGCGGGGAGCCGTAGGGCCCCGGCCCGGGCCGTGGATGGTACCCTGGGGGTCCCATGCCGGTACGCATCGAGATGGACGAGTACGGACCGCCCGAGGTCCTGCACCCCGTGACCTTCGACGGCTACCAGCCCGGCCCGGGCCAGGCCCTGGTGCGCGTGGCCGTGGCGCCGGTCAACCGCGCCGACTGCTTCATCCGCGCGGGCGCATGGCATCAGGGCGGCGGCTGGCCCTACGTGCCCGGCCTCGACGGGTTCGCGATCAAGATCTCGCCCGGCTTCTTCGACAACCCGAAGCTCGGGCTGCCCAGCCTCAACGGGCTGATGATCCTGTTCAGCTCCGAAACCGGGCTGGTCAAGGCGCTGCTGCTAGACAACGGCTACCTGACCGACGTGCGGACGGCGGCGGCCGGCGCGGTGGCGGCGAAGCATCTCGCGCGCGAGGACGCGGCCACGGCGGCGATCCTCGGCGGCGGCGTGCAGGCGCGGCTGCAGCTTGCCGCGCTGAAGCTGGTTCGGCCGATCGAGCGGGCCCGCATCTGGGCCCGGCGCCCGAGCCAGGCGGAAGCCGCCGCCGAGGAACTTTCCCGGTCGCTGTCGATCGCGGTGGAGCCGACAGGCGACCCAAGGCAGACGGTCGCCGGCGCCGACGTGATCGTCACCACCACCCCGGCAAGCGAGCCGATCCTGATGGCGGACTGGCTGGAGCCCGGCCAGCACGTCACCGCCATGGGCTCCGACGCCGCGCACAAGAACGAGATCGAGCCGCGGGTCCTCGCCGCGGCGACGCGCTATGTCTGCGACCGGCAATCGCAATGCGCCGTGCTGGGCGAACTGCACCACGCCATCGCCGCCGGCATCGTCGGCGCCGACCGCAAGTTCCCCGAACTCGGCGAGATCATCGCCGGCAAGGCGCCGGGCCGCGAGGCGGCCACCGACATCACCGTCTGCGATCTCACCGGCACCGGCGTGCAGGACACCGCGATCGCCACCCTGGCGCATCGCCGCTGCGCCGCCGCCGGCGCCGGCGTCGAATTCGAGTCGTGAACCAATCGGAGAAAACTGTCGTGAGCGAGGTCGAACTGAACTTCTCCCGGGCCGAGTATGCCGAACGGCTGGCCAAGACGCGCAAGGCCATGGAGGCCAGGGGGGTCGAACTGCTGATCGTCACCGATCCCTCCAACATGGCGTGGCTGACCGGCTACGACGGCTGGTCGTTCTACGTGCACCAGGCGGTGCTGGTGCCGCAGGACGGCGAGCCGCTGTGGTGGGGCCGCGGCATGGATGCCCGCGGCGCGGAGCGCACGGTGTACATGGATCACGCCAACATCGTCGGCTATCCCGACAACTACGTGATGTCGACCGAGCGCCACCCGATGGACCACCTGTCGGGGCTGATTGCCGAACGCGGCTTCGACCGGCTCGCGATCGGCGTCGAGATGGACAACTACTACTTCTCCGCCGCCGCCCATGCCTCGCTCACGTCGCATCTGCCGAACGCGCGCTTCGTCGACGCCACCGGCCTCGTGAACTGGCAGCGGTCGGTCAAGTCGGAGCAGGAGATCGCCTACATGCGCCGGGCCGCGCGCATCGTCGAGGCCATGCACCGCCGCATCATCGAAATCATAGCGCCGGGGGTGCGAAAGAACGAGCTGGTCGCCGAAATCTACAGCACCGCGATCCGCGGCGCCGAGGGCCACGGCGGCGACTACCCGGCGATCGTGCCGATGCTGCCGTCGGGCATGGACGCGACGGCGCCGCACCTGACGTGGGACGACAAGCCGCTCAAGGCCGACGAGGTGACGTTCTTCGAGATCGCCGGCTGCTACAAGCGCTACCACTGCCCGCTGTGCCGCACCATCTATCTCGGCAAGCCGCCGCAGAAGTACCGCGATGCCGAAAAGGCGGTGCTCGACGGCATCGACGCCGGCCTTGAAGCCGCCAGGCCCGGCAACACCTGCGAGGACGTCGCGCGCGCCTTCTTCACCGCGCTGGAGCGTCACGGCTTCGTCAAGGACAGCCGCTGCGGCTACCCGATCGGGCTGTCCTACCCGCCCGACTGGGGCGAGCGCACCATGAGCCTCCGCGCCGGCGACCGGACGGTGCTGGAGCCGGGCATGACGTTCCACTTCATGCCGGGGCTGTGGCTCGACGACGGCGGGCTCGAGATCACCGAGACGATCCTCATCACCGAGACCGGCGTCGAGACGCTCTGCAACTACCCGCGCAAGCTGTTCGCGAAGTAGCCGCGGCCGAGGTTACGGCCGCGGGCCGTCGGGCGACGTTGCCGGCGGCGCTTCGGCAGCGGCGGGGGCGGCAGCCGGCGGCGATCCGGCGGCAGCCGGCGGCGATCCGGCGGCAGCCGGCGGCGGTACCTCGGTACCACCGGACTGGCCGCCCGTCGGCGGCGTCAGTGCACTTGCCGGCGCCGGGGTGAACGGCGGGGAGTCCTCCTCCGGCGAGGCCTCGGCGACCTCGACGAAGTCGGACAGGCGCTTCGACAGCGCCTCGCCCTTGTGGCGGGCAATCCGGTACTGCCAGCCGGCGACGCGGTGGTTGATCGCCTCCGCCTCCTTCTGCGCCTCGCCGTCGCCGGCGGCGGCGACGGTGACCCAGTAGTCGTTCGCATCCCCCTCCCCGGCGCCACCGTCCTTGCTCTCGGCGAGCAGCCGGATCACGAGTTCGAGCCCGGTCTTTGCCTCGATGGCAATCTCGGTGGCCGTCTCGCCGGCGCTGCCCGGCGGCGCCTTGCGCACGTCCTCCAGCGACAGTTCGGCAAGGCTCGTAGCCGCAAAGTCGATCGATGCATTCTTCTTCAGCGTCGCGCCATCGGGCAGGTCGGCAAGCTCGAACCCGGCGCTGTCGCTTCCCGCCTTGCGCTGCAGGACGACGGTCTCGCCATCGGGATGGCGGATGGTGACCCGCGACAGCTGGTCGGCCTCGATGGCGTAGATCGTGCTGTCCACCCAGTCGGCGACCCGTGTCTGGGCGTTGATCTGGCCGCTTGCGAGCCACGTCTGCGGATCGTCGGGCTTGCGGACATAGGTGGCGTTGCGGGCCGGCCCGAGCACGCCGTAGCGGGTCTTGCCGACGATAAGGTCGGCAATCGAGTTGCCCGACGCGTCGCGCAGGGTGACGCGCTTCGCCCGGCCGTCAGGGCGCTTCGGATCGTCGAGGTCCAGGAGTTCGTAACGGGATTCGAGCCGCGTCTTGGGCTCGATCGTCTCCATGCCCGAAAGCGTCGTCAGCAGTTCGCGAATGGCCACGACCTCGACGGGATAGCCGTCTTCGGCGCCCAGCGCCCAGCCCGTGTCGGAGCTTCCCGAGCGGACCAGCCTGACCGAGGTGTCGCCACGCTCGACCACGACCTCCGCCACCTCGCCGCCCCGGTCGGGCAAGTCGGGGAACAGCGGTCCGCCCGACCGGGCGTCGCTCCAGTCGTTGGTGGCGTAATAGGCGTACCCGGCTGCGGCAAGCGAGATTACCGCAACGATCGTCAGGGAAATCAGAGTGCGCAGGGTCACGAGGAGCCGACCTCCTGTTGCTGTGCCTTCCGATGACGCCGGCGGCGGCGCACGGCGACGGCGGCCACGCCGCCGATGCCGATGAGCAGCGGCACGCCGGCAATGTTGACGAACTTGGTCGCCAGCTCGATCCGGTCGATGTCGCGCCTGAGCGCGTGCTTCACGTCGCGCAGTTCCTTGCGGATGGCGATCATCTGCAGGCGCATCCGCTCGATTTCGGAACGGTCTTCCTCGGTCAGGGCCACGGTGATCGTCCCGCCGTCACCGCCCTGCCCCTGCTTCTGGATATCGGCGAGCCTGTCCTGAACCTCCTTCAGGTTCGCGACAAGCGCCTGTTCCTTCTGCCGGTATCTCTGCTCGGCGTCGCGCCGGATGTCCTCGACGAGATCGAACGGGCGGTTCTCGATGCCGCGGCCGCGCAGGCCGATCAGCATCTCGCCTCCGGTCAGATTGTCGATGGCATTGAGCACCAGATCCGCGTTGTTGGACTGCGGCACCAGGATCCGCTGGCCGAGAAACTCGCGTTCGCTGACCCAGAAGTTGTCGTACAGCATGTCGGCATCGGCGAAGATCAACGTGTTGATCCGGCCCGTCTGGCGGTGTTCGCGTGCCGGCGCTTCCGCCGCCTCGCCGTCGTCGCCGGCCTCCTGTCCGCCCTCCTCTTCGGCCGCCGGCGGGCCGTCGAATGCACTTTTCGCCTCGCCGGTGACCCGCGCCGCAAGGGTCAGCGGTTCGCCGCCCGGCTGGAACTGCTCCAGCAACCGGACCGGGTCGGGCATGCCGCGCACGGCATCGGCCTCGATGGTCATCGCGGCGGGACCGGTCGTCAGCAGGCTGGCGAACTCGGTGGTCGCGTCCTCGATCGGCTGCAGGATGCCGGCGGTCGCCAGATGCAGCCGTTCGATCCCGGCCGCCGCCACGTCATCGGTGTCGAGTGCGTCGGGCCCGAGCGCCAGCCAAGCGACGTAGTCGGTGATCACCGGCTGGTTGCCCTGGCCGAACTGTATGCGCCTGGCGTGGTCGCGGTCGGCAGCGATGCGGTCCTTGACGAGTTCCACACCCCAGGCGGCCAGCAGGCGCTCGAACCCTTCGCCGTCACGGCCGCCGGAGAGACCCTGGCCGCGATTGGTATAGACTTCCGAATTCGGGTCGACGAACGCCAGCACGCTGCCGCCCGACAGCGCGTACTGGTCGATGGCATAGAGGGTGGCGTCGCTGAGCCCGACCGGCTGCACCACCATCAGCACGTCGACATCGTCCGGGATCTCCTCTACATCGCCGCGCAGGATCTGGAGGTCGAAGAACTCGCGTACCTGGTCGATGATGCGCCACTGGGGCAGATTGCCGAACTGCGGATGGCGGCCACCGGCGACCGGCAGGCCGCTGATCAGGCCAACCGTCTTCTTCTCGGGAAATGCAAGCGAGTAGACGAGTTTCGTAAGGTCATACTCGAGGAACGGCTCACGTTCGAGGCTGATGACAGGCATCACCAGGCGGGTGTCTGTGGAATTGGTGCCGACGAGACCGAAGTAGCCCAGCTCGCCGCCCTCGCCGAGGGGAATTCCCTGCAGCCCGGCGCCGACGGCGAGATCCTCTTCGTCGGAGAACGGCTCCGGATCGTAGAACTCGAGCCGGAGCTTGCCGCCGGCGATCGCGGCATATTCCTCGAGCAGTGTGCGGATGCGGTCGAAGTACTGGCGGAATACCGGCGCGCGCTCGCCGAGACTGGACGAGAAGTAGGCGCGCACGGTGACCGGTTCGTCGAGGGATCGCAGGACGTTGTGCGTGCCTTCCGAGAGCGTGTAGAGGCGCTTCTCGGTCAGGTCGATGGTGGCGTCGCGCAGAAGCGTGCTCGCGAGCACGTTCACCGACAGGACGATAAGCGCCGCCATCACCAGACTGGCTAGCGCGATCACGCCGCGCCTGGGCTTCTTCGGCCGGGTATCAGGTTTCGCCATTCCGTCGTTCTCCGTGGGAACGCCAGAGCCCTACTCCGCCTTCCTCAGTTCGACCGCAATCGTGTTGGCGAACAGGAAGAAGACGATCAGTGACAGGTAGAAGACCAGGTCGGCGGCATCGAGAATGCCCCGCGTGATGCTCTGGAAGTGGGTCAGGAAGCTCATCGAGCCAATGGCCCGCAGCAGGAACTCTGGCAGCCAGCCCTGGAACAGGCCGAGCACCATCGGCGAACCGCTCATGACCAGCACGAAACAGGCGACCGCGGCAAGGATGAAGGCAATCACCTGGTTGCGGGTCAGGGCCGAAAAGCACGCCCCGACGGCGAGATAGGCGCCGGCCATGAGGACGCTGCCGGCGTAGCTTGCGACAATCACGCCGTTGTCGGGATCGCCCAGGACGTTGACGGTGATCCAGAGCGGAAACGTCAGCACCAGCGCGAGGATCAGAAACAGCCAGCCGGCAATGAACTTGCCGATCACCGCCTCGGCCGCCGATACCGGCATGGTCATCAGCAGTTCCACCGTCCCGGTCTTGCGCTCCTCCGCCCACAGCCGCATCGAGATCGCCGGCACCAGCACCAGGTAAAGCCACGGGTGGAAGTCGAAGAAGGCCTTGAGATCGGCCTGGCCGCGCTCGAAGAAACCGCCGACCTCGAACGTGAACACTCCGGTCAGGGCGACGAACATTACCAGGAAGACATAGGCGATGGGAGTGGCGAAGTAGGCCCTGAGCTCGCGTTTGGCAATCGCCGCAATGTTACGCATGGACGACCTCCTCGGCGGTGGTGATGCGGCGGAACACCTCTTCCAGCGTCCCTTCGTCGACATCGATCGACTGCGGCCTCACGCCGGCGCCGTCGAGGGCGCGAACGACGTCGCTTGCGATATCGCCACCATTCCCCGGCCGGGCGCGGAGTGTCTGCACGCCGCCGTCGCGATCCTCCACCTGCACCCCGGCGACCGACGGCACGGCCGACAACACGTCGACAGCGCGCTGCGCATCCGCATC
>CAZSNL010000118.1:0-1777 GCA_964608275.1 uncultured Hyphomicrobiales bacterium | reverse complement strand
CATCGGACAGCCTGATCAGGACCGAGTTGAACGTCGGCAGCGTCGCCTTCAGTTCGCGCGCGGTGCCATTGGCGACGATCCGGCCGCGGTCGATGATGACGGCGCGCGTACACACCGCCTCGACTTCCTCGAGGATGTGGGTGGAAACGATGATGGCCTTGTGCCGTGCCATGTCGCGAATGAGCGTGCGCACATGGTGCTTCTGGTTGGGGTCGAGACCGTCTGTCGGCTCGTCGAGGATGAGCACGCGCGGATCGTGAACGATGGCCTGGGCTATGCCGACCCGGCGCCGGTAGCCCTTCGACAGGGTTTCGATGGTCTGATCCATGACGTCGTCGAGCCCGGCGCGCGCGGCTGCCTCGGCAACCGCCTCGTTGCGCCTGCGCCCGGACAGACCACGGACCTCGGCAACGAACTTCAGGAAGTCGCGCGGGGTCATCTCGCCGTATGCCGGGGCGCCCTCGGGCAGATAGCCCAGTACGCGCCGCGCCGCCTTCGGTTCGGCCACGACATCGTGGCCGCAGATGATGGCCCTGCCTGCATCCGGCTCGAGAAACCCCGCCGTCATCTTCATGGTGGTCGACTTCCCGGCCCCGTTGGGACCGAGGAATCCGAGCACCTCACCCTCTTCCAGATCGAGCGAGATGCCGTCGACGGCGACCAGGTCGCCGAAGCGCCTGGTCAATCCTTCAAGGCGAACGAGTTGCGTCATGCGCCTTCCACGACCCGAGACGGTTCCACCGGCCGAAGCCGTCAACCGCGTTGCTTTCCATTGACAATCGGGACCCGGAGCTTGCCGGTGCGCCGGCTGTCGTGCTTCGGGCGCTCCCGCACCGCGCATCGTGCCCTGGCAGGTCGCGAGGGGCTTGCGGCAATCCGCGATCCCCTCGCGCCCCCGTGCGATGCCGCGTGCGCCACGGATAACGCGAAGGCGCCCCGATGGCAAACCTCGAGGCGCGATCATTGCCAATTTTTAATGCAGCAGCAGCCCCGTATGGTCGGATCCGTTCGGCAGGATCCAGACCCCGGAGCAACCCTGCCGCTGGCGGTTGCCTACAGCAGGAGGTCGGCCGCCCCGATTGCGCTTTTCACGGTGTTCTCCACCAGCAGGCTGTCGCCCGAGCCGAAGTCGAAGTGCACGTTCCCGGCGCCGTCGGTATCGGGCGGATTACCCGGTTGGGTATCGGCCTGCCGATTTCTGCGGCAACGCCCCGCCGCAACCTGCGTTGCATGACCAGCCACCTCCGGGGCAGCTCGACGAGCTGCGTTCTCCCGGGTGGCGGCGACAGTCGTACGCATGAAAAACGGCGGGCCTTTCGGCCCGCCGTCCGTATCGGTGCCGATGCCGGCGCCCTAGAAGTCCATGCCACCGCCGGGCATCGCCGGGGCCTGCTTGGGCTCGGGCTTCTCGGCCACCATCGCCTCGGTGGTGATCATGAGGCCGGCGACCGATGCCGCATCCTGAAGGGCGGTGCGGACGACCTTGGTCGGATCGATGATGCCCGCCTTCACCATGTCGACATAGGCCTCGTTCTGGGCATCGTAGCCGAACGTGTAGCTGTCCTTCTCGAGCACCTTGCCGACCGCGATCGAGCCGTCGGTACCGGCGTTGGTCGCAATCTGCCACGCCGGCGCCTGAAGGGCCTTGCGGACGATGTTGATGCCGACGTTCTGGTCCTCGTTGGCACCCTTGAGGTTGTCGAGCGCCTTGATCGAACGCAGCAGCGCGACGCCGCCGCCCGGCACGATGCCCTCCTCGACCGCAGCACGGGTGGCA
>CAZSNL010000117.1:0-8343 GCA_964608275.1 uncultured Hyphomicrobiales bacterium | reverse complement strand
TATCCGGATCCGCCCAAGCGGGTGTTCATCAACGAGCTCGTCTGCGAGGGCTGCGGCGATTGCGGCGTGCAGTCGAACTGCGTCGCGATCGCACCGGTCGAGACGGAGTTCGGTCGCAAGCGCATGATCGACCAGTCGATCTGCAACAAGGATTATTCCTGTGTGAAAGGGTTCTGCCCGAGCTTCGTTACCGTGCATGGCGGCGAGCTCAGGGCAGGCCGCAGCGAGACGAAGCCAAGGGCTGGCGACATCCCCCTGTTCGAAGTCCTGCCGGAGCCGCCGCTTCCCGCCCTCGACCGCCCTTGCAGCATCCTGGTCACCGGAATTGGCGGCACCGGCGTCGTAACTGTCGGACAATTGCTGGGAATGGCTGCGCATCTCGAGGGCAAGGGCGCCGGCGTGATCGACATGGCTGGCCTGTCGCAGAAGAACGGCGCCGTCGTCACGCACCTCAAGCTCGCTGCCCGCCCGGAGGACATCCAGGCCATCCGTATCGCCGCCGGTGCAGCCGACGTGGTGATCGGGTGCGATCTGGTGACGACAGCGGCACGCAGCAATCTGATCCCCGTCGGCCCGGGCCGCACGCAGCTCGTCGTCAATGACCACGAGAGCATGCCCGCCGCCTTTACCCGCGACGCCGACTACAGACTTCCGTCGGACGCGCTGAAGCTCGCCATCGAGGCCCGTGCCACGGCCCGCAATGTCGATTTCATCGACGCCACCGAATTCGCCCGCGATCTTCTCGGCGACACCATCGGCGCCAACCTGTTTCTCGTCGGCTTCGCCTACCAGAAGGGTCTTCTGCCGGTATCGGCCCGCGCCATCGAACGGGCCATAGAGCTCAATGGCGTGTCGGTCCAGATGAACAAGCAGGCGTTCCTGTGGGGCCGCAGGGCCGCGCACGACAGGGCCGCCGTCGAGGCCATTGCCCGTCCCGACCGGCAGCAGGATAGAGCCCCGGCGCAGACTCTCGACGAAATCGTGTCTCGCCGCATGTCGTTCCTGACCGATTACCAGAACGCCGCCTATGCCGAGCGCTATCGCTCGCTTGTCGACAAGGTCCGCCGTGTCGAGGAGGCACGTACACCGGGGATGAGCGGACTCGCCGAAGCGGTTGCCCGGAACTACTTCAAGCTGCTCGCCTACAAGGACGAATACGAGGTAGCCCGGCTGTACACTGACGGCACATTCGCGGCACGACTGAACCGTGAGTTCACCGGCGACTACCGCCTTGAGTTCCATCTGGCGCCGCCGCTCCTCGCACAGCGCGACCCCGTCACCGGCCACCTGCGCAAGCGTGCCTTTGGTCAGTGGATGCTGACGGCGTTCCGGTTGCTCGCCCGCCTGCGTTTCCTGCGCGGGACGGCATTCGACATCTTCGGCCGCACGGAGGAACGGCGACGCGAGCGCGCGCTCATCTCCGAATACGAGACGCTGGTCAACGAGATTGCCGACAACCTCGCCACGACGAACCACGATCTCGCCGTCGCGCTCGCGCAAATTCCCGACCGGATCCGTGGCTTCGGTCACGTGAAGGAGCGCAATCTCGAGGCGGCCAAGCAAGAGGAGGCGAGATTGCTGGAGCGCTTTCGCGCCACTCCCGTCGAGCGCCGGGCGGTCGCCTGACGCGCGGGCACCGGCCAAGTCCGACCGCTTCCTCAGGGGGGCGCCCCACTGCGGCCCGGTGCGCCCATTGGTAGTATATACTCCCCTTCGGATCAGTGCTAAATTCCGCCCGGGTGTGAAACGGGTACAAGCCCATCCGCCTGAACGGCTGGAACCAACGGCGCAACGGGCTTGATTTCACGGCACATCCGGCAATCGCCCGCAAAGAGGCGATGCGCTGCAGGTGGAGGGAACTGCTTTGGGCGACGACCGGTCCGGAGACCGTCTGGACACCTTTCCCAAGCTGCTGCTGCACAACGCGCAGGTCCATGCCGCACGTCCCGCGATGCGCGAGAAGGACTTCGGCATCTGGCAGACATGGACATGGTCGCAGGTGCTCGACGAAGTACGGGCGTTCGCGATCGGATTATCGAAACTCGGCCTGAACCGCGGCGACAAGGTCGGCATCGTTGGCGACAACCGCCCCCGGCTGTACTGGACGGTGGTTGCCGCCCAGAGCCTCGGCGCGGTGCCGGTTCCCGTCTATCAGGACTCCGTCGCCGACGAGATGGGATTCGTGCTCGAGCACGCCGAAGTTGCAATGGTCGTGGCCGAGAACCAGGAACAGGTCGACAAGATCCTGACGATCCGCGAGCGATATCCGGGTATCCGGCATATCGTCTACGACGACCCCCGTGGCCTGTCCGCGTACCGCGTCGATGGCCTGCTTCCTTATGAGGCGGTCGTCGACCTCGGCCGGCAGGCACTCGCCAACGAAAGCAACGCCGAAGCCGACTGGCTGGCCGGGCTGGAGAGTGGCCGCGGCGCCGACATTGCCGTCATCCTCTACACCTCGGGCACGACCGGCCGGCCCAAGGGTGTCGTCCTGTCACACGACAACGTGCTCATCAGCGCCCGCAACGCCTGCGAACTCGAACGCTTGACCGAGAAAGACGTGTCGCTCGCCTATCTGCCCATGGCGTGGATCGGCGACCACATCTTCTCCTACGCGCAATCCTATGTCTCGGGATTCTGCGTCTGCTGTCCCGAAAGCCGAGACACCATGCTTCAGGATCTCCGCGAGATCGGGCCCACGTACTTCTTTGCCCCGCCGCGGATCATGGAGAGCATCCTGACCACGGTGATGATCCGTATGGAGGATGCCGGCTACCTCAAGCGGAAGATGTTCCACCACTTCCTCGATCTGGCCAGGCGCGTCGGCGAGCCGATCCTCAATGGCGAGCCGGTGCGGGTGAGCGACCGGTTGCAGTACTGGCTCGGTCATCTGCTGGTCTACGGCCCGCTGAAGAACGCGCTGGGCTTTTCGCGGGTTCGTATCGGTTATACCGCCGGCGAGGCGATCGGCCCCGAAATGTTCCGCTTCTACCGTTCGCTCGGCATGAACCTCAAGCAGCTCTACGGACAGACGGAGGCCAGCGTCTTCGTCACGGTCCAGCCAGATCGGGAGATTCGCGCCGACACGGTCGGCAAGCCGGCCCCGCAGGTGGAGATCAGGATCGACGACAGCGGCGAGATCCTCTACCGCAGCCCCGGCGTCTTCGTCGGCTACTTCAAGGATGACGAGGCAACCAGCGAGACGAAATCCGAAGACGGCTGGGTCCGGTCGGGCGATGCCGGCTTTTTCGATGACAATGGCCATCTCAAGATCATCGATCGGGCGAAGGACGTTGGCCGCCTGCGGAACGGCTCGCTGTTCCCGCCGAAATACATCGAGAACAAGCTCAAGTTCTTCCCCAACATCAAGGAGGCGGTGGCGTTCGGACACGGCCGCGATTTTTGTGCTGCGTTCATCAACATCGACCTTGCCGCGGTGGGCAACTGGGCGGAGCGCAACAACATCGCCTACGCGTCCTATCAGGAGCTTGCCCAGCATCCGGAGGTCTACCGGATGGTCGAGCGCGACGTCGACCAGGTCAATCGGGAGCTTGCCGAAGAACCCGAACTCGCTGGCGCCCAGGTACGGCGGTTCCTGATCCTGCACAAGGAACTCGATCCCGACGACGGCGAACTCACCCGCACGGTCAAGGTGCGCCGCGGCTTCATTGCAGAACGCTACGCGCTGCTCATCGAGGCCCTGTTCGACACGTCGAAGAAGCGTCAGCACATCCGTACCGAGGTGACGTTCGAGGACGGCCGGAAGGGCATGATCGAGGCCGATGTCGAGATCCGTGACATGCAGGTTTATCCGCCCAACGACAGGATCCTGAGAGAGGCCGCCGAATGAGCGCGCCGGAGACTGCCGCGGCCGCGGCACAGGAGGTGCTGCTCGCGGTCGACAACATCTCGCTCTCGTTCGGCGGGGTAAGGGCGTTGCGTAACGTCGGCTTCAACATCCGCAAGGGCGAGATCCGTGCGATCATCGGGCCCAACGGCGCCGGCAAGACGTCGATGCTCAACGTCATCAACGGCTTCTACCATCCGCAACAGGGCACCATCACGTTCAAGGGTGAGACCCGTCGCGACATGCGCCCATACATCGCCGCCAGTCAGGGGATCGCCAGGACGTTCCAGAACGTGGCCATGTTCAAGGGCATGAGCACGCTTGACAACATCATGTCGGGTCGCACGCTGAAGATGCAGACGCACTTCTTCTGGCATCTGCTGCACTTCGGTCCCGCCCGGCGCGAGGAGATTGCCCACCGCGAGGTCGTCGAGCGGATCATCGACTTCCTCGAGATCGAACACATCCGCCGGACGCCGGTAGGACGGTTGCCGTACGGGCTTCAGAAACGCGTGGAGCTGGCCAGGGCGCTGGCAACCGAGCCGGATCTCCTGCTCCTCGACGAACCGATGACCGGCATGAACGTCGAGGAGAAGGAGGACATGTCGCGGTTCATCCTCGACACCCGTGATCAGTTCGACACCACGATCGCGCTGATCGAACACGACATGGCCGTGGTCATGGATCTTTCCGACCGGGTCGCGGTGCTCGATCACGGCGAGCTCATTGCCGACGGGACGCCAACCGAGGTGCAGGGGAACGAGCGCGTGATCGAAGCCTATCTCGGCGTGGTGCATTGAGGGCCGGGGGGATGCTTCACCAGATCTTTGTCGCCCCCTTCGTCCAGATGGCGACGCTTCCCGACTTCTTCCTCCAGGTTCTCTGGGAAGGTTTCGTCGGCGGCGTCCTCTACGCGCTCATCGCCCTCGGTTTTGTCCTCATCTTCAAGGCCTCGGGCATCCTCAACTTCGCCCAGGGGATCATGGTGGTGTTTGCCGCGCTGGCGCTGGTCTGGCTCTACGAGATCGGCGTGCCGGCCTACATCGCGCTGGCACTTTGCATCCTGATGATGCTGCTGCTTGCCGTCGGCGTCGAACGACTGGTGCTGCGCCCGCTGGTGAACCAGCCCGACATCATCCTGTTCATGGCAACCATCGGCCTCACGTACTTCCTAATCGGCCTGGGCGAATTCATCTTCGGCGGCGAACCGAAGGTCATGATCACCCGCCAGCTCGGCATACCCACCGGCTCGTTCGAACTGGAAGCTTTCGGCGGCTTCATCATCATCCAGCAGCTCGATGTCGCCGCTGCGGTGATCGCCATCGCCATGGTTCTGGTGATCGCGGTCTTCTTCAACAGGACCAAGATCGGCCGCGCCCTGCGAGCGGTCGCGGACGACCATCAGGCGGCGCTGTCGGTCGGGATTTCGCTGGAGACGATCTGGGTCATCGTCTGGTTCACCGCCGGTGTGGTCGCACTAGTTGCCGGCATCATGTGGGGCGCGCGCTCGAACGTTTCGTTCGCCCTCGAGATCGTAGCATTCAAGGCGCTGCCGGTGATCATCCTCGGCGGGCTGACCTCGATCCCCGGCGCCATAGTCGGCGGCCTCATCATCGGCATCGGCGAGAAGATCGGCGAGATCTACTGGGGTCCGCTGCTCGGAAGCGGGATCGAGAACTGGCTCGCCTACTTCATTGCCCTCGCCTTCTTGATGTTCCGCCCGCAGGGGCTGTTCGGCGAACGGATCATCGAACGCGTTTAGGAGTAGGAGCAAGGCGTGCTCTATCGCGAGGTCGGACAGTACAACACGAGCTATGCGCAGGACATGGCGGTGTTCCCGATCCGTCAGGATCGGGTCGCCATCGCGCTCATCCTGGTGATCGCGTTTCTCGTCCTCCCGTTGACCGCTTCCAACTTCTTCCTGTCCTCGATCATGATCCCGTTCCTGGTGTTCGCGCTGGCGACCATCGGGCTGAACCTCCTGACCGGATATGCGGGGCAGATCTCGCTGGGAGCGGGCGCATTCATGGGTGTGGGGGCCTACGCCTGCTACAAGCTGACGATCCTCTTCCCCGATGTGAACATCATACTTCTGGTTCTCGTCTCCGGGTTCTTCGCCGCCGGCATCGGGCTCGTGTTCGGCATCCCGAGCCTGCGGATCAAGGGCTTCTACCTGGCGGTTGCCACCCTTGCCGCGCAGTTCTTCCTGGAATGGTGCTTCATCCGGATCCCGTGGCTCTACAACTATAATATCTCCGGCGCCATCGAGGTCCCGACACGCACCATGTTCGGCGTACCCGTCGTCGGACCGGCTGCCACGCCGACCGTCCGCTACCTCGTGGTGCTCGCAATCGTCGTGCTGCTCACCTGGATTGCCTCCAACCTCGTACGCGGGCGCGTCGGCCGCTCATGGATGATGGTCCGCGACATGGACATCGCCGCGGAACTGATGGGTATCAGGCTGCTGCGGACGAAGCTCGTGGCGTTCGCCGTATCCTCGTTCTATTGCGGCGTCGCCGGCGCAATGATGGTCTTCTTCTGGTTCGGGGCGGCGGAGGCGTCTGCGTTCAGCATCCGGCTTTCCTTCACCATTCTCTTCATGGCCATCATCGGCGGGCTGGGTAGCCTCGTCGGATCATTCTTCGGGGCCGCGTTCATTTGGATCCTGCCCGTCGTTCTGCGGAGCGTGCCGGAGGCGGTCGGCTTCCGCATCGCCGCCGAGACGGTGGAGCATCTCAGTCTCATGATCGTGGGCAGCCTGATCATCGTTGTCTTGATCCTGGAACCGCATGGCTTTGCGCGCCTGTGGCAGATAGCCAAGCAGAAACTCAGGGTCTGGCCGTTTCCCTATTAGGGGAAACTGTCGGGGGCCATGAGCCCCGTCCATTTCCGTTCCGACAATGGGGGCGGGAACAACAAGGGAGGAAAGGACATGCGTTTGAGATTGCTTGCGGCAGGTGTCGCCGCAGCGGCAATGCTGTTCACCAGCGCTGCCACCACATCGGTATCGGCCCAGGATGGCCTGTACATCCCGCTGCTTACCTATCGTACCGGCCCGTTCGCGAATTCCGGCATTCCCATCGCCAACGGGATGCATGATTACCTGGCCATGCTGAACGAGCGCGACGGGGGCATCGGCGACGCGAAGATCATCATCGAGGAATGTGAAACCGGCTACAATACTCAGAAGGGCGTCGAGTGCTACGACGCCGTCAAGCCCAAGCATCCGCTGATCATAAATCCGTATTCAACCGGCATTACGTTGGCCCTCATTCCGAAGGCGGGCGTCGATCAGATCGTCATCCTGTCCATGGCCTACGGGTTGTCGGCATCGGCTGACGGCAATACCTTCCCGTGGGTTTTCAATCCGCCGGCCACCTATTGGGACGGCGCGTCGGGCGTCATCAAGTACATCGGCGAGCAGGAAGGCGGATTGGACAAGTTGAGTGGCAAGAAGATCGGCTTCATCTTCCTCGATGCGGGCTACGGCCGCGAGCCGATTCCGCTTTTCGAGAATGCTGCCAAGAAGTTCGGCTTCGAGCTCGTACAATATCCCGTGCCGGCCGATCAGATGCAGAATCAGTCCTCCATCTGGCTGAATGTGCGCCGCGACCAACCCGACTACATGGTGATGTGGGGGTGGGGTGCGATGAACCCTACCGCCGTCCAGGAGGCGGCGCGGATCCGCTATCCGATGGACAAGTTCATAGGTGTCTGGTGGTCTGGCGGTGAGGACGATGCCCGCCCCGCCGGTGACGGCGCCGTCGGCTTCAAGACGCTGAACCTTCACGCAGTGGGAGCCAACTTCCCCGCCCTGCAGGACATCAAGAAGCACGTGATTGATACCGGCAAGAGCCAGACCGACCCCGCAAGGCTCGGCGAGAACCTCTACAACCGCGGCGTCATGAACTCGGTGCTCATGGCCGAAGCCATCCGGACTGCCCAGGAGCTTACCGGAAAGGCGGTGGTTGACGCCGCCGACGTTCGCCGCGGTTTTGAGAACCTGCACATCGACCAGGCGCGGTGGGAAGAAATCGGCCTGCCGGGATTTGCACCTGAGATCAGGGTGACCTGCGACAACCACAACGGACACCATGCCATGTATGTCCAGCAGTGGAACGGCGAGACGTGGGAGCCCGTGTCGGACTGGTTCGAACCGATGTCGGAATTCGTCGAGCCGCTGCTCGAGGCCGCGGCGGAGGCCTACGTCTCGGCGAACCAGCCATGGCCGGAGCGCAAGGAAGCTTGCGAATGAGGCTTGCCTGAGACGCGGCAGGACTGCCCCGGCCGGCGTCGTGCCGGCCGGGGTATCCGCCCACTCGTTTTGGACTGATATCGATGACTGCAGAACCTGCGGCGGAAAGGCCCATCCTCGCCGTCAACAACATCGAAGTCATATACGATCACGTGATCCTGGTGCTGAAGGGGGTCTCCATCCGGGTGCCGGAAGGCGGGATCGTGGCCGAAGGCTGGAACCGGAACATCGGCGAGCACGA
>CAZSNL010000116.1:0-8440 GCA_964608275.1 uncultured Hyphomicrobiales bacterium | reverse complement strand
GCCGGCCGTGTGGACGGGCCTGCTGTATGACGACACCGCGCTCGACGCCGCCTGGGACCTGGTCAAGGACTGGACCGCCGACGAGCGCCAGGCGCTGCGCGACCAGGTGCCGCGCACCGCGCTTGCCACGCCGTTCCGCGACCGCACGGTGCGCGACATCGCGGCGGAACTGCTGGAGATTTCGCGGGCCGGCCTCCGGGCCCGCAACGTGCAGAACATCACCGGCGAAACCGAGGAGATGTTCCTCGGCACCGTGGAGCACATCGTCGGCACCGGCCGCACCCCGGCCGAGGAACTGCTCGAACTCTACAACGGCCCGTGGGGCGGCAACCTCGACCGCATCTTCACCGACTGCGCCTATTGAGGCGCACTGCGGCGGGCCGGTGCCGGCGCGCCAGCCGGCGCTATTCGGCGGCAACCATGAGGCTGCCGAGGTCGGAAACGCTGTCGCGGACATGCGCCGCCAGCGCCTCGACCGCCGAGGTGGTGTTGCGGGTCGAGCGGATGAGGCCGATCTCGAACGTGCCGAGGGCCGGAAAGCCCTCGTCCTCACCGAGCACGCGCATGCCCGGCCGCAGCGTGATCTCCGGGATTGCGGCAACGGCGAGGCCGGAGGTCACGGCGGCGGCGATCGCCATGCTGTTGGCGCTCTGGTAGGCGATGCGGTAACGCCTGCCGGCCGTCTCCAGCGCATCGAGCGCCATCTTCCGCCAGACGCAACCCGGATGTGATGCGGCGAGCGGAACCACCTCCTCATGATGGGCATCGTGGCGCATCGACGTCACCCATCTGAGCTGTTCGACACGAATCACGTCGCCCGGCGGCAGATTGCCGCCGCGGGTGATGATCGCGAGGTCAAGCTCGCCGTCGTTCACCCGGCCCATCAACTCCATGCTCACGTGGCATTCGACCTCGACCTGAACCTGTGGATGGGACCGCGCGAACCGCGCCATGATCTCGGGCAGGAACCGGTCGGCGTAGTCGTCCGGCGTGCCGATGCGCACGCGGCCGGAAATCCCCGGCCTGGTGAAGGCGTTCATCGCCTCGTTGTTGAGACGGACCATGCGGCGGGCGTAGTCGAGCAGGCGCTCGCCGTCGGCCGTCAACCGGCTCCTGCGCCCGTTGCGCACGAACAGCGGCCGGCCGACCGCCTGCTCCAGCCGCTTCATCTGCATGCTGACGGCAGACTGCGTCTTCGCAACCTCGTCGGCCGCCCGGGTGAAGCTGCCCCGGTCGGCAATGGCGACGAAGGTACGCAGAAGGTCGATGTCGAGCGTGTACATTGGCGGGGCTCCGACATATCACCGTTGTTGATCGTAACCATTATGAACATTCGTTGGATAGATCAATATCCAACCGCCACATAAGCGCCAGACGCAGGTCATCAAACCGTCGGGCCCGAGGCGCATGGGGTTGGTCCCGAACGCCACCCGACGGAACCCGAAGGCTCCGCGAGCAGGAGGATCATGCCATGCCAGCCCTTTCCATCCGTGACCGGGCAGCCGAACTCCGGTCTGCCGCATTCGCCGGCTTCCTTCGTGCGGCGTTCGTCGAGCGCTTCAGGGAGTGGCGGCGGCGCCGCAGTCTCCGCGAAATGCTGGAGTTCGACCCGCACATTCTCGACGACATCGGTTACGAGCGCGAAGACATCCGCCAGGCGCTCGCCCTGCCGTTTGACCGCAACGCGGCGGCATCGCTGCAGCGCCACGCGCGCGAACGGCGGGCCCGGGAGTTGCGGAACCTCGCACGACGGCACCGCGAACCCGGTTCATTGACGGCGAGCCGGTGAACCGGATCGATGCCGAGGCCGCCGTCGCCACTGCAACGGCGGCGGCCTACTTGCGGCGCGTGCGCCTTGCCGCCTCGAGAAATTCGTCGACGGTAAGCGACGCCTCCGGCTCCGCGGTGGCCTGCTGACGGTCGCTGAACATCCGGGTGACGGCAGCGCGGGCGAGCCCGGCGAGGCCGGGGATCGGCACCCGCGAGGCGACGGCACCGGCCACCATGCCGGCAACCACGGGAAGCATTCTCGACAGCATGTCGCGATCGAGGCCGCTACGCCTCGCCGCTTCCGCGAAGGCGCTCCGCGCGTCGGTCCGGCCGGCAACGAGGGGCGCCAGTTCCTCGAGCACGCCGCGGGCCTGTTCCGGCGACACGCCGAACCGGCTGGCCAGCCTGGCGACGGTTCGACTGTCACCAAGCCGCGCCACGACGTCCGGAATCGTGTTCCTGTCCCTTGCCATCGCCGCTCCCGGTTCAGGTCTCCCGTGCCCGCCCGGCCTGCCTGCAAACGCCGCAACAGATCATGTACGGTTGCCGCCGCTCACTTCCAATAGCATAACGGGGCGATCCTTCCCCACCCCTCATCGACGCGCCACGGAGAACGGAAGACATGACGGAGCGGTACCAGGCCTACGAGGCGCTCAAGTTCAACCGCCCGAAACCGCGCCTGCTGGAAGTCATCCTGTCCAATCCGGGCAAGCTCAACGCGCTCGACGAAACCGGCCACCACGAACTCGGCCGGGTATGGCCCGACATCGATGCCGACCCGGAGACGGCAGTCGTCCTGCTGCGCGGCGACGGCGGCGTGTACTCCGCCGGCGGCGACCTGGGGCTGGTGGAGCAGATGGCGGACGACTGGGACACCCGCGTGCGCGCCTGGAGGGACGCGCACAACATCGTCTACAACATGATCAACTGCACCAAGCCCATCGTGTCCGCCCTCGAGGGACCGGCCGTCGGCGCCGGCCTCGCCGCGGGCCTGCTCGCCGACATCGTCGTTGCCGGACGCAGCGCGCGCATCATCGACGGGCATACCCGGCTCGGTGTCGCGGCCGGCGACCATGCGGCGATCATCTGGCCGCTGCTGTGCGGAATGGCCAAGGCGAAGTACCACCTCCTGCTGTGCGAGACGGTAACCGGCGAGGAGGCAGAGCGGATCGGCCTCGTCTCCCTGTGCGCCGACGACGACAAGGTGATCGACACGGCGATGACGGTGTGCGACCGGCTGCTCGCCGGACCGCAGGTCGCCATCCGCTGGACCAAGCACGCACTCAACAACTGGCTGCGGATGGCCGGCCCGACCTTCGACACCTCGCTCGCCCTCGAGTTCATCGGCTTCTCGGGGCCCGAGGTCCGCGAAGGCCGCAGGGCGCTAATCGAAAAGCGGCAACCGAACTTCCCGCCCGACTGTCCGTTCTAGCCTGTCGCCGGGTTGGGTTCGGCAAGCGCCGGCGTTCACCGAAGGCAGTTCATGGTCTACTACATTACGGTCGCAACGAGCCTCTATGCGCTCGTCGTCGTCACCTTCATCATCATGGAGAACCGCCGGCCGCAATCGACGCTGGCCTGGATTCTCGCCTTTACCCTGCTTCCCGGCCTCGGCCTCGCCATCTATTTCCTGTTCGGACGGGACAGGAAGGTATTTGCCCGACAAAGCAAGCTGGTACGCCAGACGCTCGAGGGGAACGTCCGGCCGCTCCTGGCGCCGCTTCTCGCCCGGCAGGACGCCGAGATCGAGCGCCTCGAAGGCGAAGGCGCAAGCCACAGGAAGCTGATGCTGCTGGTGCGGCGCAACTCGAACTCGGCGCTCACCCGACGCAACGCCGTGGAGCTCCTCCAGGATGCCGCCGAGTTCTATCCGAGACTGAAGGCGGACATCGAGGCCGCCCGGCACTCGATCCACCTGCAGTATTTCATCTGGGGCGCCGACGACTTCACCGAGGGCGTGAAGGACCTGCTGATCCGCAAGGCGGGCGAAGGGGTGAAGGTCAGGCTGCTCTACGATCCGATCGGCTCCCACATGCATCTCAGCCGGGCCTACCTCGCCGCCATGCGCGCCGCCGGCATCGATGTCCTGCCGACATCGCCGTTCTGGCACATGCACACGATCAGCTACCGGAATCACCGCAAGATCACCGTCATCGACGGCGTCATCGGCTATACGGGCGGAATGAACATCGGCCGCGAGCACCTGAGCGGCGGCAAGGGGTTCGACCACTGGCGGGACACGCAGGTGCGGATCGAGGGCGAGGCCGCAGCCATCCTGCAGTCGGTGTTCATGATCGACTGGTACAACGCGGCCAACGAGGACCTCTTCCACAAGGACTACTTTCCGGCCGTGCCGGAGCGGGTGGTGCAGAATGACGTACCGGTCCAGATCCTGACGTCGGGACCGGACTCGCAATGGGCAAGCATCCGCCAGCTCTACTTCTTCCTGATCGTGTCCGCCCAGCGCCACGTCTACATCCAGTCGCCCTATTTCGTCCTGGATGCGAGCATCGCCGAAGCCCTCAAGTCGGCCGCCCTTGCCGGCGTCGACGTGCGTGTCATGCTGAGCTCACGCGCCTCCGGCAATCCGCTGCCGGAGTGGGCAGGCAACACCTACATCATGGATGTCGCGGCGGCGGGCGTCCGCGTGTTCCTGTACCAGAAGGGCTACCTGCACGCCAAGACGATCAGCATCGATTCCGAGATCTGCTCGATCGGCTCGGCCAACATCGACATACGCAGCTTCAGCATCAACTACGAGCTGAACGCGGTCCTGTACAACCGCGAGCTCGTGAGGGAGCTGGAAGAGGCGTTCAAACGCGACCTCGAGCACTGCTGCGAGTTCTCGCCGGACGAGTACCACTCGCGCCACCCGGTGCTGCGATTCCGCGACTCCGCTACCAGGCTCCTCTCACCGCTGCTGTGACCGGACGTGGCGTCGTTCAGGCGGCACCGAACACGCCGCCACGGGCAACGCACTGCCCCGCCTTGTACACCGCCTGGCGCACCGGGCGCGCGACCACTGCCTGGGGTACATGCTCGGCTTCGAGAACGACGAAGTCCGCCTGCGCACCCGGTGCCAGGCCATAGCCCTCGATGCCGAGCGCACGGGCGGCCGAGGCCGTGGCCAGGTCGAACGCGACCTCGAGATCCTCGTCGGTGAAGAAGCCGGACCGATAGCCGATCATCATCGCCCGTTCGAGCATGTCGCCATCGCCGTAGGGCCACCATGAATCGCGAATGTTGTCGTTGCCGGCGAAAACGGTGACGCCGGCGCCGCGCAACGCGAGCACCGGCGGAAAGGCGTGGCTGCCGGGTGCGTTGGTCATGATCGAGACGCCCGATCTGGCCAGCGTCTCGGCGACGGCCAGCATTTGCGCCTCCGGCACCTCGCCCAGCGCATAGGCGTGGCTGACGGCGACCCGCCCCTCCATGCCGAGGGCACGGGTGCGGCGGGAAATCTCCTCCAGCTCCAGGAGGCCGAGGGCGTCGGGGTCGTGCAGGTGAATGTCGACGCCGACTCCGTGGCGTTCGGCAATGCCGAAGACAACGTCGAGGTGGCCGTTCATGTCACGGTCGAACCCTGCCGGATCGAGGCCGCCGATCAGATCGGCCCCGGCGGAGATCGCCGCGTCAAGCAGGTCGGCGGTGCCCGGCGAGGCGATGATGCCGCTTTGCGGGAAGGCCACGATCTGGATCGACAGCCGATCCCGATACCGCTCCCTCAGTTCGAGAACCGCCTCGAGATTGGCGAGCTTCGACTGCGCATCGATATCGACATGCGAGCGGATGTGGGTCGTGCCGCGGGCGACGACTGTCTCGATCAGGGCCGCGCCGCGTTCGACGACCGGCCGTGCGGCAGCGAGAAACTCCTTCTCGAACTCCACCCGTTCATGAACGTTGAAGCCGGCCGAACAGGGCCGGTGCGACCGCCAGCCGTCGCCGAGGAACGTCTTGTCGAGGTGGATGTGGCCATCGATCAGCCCGGGGATGACCAGCCGTCCGCCCAGATCGATCGTCTTCGCCGCCGGCGCGGCGTCCACGGTCGCCGGCTGGACGGCGGCAATCCTGCCATCCCGGATCGCGAACCAGCGCAGGTCGCCGTCGGGGAACCTGGCGTTGGTGAAAACCGTGTCGAAGCTGTCCAGTTTCGCCTCCCTTCACTGCCGGGAACTGATGAAGTTTCCGTCGCGCGCCACCAGCCGGCCGTTCTTGTAGACGGCGCGGCGGGCTGGCCGGCCGACGACCGCCTCGGGAACATGTTGGGCATCGAGGGCGACGAAGTCCGCCGGTGCGCCGAGGCCGAGGCCGTAGTCCTTCACCCCGATCGCCCGAGCGGCGCTTTCGGTAATGAGATCGAAGGCGACCTCCAGCTCCTCGTCGGTGAAGAACCCCGACCGGTAGCCAATCAGCATGGCCCGCTCGAGCATGTCGCCGTCGCCGTAAGGCCACCAGGAATCGCGGATGTCGTCGTTTCCGGCGAACACCGTGACCCCCGTCTCGCGCAGCGCCAGCACCGGAGGAAACGGGTGGTCGCCGGGAGCGTTGGTCATGATCGCAATGCCGGCCTCGGCAAGGCGCCGGGCGGTCGGAGCGACCGTGGCCCACGGCAGCTCGCCCAGCGCATAGGAGTGACTCATGACCACCTGGCCCTGCATCCCGAGGGCGGTGGTCCGCCGCGCCACCTCGTCCAGTTCGAAGAGACCGAGCGAGCCGGAATCGTGAAGGTGAAGATCGATGCCGCGCCCGTGCTTCTCGGCCAGCCCGAACACTGCATCGAGGTGCGCCTGCATGTCGCCCTCGTAGCCGGCGGGATCGACGCCACCGATGATGTCGGCACCCTGCTGCAGCGCCTCCTCGAGCAGTTCGAGGGTCCCCTCGCGGAGGATGGTCCCGCGCGCGAACGCGACGATCTGGATCGAGATCGCGTCGCGATAGCGGTCCCTCAGCGCAACGATCGCCTCGAGGTGGCGGAGCTGGAAGTCGAGGTCGACCTCGACGTGCGTCCTGAGATGGGTCGTGCCGCGCGAGATCACCCGTTCGAGAAGTGCGGTGGCACGCTGTTCGATGGGCGCGGCATCGGCGATCAGCTCCTTCTGTATCGCCACCCTCTCGGCGACGTTGAACCCGTTGCTGCACGGCCGGTGCGGCCGCCAGCGATCGCCGAAGAACGTCGTGTCGAGATGTATGTGGCCGTCCACGAAGCCTGGCGTCACCAGGGCGCCTTGGAGGTCCACCCGCTCCTTCGCGGCAGCGGCCTGCAATCCCGGCGGCTCCAGCCCGGCGATTCTTCCCCCCGCCACCAGGATCGTGGCGGGCGTGCCGTCGGGGAGCCTGGCACCGTCGAATGCAACGTCAATCTCGCTCAAGATGTCCTCCGGAGTTCCTCTTCGATGAACCGATGCGGGATCAGTGGGCGCAGAATGCACCGTCGCGCGCCACCAGCCGGCCGTTTCTGTATACCGCCCGGCGGACGGGTCGCGCCACGACCGCCTCCTGGACATGGGCGGCATCCATCACCACCAGGTCGGCAGGCGCACCGGGCTTGAGGCCGTAATCGGTGATGCCGAGGGCACGCGCCCCGTTCGCCGTGACGATGTCGAAGGCCAGCGACAGCTCGTCGTCGGTGAAGAAACCGGAACAGTAGCCGAGCAACATGGCGCGCTGCAGCATGTCGGCTTCGCCGTAGGGCCACCAGGCATCGCGAACATTGTCGTTGCCGCTGAACACCAGGACGCCGGCATCACGCAACACCCTGATCGGGGGAAACGGCCGGTAGCCCGGCGCATTGGTCATGATGGCGATGCCGGCTCCGGCCAGCGTTTCGGCTGTCCGGCGCACGACGTCGAGCGGAACGTCGCCCAGGCAGTAGGCGTGGCTGACCGCGACCCTGCCCTGCAGGCCGAGGGCAGCGGTGCGGGCGGCAATCTGCTCGAGCTGGAATACGCCGAGCAGCCCCGGATCGTGGAGGTGAATGTCGACGGCGACGCCGCGCCGATCGGCAATTCCGAAGACGACGTCGAGCTGCCCCTCGATGTCGCGATCCATGCCGGCGGGGTCGATGCCGCCGATGCGATCGGCGCCAGCCTCGATGGCCGCGTCCAGCAGGGCATCGGTTCCCGGGCAGGAGACGACACCGCGCTGGGGGAACGCCACCCGCTCCATGGTCACCGCGTCACGGTAGCGTTCGCGCACCGCGAGCAGGGTTTCGAGATGCCGCAGACCGACGATGGCGTCCACGTCGACGTGGCTGCGGATGACGGTCGAGCCGTGCGAGACGGCGAGTTCCATGAGCGCGGAGGCGCGGTGGTCCATCGGCGCGGCCCCGGCCAGCAGTTCCTTCTCGAAGGCGAGGCGCTCGCGGACGTCGAAGCCTGCGGTATGCGGCCGGTGCGGCTTCCAGGTATCGCCGATCCAGCTCTTGTCTAGATGAATGTGGCCTTCGACGAAACCCGGCACGACGAGGGCGCCGGCAAGGTCGATCGTCTGTTGCGCGCCGCCAGCACCGGCCGAACCGGCTTCGATCGCCGCGATCCGGCCGCCGGCCACCACGATGTCGGCGAGCCTTCCGTCGGGCAACCTGGCCTGCCGGAAGATCGTGTCTGCTACCGGTGACAAGGCATCTCCCGCATGGTCTGACAGATCGATCGCCGGCACGGGAGAAACCCGT